>JAAEPE010000689.1 GCA_024222395.1 Myxococcales bacterium
GGTGTACATGTCCACAGAGCCTTCGATCTCTTTGTCGTATTGAGGATAGAGACGCTCGTTCTTAGCGATGAATGTCTTGGTTATGATGAACTCACCGGTCGTGTTGACCAAGTTGGCGACCAAGATCATAAGAGCGATGTAGAGCAAATCCTTGGACTGCAGGACGAGCTTGCCCCCCGTCCTTAGAGAGCTTCTGTTCCGCTACAGTCTCCGCATCCCCCAACCCAGTGTCTTGGTCGGTCCCGCCGGTTCCGTATTTTGCGACTCGTCGATTGGCTACGTTGTAGAGCACCATGCAGATCGTCAGCACGATCGCAGCAGAGAAGAGCAAGGCCTTCCGGCCGAGCGGGATAGTCTCCCAACCCCTGAGTTGGGGCAGTACCCGGAGGCAAAGCTGACATTTGTGGACAAGCTCCTCCGCTTCAGCCGTCTGTCCATCTCTAGCTCTGCGAATCTCGACTCGATAGCTGAGCTTTGTCATCACCAAGTTGAGAAGTACTGGGAGCCCGGGCATGTGCTCTGGAGAAAGGGCGAACCCGCCGATTTCAACGCCCAGCTCGTATACGGCATCGTCGAGGCTGATGTGGAGGATAGCAGCGATTCGATACATATTGCAGCGGAGTACTATCTTGGAATGGAGGGCTTTGCCGGGCTTCCTCGCTGTTACACGCTGCGTTGCATAGGCAAGGTCGTGATACTGCACACCGGCGTGGAGGCTTTGCTAGGGCTCTTGGAGGGACCGTTGGTATGCTCTACTCTCGCAGGATGCCGCCAACGGTCCTGTAGGCTCTCGAACTTGTTAGCGTCGCTTCGTCGTGCGTCGAACGCGATCGGACGGTGAGAAGCTAGCACTGAGAATAGTTCCCTCTTCGCTTGCTGCCACATGCATGCGCAAGAGCAGACGGCTTGCAAAGCGAATGTGCAATCCGGCGCTTACTCCGAGGTGCAGCTTGTTTCGGGCAAGGTCGCTTACGTCACGGGCAACTTTGCCGCCGTCGACAAAGAGGAATCCCGACAGTTGTCGATGAAGGGGAAAGCGGTACTCGCCCACAGCGAGGGCGTTTGTCTTGCCCTAAACCTGTCGCGACGATAGCCACGCAGAATCGTGGATCCACCGAGCCCTGGAAGATCGGTAAATGGGACGGCGTCAATGTCCGACCAATCCACTCTAGTTGAGCGTGCCCTATCAATACGCTGTCACCGCCAAAGAGATGCTGGTAGCGCTGCAGGTCCACTCCTAGGCGCACATAGTCATCGAAGGCATCCTGGCGCAGAGCGGTCCAGCCCGCAAAGCCGGTGATCTTCAAGCCTCTGGTGGGGAGCGCTGTTTATACCCATCGACTTGGCTGCGTTCGGTCATCGTAGGTAAGTCGGAGATCGCCGTAGTGCTGCGAGTATCCCTGGCCAAATCCCACCACCGCGTCTTCGTCGTAGATGTCACCGAGCTTGCGCACCGTATCGTCCTCTGCCTCGTCGAACCGTCACCGAAGGTATGCTCCACTGGCCCGAACGACTAGGTTTCGACCGGCAGCAACGTTGGCTCCAAATTCGATGCGCGCGATGCTCTGATTGTAGCGCGTCTCAATGGACGTTGAATCCATGGTCGGGTCCACCGGAACGTTGCGAAACTCGCCGCCAAATTCCGAGGCATTGCCGATGCCAGCGAAGATCGAGTTTCGCAATAGCTGCAGTTCGGATTCGGAGTCCAACTCGATTTTCGCGCCGAAGAGGTCGCGACTGCGAAGCTTCAGACTGTAGATTTGTCTGGCCTCGCCACCAAGAAAAAAGCGTGCCTGTGCGGAGTCGAGCACTCCGATACCCACACCAAAGGTTACTCCCTGGCCCACAACGATGATCGCTTGCGGGGAGAGGGCCACGGGGGCATCACCGGAGAATAGGCGTGACGCTCTTCCGACGATGTCGTGTCTGTCGACGAGAAATAGGCTCTTGCGAACTGGCCAGAGCGCGGCTGCAAAGGTCCATCGTGGCACAAAGAGCAGTACCTGAGGCAGGATGCGAAGACGTGTGGACCAGTGTCGGGAACGGTGTTTGACGACGTTGCGCGCTTTGGTCACAAGCGGCCAATGACAGTTGCTGATTTGGAGAGCACCTTGGCTCGGCTCGAAGTGCAAGCCGACGGCAGCTATCGCGGTTTCGCGAGCAAGTTCCTTCCTGGTCTTCCCATTGGTGGAATCGCCCCGGAAGGAATGCGCAGCGACGATTCCAATGACATCGTGCCGCACCAACATCGCCGAGAGCTGCGCGGGCAGTACGTGTTTTTCTCATGGCTCAATCATACTGACGTCAAATAGGACAACACCCTCGGCATGTTCGATCCGGAGACTGGCTATGTGACGCACTACCTCGTCGACTTCGGCTAGGTACTCGGCGCGCTAGGTTGGATTGAAGAGCGCGAAGAAGATGGCTTTGCCTACTCCCTTGATGCGAAGTACATCCTGAAGTCACTGGTCGCTATGGCGCTTTGGCGAAGACCCTAGAAAGGTGCGGACGGTGCCAAGCCCGGCGGGGAGCGATTCTTGGGAGTGGCGCGGTTCGAGAGCGAGCTCTTTGAACCGGCAACTTGGAAAACTGCGTATCCCTGGGAGCCAATCAATCACCTGGACCGGTTCGATGCACTCTGGGCCGCCAAGATCATCGCAAGGTTTCGAGAGCAGCATGTGCGTGCCGCCGTGCAGTCCGCACAGTATTCGTCCGCGGAAGCGACTGAGTATGTGACGCGCATGCTAGTTGAGCGGCAACGAAAGATCGTGCGCTACTGGTTTACAAAGTTGAGCCCACCGGATGACTTCGCGGTGCAAGATGGCCAGTTGTGCTTTGCAGATCTCAGCGTGGTTCACCGTCGGCTCGTGGGGACTCCAACGATGAAGGTCGTTGCGAGACAATACCAGGGCGATGGGCGACCTCGCGGAGCTGCTTTGCAGCCTACGTCGAGTGATGCTCGCAAGTGCCTTGAGCTTTTGACGACGCACGGCTACGCAATCGTGCGCATTCGCACCAAGTTCTCAGAGCGTGACTGGCATGCGGTAGACCTCCACATTGACATGTCATTGGATAGGTGGCTGCGATTCATTGGCATCGAACGTCTCTAAACAGGGGCAGGCCTCAGCGATACCCTGTGGAGCTAGCGAGAGAGTTTGCTAGGGCCACCGTCATGCCATACGCTCTCGCGATGTCTCATCGCGCTCGCCTCTTGGTGCTCTTTGTCGCAGCCCTAGTTGCCTTTGCGAATCCGGGAACGGCGAAGGCGAACAGTGACGAGGTAGAGGTCACAACGCCGCCTCCCATTAGTGGGCACCGAATCGAGAACCCCAAATCGATTGACGAGGCGGACGTCATGGAGCGCTTGCCTCTAGCCCACAACACACTCGAGGAAGTTCGGCGCTACATGGGCAAGCCCGCGCCACCGAAGCCGATGTAGCAATTCTGGACTTCTTTCACGCCACCGAGCACATCGCCGCAGTCCTAGGCGCGACCTATGGCGACGGCAGCATCAAGTCTCGGACAAAGTTCAACGAATATCGCGGCCTCCTGCTCGAAGACCCGAAGGGTACCCAAAAGGTCATCCGTTCGATCGCTTACTTGAAGAAGAAATTTCCCAAGGTCGAGAAGGTCACGAAGGTGCTCACCTATCTTCGGAAGCACCGCCACAGGATGCGGTATTCGGCGTATAGAGACGAAGCGTTGCCTATCGGTTCCGGCGTGATCGAGGCGGCCTGCAAGACTCTGGTGACCCAGCGCATGAAGAACAGCGGCATGCGCTGGGGGCAAGAAGGCGGACAGGCCGTTCTTACGCTCCGAAGCTGGGCCCAAAGTGAGCGTTTCGATCGCGCTTGGGCTCTGATCGCCGCAGAGTACCGCCTGGAGGTCACCACTCTAGCCAACGTCCTTCGACTGCCAGTCGGCGCTGACGCGTCATAGTCAGAGTTACACCCAAGCGTTTGCTGCCGAGGTGATTGCTTTCGTCGACAGAGTTGGCGCAGTCGTGGAGTCTCGTTCCAAGGACGATTGGGACTTCTCCGACAAATTGTCTCACGATCGTCTCGCCCCCCCCAAAGCGGCGAGCCGACGAGCTCGTCACCTCGATCGTGGCACGGCAGGAGCGCTCGCTAATAGAGGAGAATCGCGGACTCTTTCGGTGGAGCTTTGTCATCCTGGCACTGGCACTCTTGGTTGGTGTTCTTTCTGGCGCATCCATCTTAGTCGCGCATCGAATGCAGTACCGGGCCGAGAGAGCCCTCGCCAGCGCAAAGAGCTTGGGACAATATGTGCTCGGAGCGAGAATCGGTTCTGGTGGTATGGGGCAGGTGGTTCGCGCTGAACACGCGCTTCTGAGGCGGCCGGCTGGCTCTAGAGCTGGCCTGTGGCGGGGCGATAGCCTGGATTGTCCGAGGGACGCACGCATCGCAATCGCAGCAGAGCGCGCCTAGCGGTGCGGCCTCTAGGATTCTAGAAGAGACACCGTACTTGCGCCACGTCGCCTGGTTGGTTGTCTTGATTGCCTTTGGCACCGCGGGGATTGACTACGCTTTCAAGGCATCTGCGGCGGCATCGCTCAGCAGCAGCGAGGAACTCGTTTCGTTCTTCTCGAAGTTCTACCTTGCTACTGGCATCGCAGCCTTGTTCCTGCAAACGACCTTTGCTTCGTGGTTCGTCAAGAAGGCCGGCATTGCAGCTGCGGTAGGTACGCTGCCCATCACACTGGTGCTACTAGCGCCCCTCGCCTTGATTGAACCCTCGCTCTTGGTGTTGGCGTTCTACCGCGGTGGAGCTTCCATCATAGAAAGCTCCTCATATCGCTCGGGCTACGAGCTTCTCTATACCCCGCTTGCACCAGAGACGAAGCGGCCAGCAAAGGCGCTTATCGATGTTGGAGCCGACAAGTTGGGCGCCGCACTCGGGGGCGCGTTCGCCGTCTTCCTCGTTGGGCTTGCTCCGGATTCCACTGTTTTCGTCCTGGTGACGACGGCGATCATATGCGGCATCGCAGCCCTGCGGATGGCACTGCAGCGGTCTTCTGAGGCACACATCGGCCCATTGGTCGACGCACTTCGAGATCCAGGGCTTCCAATCGAGACACGAATCGCCGTTGCTGGGATCCTCGGTCACGCTCGGACGCGACGCTGCGCCTCGGAGCTCATCAGCGCTCTGGATTCCGAGTCGCTAGCAATTCGTGTGGCTATCGCACACGCACTCGCCGTCTCTGAGAGTTTCGCAGAGCCAAAGTTTGGAGAGCGGATTCTCTCTGCGATTGAATCCGAACTGCTGGAGCTCCACTTGCTTCACACCGTGGTTGAGATGCGAGAGTTAACTGGAGATTCTGCTGATACTGCCGTCGTCGCCCAGCATCTCGCTTGTTGTCTTCTTCTTCTATCGACCATGGCTCATGCGCACGCCATCGAAAACGCGATTGTCGCCCTTGGCGATGGGAGTGATCTAGAGAGAGGGACGGGGCGAGAGTACATCGACAATATCGTGCCGGAATCGATTCGATACCTCCTGCGTTCCGAGACTGGCAATCGCCACGTTGCGGCTGCGGCATCGCGTATCTACCACTCGGAGGAGCGCCCTGGACCGCCGAGCGTAAACAATGATCGGTCTAATGGTCCTGCTTTCCCGATTGCAGCGTTGCTCATTTCGTCATTTGGCCCGCACTTGACGGCAAACTATTCGGTCTGTTGCCCGTAGCTGGCAATCCATACGTCGCAGGCATCGCTCTGTATTGCGTGCGCCACAATGGTTGGCGCATTAGCAGTGACAAACGCCACCTCGCCTTGTGCGAGTGCCAGCGACCCACTCCCCCAATGCAGCTGCACGCCTGCGCCTAGGCACAGCCAAATCTGTGCACGAGGCGAGGACGGCTCATATTGCGCACTCGCGCCTGCGTCCAGGTGGAGATGTTCAAGGAAGAACTCATCACAGGGGGACTCGAAGTGGCGCACTGGGCCGCTTCCTTCGGCGCGCAAGACCTCGATTGGGGGGTGACCAAAGTGGAGCACGCGCAGAAGCTCGGTCGGGTCGACGTGCTTGGGAGTTAGGCCTCCGCGCAGCACGTTGTCCGAGTTCGCCATGATTTCGAGCCCCGTGCCACTTAGGTATGCATGAAGCTCTCCGGCTCCCAGGAACAGTCCTTCTCCCTCTTGAAGCACGACCAGTTGCAAGACGAGAGCTGACGTCGCGCTTTGATCGTCGGGATATAGAGATAGCAGTTTGCGCGACCATTGGGCCTCGTCTTCAGGTAGCCCATCTAGACCACGCTCAAGCTCGCTCAGCAGAGTTCTGGTCGCCTCGGGAGCAAGACCGAGCAGGCTCGCATAGAAGTTTCGAAGGCCGTCTTGCCCCGTCAGAAGCTCGAGAAGTGGTGTGGCCGAATGTAGTTTGGCCTTGCTGAATAGCTCGGCAATGTCTGCTGGATCGCGAAACCCCTTCAGCGCCCAGAACTCTTCTAATGCCACGATGAGCTCTGGCTTGTGATTCCTATCTCGGTAATTTCGATTGCGAGCGTTCAGAGGAACGCCAGCTGCTTGCTCCGCTGCGAAGCCGGCCTCGGCTTGCGCCTTGTTTGGGTGGCACTGAATGGATAGAGGGGCGTTTGCCGCTAGGATCTTGAAGAGGAAGGGCAGGGTTGGCCCAAAGGCCTCTGTGCCGAGTGTCTTGGCGGGCGCCTTGGCTATGAAGTCCGCGAGGCTCGTTCCTCCTTCGAGCAGGCTCGGAGCCTTCTGATGAGCGCCCATCCACATCTCGGCCCAGGGCTCGAGTTGCGGAGAGTCTTTGCCAAGCAGCCTGGGAATGCTGGTCTTCGATCCCCACGCATAGTGCTGCACTGGACAGTGCAGCGGCAGAACCGTCACTGCTGCCCCGTCCAATCGCTACCGGGCGCCATTGGGCCTCGGAGCGCCCTCTAGGGCCTTTGCCGGCAGGTGCCAGTCGAGCCCCAGTAGCGCGGCGATCGTCGGAGCAACGCGATTCTGTTTGGTGACTGCGCTATCGTGGCTCTTCGAAACTCCGGCTCCAAACGCGAGAACAGGAACCTCGCGATCGGCATCCCACGGTGTGCCATGTCCTGTACCGAATCCATCCTTGGTCGAAATGGCCACGTGGCCTTCGGCGGGCACGACGAAGAGCTCTTGGCACGAGTCTGGAATTGTATTGGCGATGTCGCGTGCGAGCCAGTCGTCACTTCGGCGGTGTGTGCGTGCAGTCTCTGCCGGGTAGATTCCCCTCAGCTCGGGCGTAGTTTCGACGTAGGCTTCGACAATCTTCATGAGCTCTGCGCGCTTTTCCGACTTGAGCGCCTCATCCGTTAAGTAGAGGTACGGCTGCGCGTAGAGTTGGAACCACTTACCCGCCCCCAACGCCTTGTTCGCAGCCGCCTCGAGGTCCTCGACCATCTTCGCTCCAACGAGCCGTCCACCGGGCTTTCCGGCTGCGAGGCTGTGTTCTGCTAGTGGGGTGCCCCCATGGTCCGAGGTGATGAGGACTGCGACATCCGTCGTCGCTTCCAGGTCTCGAACGAGGGCGCCCAGCGCCCGATCCGTCTTGATTAGAACATCAAGGTATTCCCACGAAGAGGTACCAAAGGCGTGGCCTGCGTAGTCGGTGGTCGACACGGAGAGCAAGAGCAAGTCCGGGTGGGCGTCGGCCCCCATCGCGTATTGCTCGACAACAGCGCGTGTCATGTCGATTAGATACTGCATGCTTTGCGGCGCCGCTATGAACGTCTTATTGGGATTTCGGGTACCTGCAAGCTCATGCGGAAAGGTAGTGCCAAGGCCATACCAGTCCGATTCCCCAAGGGCCGCATCGTCGCCGATAACCTCTTGGTAGAGCTTTGGATTCTCCGCAGACCAGGTTGTGAGTCGCTCCTTCATCGGATTCGCTTGATTCCATGTCACCATCCACGCTGGTAACTCGTCTGCGTAAAACTCTGATGTCGTAAATCCGGGGATTCTGTAGTCGTACCAGGCGACGAAGTCTGGCTTCTGTCCAGCAGACACCACTGCGGCGCGCGCCTTGAGCGAGATGGATACTACTCTGGATTCTGGGGAACGAGACCGGAGAGCGTCTCCTACGGTCGGCTTCTTCAACTCGAATGGGCTCGCGTATGAACCCTCCACTTTGAACACCGCGTGCTTACCGTCATCGACAATCTGCTGCTTGCGAGCAGCTTTCCTGCTGTAGACGTCGTTGCGGTCGATCCCGTGGTCGGCGGGCAGCTCCCCCGTATAGATAGAGGCGTGTCCTGGTGCTGTATTCGTGCCTGCGTATCCGTAGCGCACGCGCTCCTGGAAGAGTCCTTCTTCAATGGCCCTGCGCAATACACCGTCTTTTGGCAAGTGCGGCGCGTAGCGTAGGATCGCCGAAGTTGGCAGTTGATCCAGAACAATACCCACGACTAGTTTTGCTGAAGCAGTCTTTGGCTGTAATTGACTACCGCCCGCTGTCACAGGGGGCTCGGTCTTTGGCGTACCGCCGCTCGAGGGGCAAGCTGCGAAGCATAGAGCGGCGAGGGGGGGAGCTAGCGTGAGGAGTGCAATCCGGCGAAACATCATAGGCATGCTAGCACTTGTCGGAACCGGGCTTGTGTCGCAATCTATGTGCCAGATACCGGCTGAGCTTGCGTGGCCACAGGGGGCCACCATAGATGAATCCAGTGTAGGCCTGCAGCAGCGTCGCGCCTGCTTCAAGCCGGGCGAAGGCATCGTCTCCTGTCTCGATCCCGCCGGCAGCAATGAGCACGAGGTTATCGTCGACTCGGGCTTTTAGTCGCCGCAAGACTTCGAGGCTGCGCTCTTTGAGAGGTGCCCCGCTGAGACCTCCTGCACCAATCTCCGCGACCTTGTGCTCATCGGTTTGCAGGTTGGCGCGGGAGATTGTGGTGTTAGTCGCAATGATGCCATCGAGCTTCAATTCTAGAGCGAGGTCGGCGACGGCGTCGACATCCTCGTCTGCGAGATCTGGAGCAATCTTCACCAAGAGCGGCAGATGTTTGTCCTCGCGTACTCTATTGAGAGTTGCTCTTACTGCCGTTAGCAGTGGGCGGAGCTGCTCAACTGATTGTAAGTCTCGCAGGCCTGGCGTGTTTGGCGAACTCACATTTACGACCATGTAGTCACACACGGGGCCAAGACGCTCGGCACTGAGTACGTAGTCGGCCACGGCGCCCTCTACAGGCACTGCCTTCGTCTTGCCGATATTCGCTCCGACTATGAGCGAGCCATCCGTTGGACGAGACATCAGTCGCTCGGCGGCAAGTGCTGAGCCTCCGTTGTTGAAGCCCATCCTATTTATCAGGGCTCGGTCGCGCCTTAGGCGAAACATGCGCGGCTTCGCATTGCCTTGCTGAGCATGTCCTGTGACCGTGCCAATCTCGACGAAGCCGAAGCCCAGAGCACCCAGTGCCTCATACCCAACGGCGTTCTTGTCGAAGCCTGCCGCGAGTCCGAGCGGTGAGGGGAAGCGCATGCCGAGGGCTTCCACTTGCAGCTGGACATCGCGCGGGGCGAGAAGGCTTCTAGCGAGCGCGCGAACTCCCGGCATTGCCATGAGCAGTCTCAGCATAAAGAAAGCGCCCTGATGCGTTGCCTCGGCGGGCAGGCGCGACAGTATGAGCCAGTAGAAGAAGCGGTACACGAGCGAGAGAACCATGTCGCAACGCTTCCGGGGGGCGCAAGGGAGCTTCGAATTATCTTGGGCTACGTCTGAACCTACGGATGCTGGGGAGCTAGGCACACTTGCAAGTGCAGCAAGTCTGCGGGAACGCACATTGCTCGCTTAACTGTGCTGAATCACGGTGGTATTCCGCGTGAGGAGCCTGGCTGTGCTGGCTAGCCAGGGAGAGCGAGGTCCCCGATGGCGCTAAGGAGCGCATCGCGACTCACGGGCTTATCCAGTAGCCTCGGCTTGGTCTCATCCAGGAAGCTCGACATGCGATCGGTGAAGACGCCACCACTTAGGTAGACCAACTTCTGAATTAGCTCGGGATAGGTCTCGGTGAGTTTCTCGTAAACGTGCAAGCCGTCGACCTCTGGCATCATGAGGTCGCAGATTATGACGTCGAAATCCTGCTCGCCAAGGGCTTTGATGCCAAGCGCTCCGCCAGTTGTTGCAACCACGTCGTGGTGTGCCTGGAGCATGCGTGCCAGCGACTTTAGCAAGAGCGGCTCATCATCGATAAGAAGAACTCGCATCCTCTTATTGCGATTTGGCGGCACTCTTTCCGTTGGCTCTGTCTGGGCTACCACAGGAGCTCGAAGACTGGACTGCACGGGGAGCGTCAACAGGAAGACTGTGCCTTCATCGACCGTGCTTTCGAAGTCGAGTGTTCCCTCGTGAAGAGTGGCAATCTCACGGCAAATGGGAAGGCCGAGCCCCGTGCCTAGACCGTGTTCCTTCGTCGTGTAGTAGGCCTCGAAAATCTTATCTCGGCTTATCTCCGGGATTCCGCAACCCGTGTCTTTGACGCGAATCACGATGTTCTCTCCTTCGAGGTCGCACGAGATGCGGATGAGATTCTCGCTGCTCTTGCCCTCTTGAATTGCGTGGGTAGCATTGATCAGGAGGTTGACAAGGATCTGGCTGAGTTTCGAACGCGAGCCAACGATGTTGGGTACGTCGCCGATGTGTTTTTCGAAGCGGGCTCGGTAGCGAATCTCGTTGAGAGTCATGGCGCTGGTATTGGAAATGAGCTCGCCGATATCGATCTGCTCATAAGCGGCGTCGTCAGTGCGCGCGTAGCACTTGAGCTCTCGTGAAATCGAGGCGATTAGGTCGACGCCTCGCCGGCAATCTTGTGCCATGTCGGCGATAAGCTCCAAGTCGCCTGGATTGCCCTTACCCGAGCTAAGGCGTCCAACGACTTCTTCTATTTGCCGCAGGTTGCTGAGAACGTAGGTCGCCGGGTTATTGATTTCGTGGGCAACGCCGGCGGTGAGCTGACCTAGGGCGGCGAGCTTGTCGGAGTGCTCGAGACGGAGGCGAAGATTGTTGGCTCTGTGCCGCGATATCGCATAGCCCAGGGCTCGCCTGAGATTGACAGTATCGAGGTCGTCGCGATCGAGATACTCTTGGGCGCCTTCTTCGAGGCATCGCAGGGAGAGGGACTCGTTCCCAACCTTGGTGAGAATGATGATGGGAGCTTTGCCTGTGTGGACAAGCTTGCGCACCGCAGTAACCGCCTCGTCCCCCTCTAAGTCCAAATCGTAGAGGACCGCGTCGGCATCTTCGCGCTGCAACGAGTCGAGAGCCCCGCCAAGGTCTACCGCGTGGCTGCAGACAAATCTTCGAGTCGGCCCTGGATCGATAAGACTATCGATGGACGCGTTGAGTGCGGGATCACTGGTCGCGACGAGAATTCTCCTCGTCGGTTGATGCTCCCTCGATGTCTTACCCGATTGCGGCATTGCCACTGCGCCCTCCCGACCGATCACACGAAACCGTGACGATACCCGCAGACCAGTGAGTATAGGACTGGCGGGCTGCTTTGCGCAAAGAAGTGATCAGGAAGTGTAGACTTGCGGAGCAATCAGAGAATTTCGGAACGTTTGTGGCATGCTCTGAGCGTCGCATTCCTAGAAAACGTGCATTCTTTGTCGCGTGGCTGCGATCTGCTCTGGAACACCTGCAGGATCCCGGCCACGGAGCACCATGATTGCTCAAGCCGCACTGCTCGCCGCTGGCACGGGCGATCCCCTTCTTGCTGGTATAGTAACACTTATCTAAGTCTCGGTGTGCTCGAACGGCTCCAGGTCAACTGACCAGATTCTCGCAGGGTCATATGCTCAGGAAGTGGACGGTGCCGGCGCAACACAGGGGCCGGCACACCTCGCCCGGTCGGGTTCGCGCGAGGGCATTCACAAGGTATTGAACTTCTACAGCTTTTTCGAGCAAGCGCGGAAGTCCTACTGGATCGCGCGAGACCGATGGGTTGCCTCGAGTAGCACTGCGAAGCCGTTCTCGTCGAACTCACCGGGGAGGGGGGCGACGCAAGGTGCGGATATTCGGTCTCAGGGATTGGGCAGAGAGCGATGATTTGAGAGACTTGCGACAATTGGAGAGCAGGCTTGCCTCGCAGTAGGCTAGTTTCGAGTCGGTAGATGGATTCGCGTAAACGAAGTCTTGTGAAGTCGCTCAGCTGGCGCTTCTTCGCAACTCTGATCACGGCCGGGGTGGCATACGGCGTGACGGGCGAAGCTACGTTCGCCCTCGAGATAGGTCTGCTCGACACCTCTATCAAGTTCTTCGTCTACTACACGCACGAGCGCGCTTGGCTTCGCATTCGCTACGGCGAGACCACGAAACCCGACTACCAGATCTAGCGCGGAGCGCAGCGCCTGCCTGTGCAGCGTACAGGCAAGCTCTTGATCTTCCGTGCGGGACAAGGGTATTCACGGCTTGTGAGGGGGATTTTTGCGATGCGAGTTCTTGTTGGTGTGATGGCGGTGCTGCTCTGTGTGGCGAGCTGGGCGGGGCTAGGCCACGCCCAAGAGGGGCCCGAAGCCGCGGCAGAGTCTGCTCCATTGGTTGTGGAAGCGAGCGAAACTGCCGATGCGGCAGCGGCGCCGGCTACCAAGGCCAAGCCCGAACTGGATTTCGAGGGCAAGGTGAATGCCTTCTTCGGGAAGTGGTTCGTTACGCCCATCGGGAAGGTCTTCTTCGTCGACCTCATGTTCTGGGATAACGACTCCGCTACCGATATCCAACTCCCAATGCTCGTGGTTTGGTTGGTGCTCGGAGCCTGCTTCTTCACGATACGCATGGGCTTCATCAACGTGCGCGGGCTCCGGCACGCTGTGGAGATTGTCCGCGGCAAGTACTACGATCCGAATGACGTAGGCGAAGTTTCGCACTTCCAGGCTCTCACCGCCGCGCTTTCTGCGACCGTGGGGCTGGGCAATATCGCCGGCGTTGCTGTTGCCATCACGATAGGTGGTCCAGGGGCCACGTTCTGGATGATTACCGCCGGTTTCCTTGGAATGGCATCAAAGTTCGCGGAGTGCACACTCGGGCAGAAGTACCGCACCATCGAAGCTGATGGCACCGTGCTCGGTGGTCCAATGCAGTACCTGAGTCGCGGGCTCGCGGAGATGAACTATCCGACTCTCGGGAAAGTTCTAGCAGTGTTCTTTGTCATTCTCTGTATCTTCGGATCCTTTGCGGGTGGCAACGCGTTCCAAGTTAATCAATCTCTCGGAGCGATTGAGCAGAAGGTCATCTTCTTGCAAGACAATCACTGGATCTACGGAGCGGTCATGACCACCTTTGTTGGCGTTGTCATCGTCGGCGGTATTCAGCGCATTGCGACGATCGCCGAAGCTATCGTGCCCCTGATGTGTGGCATTTACGTGACTGCTTGCCTCTACATCTTGTTGGCGAATGCCGGTGCTGTTCCAGAAGCCATGAGCTCGATCGTCTTGGGTGCCTTCTCCACGGAGGCTGGTATTGGCGGATTTGTTGGTGTGCTCATGGTCGGTTTCAAACGCGCCGCCTTCTCAAACGAAGCCGGCGTCGGTTCGGCCGCCATCGCGCACTCGGCAGCTAAGAGTGCATATCCGGTTCAGGAGGGCCTTGTCGCTCTGTTGGAACCTTTAGTCGATACCATCATTGTTTGCACGATGACAGCTCTAGTCATCGTCATCACAGGCGCTTGGAACAATCCTGAGTGGGCGGACCTCATCGCCAATAAGAATGGCGCTGGCCTCACGTCCCAAGCAATGGGCGCAGAAATCAGTTGGTTCCCGTGGGTTCTCGCCGTGGCTGTAGCGCTCTTTGCGTTCTCGACGATGATTTCTTGGTCGTACTACGGTGAGCGCTGTTGGACCTGGCTCTTTGGTTCTGGAACCGGCATGTACTACCGAGGGGTGTTCCTAGTCTTCACCTTCATGGGTGCGCTGATGACGGGCACCACAGTCCTCGACTTCGGTGACCTCATGATTCTCGGCATGGCTTTGCCCAACGTATTTGGCGTCATCATGCTCTCCGGCAAGGTCAAGAATGACCTCGACGACTACCTTGGCATGCTCAAGAGCGGCGAAGTCAAACCACGCGCCTAGGTCCCGACCCTGGTGGCGAACGATCTTGCGGAGCGACTGCGTCTTGCCTATCAGGCGCGGTCGGCATTGCATGAAGACCCTCAGACCACGGCGTATCGTCTCTTCCACGGCTATGGCGAGGGCGGGCCGGCGCTAGCTGTCGATCGCTTTGGCGATGTGGCTATCATCGAAAACCGTGGATCTACTGCCGAAGAGGTCGACATTGCCATGCAGGTGCTGGGAAAAGCCGAACCCTTCTCCTGCATCGTTCTAAAGGAGCGCGGCAAAGAGCCCCGTGCGCTCCTCGGAGTTCTACCTAGCGAGCCTAGTGCGGTGCTCGAAGAGGGGCTCTCGTACTGGGTCGAGACCTGGGCACCCCGCAACCCTGGCCTCTATCTAGACGCCAGGCCAGCCCGGAATTGGCTTCGGGCTAATAGCAGCGGACGTCGCGTGCTAAATCTATTCTCCTACGCTGGTAGCCTCGGCGTCGCAGCGATGGCGGGAGGTGCGAAAGGGGTCATTCACTGTGATACACAGAAGCGCGCTCTTCTTCGCTGCCAAGAGAACCACCGACTCAATGGCCAGCGAACGGATGCGCGGGATCAGGAGCGCATGGACGTCGTCAAGATGCTGCGCAAAGCCTCGGAGAAGGGGCGCAAGTTCGGTGGAGTTATCGTCGACCCCCCACCGCCTTCGGCCAGCACCGCCTCCAACTGCTCGGCGATGACGCCGACAAGCCTAGCCCCCGCAATCTCGCCGCTAGTGGAGCCTGGTGGGTGGGTCTTGTGCTTCTTCCACCACGATGCTCGCAGCTGGGATGAGCTTGAGGAGGAGATGGGCAAGGCGCTCGGGCGCAGAGCCGTCTCTATGTGGCGAGGTCGGAGCGGCAGCGATTTTCCCGAGTCCTCGGCGGAGCGCGATTTGAGATTGAGCGCTCTGCGCATTGCCTAGTTGCTCTGGCATCAGTCGCTGCAAATTGAATGATGGATCGGGAGATGCTACGAAGGAGGTGTGAGAGCAATCAATTGGTCAAAGGCATCGTGGCAGTCCAAGGCGGCCTCCCAACAGGCAACCTATCCCGATCAAGACGCTCTACATGAAATCCTTGGCAAGCTCTCCCGGCTGCCGCCTCTCGTGACTTCTTGGGAGATCGAGGAACTCAAGGGCAAGCTCGATCTGGCCGCCCGCGGTGAGTGCTTCGTTTTGCAGGGCGGCGACTGTGCGGAGAGCTTCGATGATTGCGAGTCCAGCGTCATCACAGCCAAGCTCAAGATCTTGCTTCAGATGAGTCTTGTTCTTGTGCATGGCACCAAGAAGCAAGTCGTTCGCGTCGGCCGCATTGCGGGCCAATATGCCAAGCCGCGATCCTCCGAAACCGAAACCCGCGATGGCGTGACACTACCCACCTATCGCGGCGACCTTGTCAATCATCCCGGTTTCACAAGCGAAGAGCGAATTCCCAATCCCGAGCTCCTACTGCGCGGATACGAGCGCGCGGCTCTCACACTCAACTTCATTCGCTCTCTAGCAGACGGCGGATTCGCCGACTTGCACCACCCCGAGAATTGGGGGCTTGGATTCGTCAAGCACTCTGAGCTCGCCGACGAATACGAGCGGATAGTCGAGTCGATTCGTGATTCCGTGGAATTCATGGAAGCGGTGAGCGGTACCCGAGCGAGCACTAACCGGGTCAATTTCTACACAAGCCATGAAGGGCTGCACCTCCCCTACGAAGAGGCGCAGACCAGAGAAGTTCCAAACCGCGATGGCTGGTACAACCTTTCGACGCACCTACCCTGGATTGGCAAGCGCACGGCAGAACTTGAGGGAGCACACGTCGAGTTCTTTCGAGGCGTGCGCAATCCCCTTGGCATCAAAGTCGGGCCAGAGGTTACTGCAGAGTGGCTTCTCGAACTACTAGGTCGCCTCGATCCTGAGCACGAGCCTGGCCGAATAATGCTCATTCATAGAATGGGAGCTGGCAATTTGGGCAAGACCTTGCCGTCTCTCATCGATGCGGTTCGCAATAGCGGCAGGCGCGTGCTCTGGGAGTGCGATCCGATGCACGGCAATACGGAGACCACGGTCAATGGCATCAAGACACGTCGCTTCGATAACATTCTTCGCGAACTGGAGCAGGCCTTCGAGATTCACCAGAGCTGTGATTCCGTACTTGGTGGAGTGCACTTCGAACTCACTGGTGAAGATGTAACCGAGTGCATGGGTGGCGCACGCGACTTGAGCGAAGTTGATCTTGAGCGGGATTATCGTACCCGTGTTGATCCTCGGCTGAACTACGAGCAAGCCCTCGAGATGGCGATGAGCATCGCAAGACACATGGCGAAGATGCGCAGCTGATGCGCATTGATTTGCACTGCCACTCTACACACTCGGATGGAACACTGCCGGCATCGGGAGTGGCGCAGCGCGCAAAGGAACGAGGAGTCGAGGTCTTCTGTCTGAGCGATCACGACACGAGTGCCGGCTACGAGGCCACTCGCGAGGTATTCCCAAACGCGGTTCGTGGCGTCGAACTGAGCTGCAGCGAAGACGATAGGACGGTTCACCTCCTGCTCTATGCCCTTCCTGGTTCCGATTGGTCCATCGTCGAGAGTGCTCTTAGTCTGCAGCGTGAAGTGCGGAGAAAACGCGTCTACACCATCGCCGAGAGATTGGCGGAACACGGCGCTGTCTTCGATCCAGAAGTTGTGCTCGAGCGACACAAAGGAGCCATTGGTCGTCCTCATGTCGCCGCCGAGCTGGTGCGGACAGGGGTGGTAGCGTCGCGAGACGAGGCCTTCTCCCGTCTCTTGAAGGACGGCGGCCTAGGTGACGTCAAGGTGAACCGACTCTCCGTCGGAGATGGCGTGGAACTCGCGGTCTCCGCAGGCGCGCGGGTCGGACTCGCTCACCCACATTTGCAGGGCAACCGAGCCGAGCCACTCATCCAGCGCTATCGTGAGGCTGGCCTCTCCGGGCTCGAGGTCCACTACGCAATCTACCCGACAAAGAAGCGCAAGGCTTGGGCCCAGGTTGCCAGGCGGCACAATATGGTGGCGACGGCCGGTTCGGATTTTCACGGCATCAACGTCAATTCCGTCACTCAGCTTGGGGTGGATGTCCCAGATGAGGACGCGAGAGGGCTGCTCGACTGGCTGGAAATCGACCAGATCTCGGATGCTTAGGGGCCCAATTTGCCGCATCGACATTGGCGATGCACCCGATTGTGACAGAGACGTGGTCGATTTTTCTCGCGCGGGCCCGGCCTGATGTGAGCAAACTTCCCGCCATGTTCGCAGTAGATGCCGGCAAACACAGTTTCACCATTCCAGTGATGGGAATCGCCTTCACCGTTGATTCACCATTGAAGCTCGCCCGCTACGGAATCTCCTCAACGGTCTCGCTCGTTGACGACCTCTTTCTCGAGCAGATGCGCAAGCACCATTGCGCGGAGTGCGGCGACGACTACGTTGCAATCAAGAAGAATGCTCCGAATGGTCGGGCGCTCAGAATCACCGCCTACCTCGATTTCCTCGATCGCCAAGTGGCAAAGCAAATGCGCCTGATACGTGCCTTGCCTTTCGATGAGGGCTCAGACATTTGCCGATACTTCGAGCTTCTGCCGCCGAGCCCATTGCGTAGCGAATACGAGAGCATGCTCGCCTGTGACGACGCGAGCGAAAAGAAGCGCGTGCAAGAGTCGCTGCGCAGCCAAATCAAGGCGGGTGCAATCAACGCCAACATCATGACAAAGCTCGACAGAGATCGAGACCGCAAGGGCGTTCCTCTTCCTCTTGGCGACTCTGATGCTCTTGCGGCTGCTCGTGGATTTGCAAAGAGCACGGTTGATGGATCGCTGATTCTGTCTGCCGGAATGAACCCGCGACTCTTCGCCTACATGGCCTCGCTGGAGGAATTTCTGCCTTCCGAGACCGGATACATCAAGAAGCGTCTCGTTCTCAAAGTAAGTGATTTTCGGTCAGCGGATGTGCAGAGCAAGGTGCTCGCAAAGAAGGGCGTTTGGGTCTCTGAATACCGCATCGAATCCGGACTCAACTGTGGCGGTCACGCATTTGCTACCGCAGGCCTGCTCATGGGGCCCATTCTTCAGGAGTTCAAAGACAATCGGGCGGCCCTTGCCGAAAAGATCATAGTCATCTTCAACAAAGCTCGCGCAAAAGCCGAGTTGCCGACCTTTGAAACGCCTCTCACCACGCACCTAACGTTCCAAGGCGGTCTTGGCACCGCTTCAGAGCAGAGTCTCCTGCTCGACTACTACAATGTCGATAGTACGGCGTGGGGCTCTCCCTTCCTGTTGGTTCCCGAAGCATCGAATCTCGATGAGAAGACTCGCAGTGACCTGGCGGGGTGTCGGGACGAGGACATCCAACTCAGTCCGAGCTCTCCTCTCGGCGTGCCGTTTTGGAACTTCATGAATTCAGGAAGCGAGAATGCCCGACGTAAGCGTATCGCCTCGGGCAAGCCCGGTAGCCCCTGTCCCAAGGGGCATGTCGCTCTCAAGTGGGACTTTCAGGATATCCCACTGTGTCGCGCATCTCGCACATACCAAAGCCGCGAGCTCAAGATTCTCGACGAGTCCGAGGCAACGACCGAGGAAAGAGCTAGCAAGCGCCTGAGCATCACGAATCCTTCTTGCATCTGCCACGATCTCAGTGGCTGCGCAACGCTTGGCGCCGGCATCGACACCAAGGCAACGCCAGCCATTTGTCCCGGCCCCAATGTTGTGAATTTCAAGAAGGTCATCAGTCTCGACGAGATGATTGGACACATCTACGGCCGGTGCATTGCGATGCACAGACCGGAGCGTTCACACGTTTTTCTGCGAGAGCTTGAACTCTATATAGAAGAACTGGGCAAACAGATCGCCGCTGAGGCACCTCGTCTGCTGAAGTACGAGACCAATCTTCGCGCGGGAATCACCTACTATCGCGAGATGGCGGCAGCGGAATTCGCCGGTGAGGCAGCGGACTTCATCGCGAAACTGGATGCTCTCGAAGCAACCGTTCCCAGCGTCGAAGCTGCCGCCAGGCCGGCGGATGTCGTGCCGGTGCCCGTTGGCTAGACGGCTCAGTCGTGAGCCGTCTAGCCATGCGACTACGTTCCAGAGACATTGAGTTACGGGGCAGCTCCAGGCGTTAAGCCTTGGTGTTGCCGAGCTTCTTGACGAGCTGAAACTCATTCTTCTGTACGGGCTGGACGCTCAGTCGCATGCCTTTGCGGATTACCAGCATCTCGGATAACCCCGGGACTTCTTTCATCTCATCGAGGCTAACGCACCTCCCAAGCGTTGAGACGTAGGCTACGTCGACCATAATCCATCGGGGTTCTTCGGGGTCGCTCTTTGGGTCGAAGTACTTACTCTTCTTGTCGAATGCGAAACCGTCCGGATATCCGGCTCTGCTAACTTTCCCTACACCCACCACGCCGGGTGGTTTGGTGTTGGAGTGGTAGAAGAGCACTCCATCCCCTACCTTCATCTCGTCGCGCATGAAGTTGCGCGCCTGATAGTTGCGTACTCCCTCCCACGGAGTTGAACCGTTACATTCTAGATCATCGATGGAGTAGACGTCGGGTTCGCTCTTCATCAACCAATATCGCTTTGCCATAGTTTCCATAATCTGCCATGCTCAAGAGGTCTTGGGGGGAATTGGGTGAGGTTGCCGGAGCCGGGTAGGGTCCAAATTGGGTTCTCGACGCAAAAAGGAGTGCTCTCGTGGTTCATTCGGACTTCGACTCGTTCACCAGCGTCTCATTCCTTCTTGCTCTTCTTCAGTGAGCAATTTGCTCAGCACATGGTGCTCGAAGTGCAAGGGCGCGGCTTTGTCCAGGTGCCCTTCGAGGTCTGGAAGAAGCGGAACAAGCTCTTGGCACTCTATGAGATTGAACGCCAAGACAACGTCACCTCTGAGGCAATGCAAATGCTCGGGCGTCGGCTGGGCGCCCTATATGATTGCTGGAGCTTGATCGGATTCTTGCTCATCTACGTTGTGAGAGTTTGGGATCGCAACGACCTCGACGACAAGAAGAAACTCGTTTGTTCCGAAATGGTGGCTCTCTTTCTGCGCTGGTGTCGAATTCCACTGCACGCACATATCGATCGCGTGGTTCCTCGGGATCTCTGGCGCCTCGCAGAAACTCATGATGAGTTCTTCTCTCTAGCCTACTCTTCAACGCGCGCCACCCGAAGACTCACGCGCGTGAAGAAGATGGGTAGGACCCTCGTAACGCCGAAACAGGCGAAGCGAGTGCCAGAACCTGTCACACAGCCCGAGTAGTCCACGACTTCACTCGATCCTAAGTCTCAATCAAGGAACGAGGGTTCTCTGTGGATCTGAGTTGGTGGTGCACTTGACACCCCCTTGGCCGCGCCATGAAAATTCAACCACAATCGCGCTCTTGTTATCGAGACGCACCCACTCTGAGGAATACGAAATGAACAAACTTGTCTTCGCTGCGACAATGGCTCTGCCATCTGTTGCTCTCGCTCACCCTGGTCACTCTCACACTGGAGTGAGCTCCAACCACCACATCGTCATCGGCGGCATCGTCATCGCAATTGCCGCTGGCGCCTTCTTCGCTGCTCGCCTCTGGAAGCAGAAGCGCTCTCGCTAGCCCCACCGCTACCAGGAACTGAAAATGCTAAAGAAAATCATCAATCGCGCACAAGCAACCCTCGATATCCAAGACGCCCAAGCACACTGCGATGGTCCATGCGGTATCTACGACCCAGCTTCGGCTCGGATTGCCGCCGAAGCCGTTCGCTCCATGACTAACAAGATCATGGGTCTTGCGACTCCTGATGCTAGCGATAGCGCCGCAGTGGCTCGCTTTCACAACACCCTCAGCCGCTTCGTGGCCATCAAAGAGGAAGAGGCCGAAGTCGCAAAGCGCCAGCTGCTCATTCTGTGGACCGACTACTTCAAGCCTCCGCATCTTGAGAAGTATCCCGAGCTTCACACAGTCTTCTGGGAAGCCGCAAAACTCTGCTCTGCCTGCAAGGTGGAAGTGAGCCCAACCCACGCCGACGAGCTGGTGGCAGCCATTGAGAAGATTCACGGAATCTTCTGGGCTACCAAGGGACGAGAAGTCGATTGGGTTCTCGCGGGCGGCTGATACGAGTTCTTGAAGCCTGCTTCCAAGTGAATTGGAAGCAGACTTCAACGCTTCTGGCTGTGCCAGAGGCGATTAGTTCGCGTCGTCGCCACTTCTGTCCGGCGCTCTGCGCCAAACGTCTAATCTGTGTGTTGGACTGATGCTGCGCAACAGAATCTTGGGCACCACATTCCTGGTTCGCGATGGAGCTCTGCAAGCTCTCAGGTTGGCCAAAGTCTTGGCTACCTGTCGGCAAGGGCATCACAAGATATTTCGGGTGCGAGGACGGAGCATGTGTCCGACGTTGGTTCCAGGAGACTACGTTGTTATCGACGCTCGAAGTTCCGAGGCTATCGAGCTTGGTGCGATCGTGGTCGCGCGACTACCCGAGGACGATACGGTTGTCATCAAGCGTCTTCGGTCGCGCGGTGATTACACCGTCTTTCTCGGAAGCGATGACCCGAATGTCGGCCGCGATAGCCGACACTTTGGTTCGCTGCCAGGAGGCTCAGTTGTTGGCGAAGTCATCTTGCACCTAGGGACGTCCAGGATTGGCGCGGCTTGGCGCTCCAGAGCCGCACTCTAGACCGATGAGCGCTTGGCCGAGGTGGGTGGAAAGCTTGTGAGCACTGCTTTCGAACTCCTGGCGCACCTCGTCGATGCCAGAGAGCTTGGTGCGAGGGAAGAGCCGATTTCCCCGGTCCAAGCGCAACTGCGCACCCAGCTCGCCGGCTACACCGGCCGTGATGAGAACGGTCGGCCAACTCTTGCTCTCACCCTGCCTAGCGACAAGGCTCTCGATCGCATCGCGATGACGTTGGCAAAGCTGGTGGAGCGGGCAGCCAGACGCGTAGAAAACTGGCGCCAATAACGGGCGCTCTGGGCCCTAATAACTAGCCTGAATCCGTCACCGGATTCTGGCAAGCGGTTTCGCTGCTCCCCCTCCCATCGAGCAGCCCGTCATCAGCAATGTGAAACACAGGAAATGCCAAATGCTCATTGGCGTCATACTGCCCCTTGCCTGGAGCTGGGGTAATTCTCCGCTGCGTTCGCGATAGGCGGCAGGCGGCAGCGGCAAGCGTGCACAAATACTCAAGATTCGGGCGTGATCTCTTCGGCTTGAAGGCGCTTTGAGTGGCATATCGCTCTAAAGTTTCCATACACCTAGCCGATTCTCGATGAGTGCGGCAGTCCTGCTTTGTAAGCTGTGAGAACAACCCCTACACGTGGTTGCCGAATACCAATCGCGGCGAGCCTCTGCAACTCGTAGCAGATCTGCGGGCAGTATGAGTCAAACCGACGGAGGATTGCCTCTAGGCGAGCAAGCCCCGGCTGCGGCCGAGGAGACGGGGGCGGTCGCCGAGGAAGCCCTGAGTGCGACAGGCGAGGCTTCGCCTGTCGAGCAGGGGCAGTTCGCAGGAGAACATGAGCTCGTAGCGGATGAGCCGCTAGAACTCGACGCCGAGCAACTCACAGCGCTGCTCGCGCAGATCGCGTGCGATACGACTCCAGGTCCGAGAATGCCCGAGCTCATGCAGAGCATGTACCTATTGCTCGCTCGTACCGACCTACAATTTGGGGATATCGTGCAGCTCGTAGAAGCGAACGAAACCCTGCCGCGAAAGCTCCTATACGTTGCCAATAGCGCGTATTACAGCAGCCGAGGGAAGGCCAATACGGTCCTTCAAGCAGTGGTACGACTTGGCGTCAACAAGACAATGCAGCTATTGTTGGCGGTTGCGGCGAGGGAGTTCATCGTAGGAAGACACCCACTCTTGCGCAGGCGAATCTCGACGCACCTAGAGCAAGCCTACTTGAACGGCATCATTGCCCAGGAACTCGCCTTCCTTGATAACTTCGAAGACCCGGCGCAGGTCTACACGCTTGGACTACTTCACAATATCGCGGGAACGTATCTTCTACACCGCATTGGACTCATGCACGCGGAAGGCGAAATCTCCGTGCCAAAACGAAGGATTCTCATGCCCGTAGTCAGCATCGAGGCTTGCAAACTCAGCGAGATCATCGTTGCCGCAATGGAGCTGCCCAGAGCGGTCGGCAGGCAAGATGCTGTTGGCGACGAGAGTGCCGCACATCGCATCGAAGTGTATGTCAAGCAGGCAATGTTCTTCAGCGAGCGCATTGTCAGTGCTCCCACCAATCGCATCAAGTTCGACGCCGAAGCCCGGGGCCTGGGATTGACTGCAATCACGTTCAATCTGATCAACGAGAAGAGAGGTTCTCTCTCCGGATTGATATCGGCATACGCCCGGTAGCGAGCACAGCCATGTGCAGCGCAGGAGAGCCCAGGCCCCTCCTAGATCTCCACTCCTAGATCTCTATGAGCTGCGTACTGTTGCCAGTGTCTGCAACCGTGTCAGCGCAAGCGAGCATAGCCTCTCGGAGGTAGTGCATTATTGTTTCTGTAAATTGGCCTCGGCGTGAGCCGCAGGCCATGGTTCACCCTCTTTTTCACTACAAACGAAAGGATGACAGAAACCATGACCCACGAATTTGAACGTAACGGATTACAGGAAGTGTTGGAAATTATTGGCCGCGAAGGATTTGGCGGTATGCAATCTGCGATGACTGCACTGCTCAACGAGGCGATGTGGCTTGAGCGGGAATGTTATCTCGGCGCGCGGTCGCATGAGCGCACCGAAACCCGAA
>JAAEPE010000690.1 GCA_024222395.1 Myxococcales bacterium
GCTCCTGACCCGCGTCCACTACCTCCACCACCAGTCCAGGGTCCCGACCCCTTTCTCCGGTTACAGCCTTCACGTGGTCGAGGCGCTCATCGTCTTCTTCGACGAAATCCTCGTTTGCTTCGTGCTGCCGATGCACGTGAACACGCACCGCCTGTACCACCTCTACACCACCCTCATCCACATCGGCGGCCACGCCAGCATCGAGCTCCACCCGCTCATCCCGAGCCTCGAGCAGCTCTTGTGGATAGGCTTCAAGGGAATCGACGCGGTCTCCGGCCACTTGAACACTGTCCTCTACCACAACTTGCACCACAAGTGCCCCTCCAAGAACCTCTCTCTGTACGTCCTTTTCCTACTCACTCTCTCTCCTCTCTTTCGATGAGTGACGTTAGAAGACCAGAAAAAAATGCGGAAGAAGCGGCCATATGATGGGAAAAAGCAATGCGACGTGGACACTGACCGGCCAGCTTTTGCCTTTCTCCCGTCTGATTGCGTCTGTGTTGTTCTTGTGTTGAAAAACGCCCGCAGGTACTTCACGCACTGGGACAAGCTCCTAAGCACTTTCTGCGCCGAGTACCCGAGCGAGATCAGCCGCGTGAAGAAGGCGCAGCGGAGGCACGCCAGCGCAAAGTACTACGCGGTCATGCTCGCCCTCCTCTCGACCACGCTCACGTCATCCTTCCTGTGCTACTCCGCCTCCTACAACGCCGCTGTCACAGTGAAGCACTTGTGGGCCTAGCAAAGGGACGCAGGAAAGCACGCCAGCAAAACGACGGCCGGTCTTGGTGAATCATGAACTGAACATGTGTGTGTGTGTGTGTGCATATATATATATATATCACAACACAAAATAAATAACATTGCACGATTGGCGCAGTTGGCAGCGCGTAGGTCTCATAATCCTAAGGTCGTGGGTTCGATCCCCACATTGTGCAAATTTATAATTTATATTGTCACACACA
>JAAEPE010000691.1 GCA_024222395.1 Myxococcales bacterium
GAGCGCCTCAAATCCACTGGCTTGGCATACGCAAAGACCCGAATGCTGCGCGTACTGCCAATCACCCGAGCGCTCGCAAGAGCTGCGCGGCCTCTCCGAGGGTAAGTCCCGAGAGTCTGTGACCATTGGGCGTGCAAAGAAGCAAGCCTGCGGAGGATGGTTTTCCAGGGCTGTCCTCGGTGATACGCACCCGCACGATCTCAGTTGTTTGAGATTCCGGATACGTATTACTCCAAGCGTGAATAGATCCGTTAGAAACCCCAAGGCGCTGTCTGCATTCCTTCCACGAGGCACCAGCATCGAGCAATTGCGCCAGGCATTGGGCAATCGCTGAGGCGAGCGCTTCGCCATACCGAACTTACCCGGAGCCGCGAGATGCAAGCACGCGACGCCGCAAGCGCTCCGCCTTCGTTTCTAACAATTTGTCAATTCCCATCCCGACAGCAAAATACGGACGTCCGCACAGCGCCAGTTGGGGCACGGCTAGGCTTTACAGACAAACTCTGCGCACTCGCTACCGAGTTCATCGCGACATCGCTCGACGATACGTTGCTCTTGCTCCGCGCTCAGTCTGCTGCGGTTCTTGCCGACAGCCTCTTCTCGAAAGAAGTGCCTGTCCTTCTTCCAGTAGTCCTGCTCACTGAAGATCTTCTTGCTCTCGACCAGCGCTATCTACCACAAGTTCCAATGGACCCCGCGCATTCGCATGTGGCTCCGCCGAATCGATCACACGGCCATCTTCGTCCTGATTGTCCGTAGCTACACACCGCTGTGCTTCGTCGCGCTACCACCGAGCGAAGGAAGGCAGCTCCTTGCTCCGGCGTGGATCTTCGCTAGCGCAGGTGCACTGCTCTCTCTCTTTTGGGCCACCGTTCCCAGGTGGATCAACGTTACCGTCACGGTTGCCATGGGATGGGTGGTCCTACCCTTTGGGGCCGCACTCTTGGAGGCTCTTCATAGCGTGACGTTGACGCTCTTCGTTGTTGGTGGAGTCCTATACAGCATCGGTGGAATCATCTACGCCCGACGAGCTCCAGATCCGCTGCCAACAATCTTTGGCTACCACGAGGTCTTTCATACTTTCGTTCTCGTCGCGGTCGCTTGCCACTTCGTTGCAATCTGGCGCGTCCTCGCCTAGACACGTGCAAGCGGACGGTATCCTCGTTGCGTACCCAAGAGCGGGTGGTCCATAAACCCACGCAGCTCTTCGTGTTTCTTGTGCACCCGAGTTGTTGAGCCCAGAGAGATGATGCTACACAAAGCAGGTACGAGGTGGACAAAAGGCGGACACGTGTTATCCTGTAGACATGATGGCCCACAATTGTGCATTGGTCGCTGCTTCTGACGGAACGCTCGGGCCTCGCGTCGAACGAACCCTAGAGGTTCAAGTGCGGAACGCAAAGACGTTGCGCGGGCTTCGCAGGCACATCAAGGAGAGTGAGGCAACGCTCCTTGTGGCGGATACACAGCTGCCCGGTTTGGTGGATTTCGTGCAGGGGCTTCGTGGTGAGAGGCCGGCCATAAATGTTCTGTTGTTAACGGATGCTCCTTCCAACTCTCAGATTTCGTCGCTCTTAGAGCCGGGGGTCGTAGACGTGCTTCGCAAGCCCTTCTCAGATTCGGAGCTAGTGATACGCGTGACAAGCCTCGCGCTAATGCCTCCTCAAATACGCTTGCCTTCCGTGGCGACTCCCACACCTCTCCACAACCTGCACGATCCAAAGACAGGCAGAATCGATGCCAAACGAATCGCCCGTGCATATGGTCTTAGCTTGCGTGAGTTGTCGAAGGCGATTGGCAAGGCACCCCAGACTGTTAGCAAGACGCCCGCGGCCGTCTCGCTTCAACCACTGCTAACGGATCTACGGAGAGCCTATGATCTGTTGTGCAAGCTCTTGGCGAGCACAGAGGAGGTGCCCTTGTGGCTCAACACGCCCCTGCCGGACTTTGGAGGCAGGCAACCCATCTCGCTTATTAGAGACGGACAAGCTGAAAACCTACGCGACTTTCTTGAAGCGATGTACGCCGGTGGGCCAAGCTAGCGCAACGTGTACAAGGCGCGAACTCTAAGAGCGAAGCTCTCGACGCTCCCACTCAAGACGGTCATAGGGCCGTGGTCGCGAGTTGTCGCGAATGAGTATTTAGCGGGCCCACCTCCAGGAGCCGCTCTAGGATCTGGCCCTGATCCACTCTGGCCGGCGGGATCAAAACGACATGGCGCGCGTTTCACCCCCAAGGGTGGGTTCGATACCGCCTATCTAGCCTCTACGGTTGATACTGCTCTGCTTGAGGTTGGCGCAGTGTTTCGGGGCCCGACTGGCTCCTTGCTTCCAATGGCCACCAACCCGGCGCTCCTCGTTACTGTCAACGGTGTTGTTCTCAACGTCCTCGACACAACCGCCCCACTGATCCAAGCCGCTCTGAGGACAACAACGGCAGAGCTGACGGGCGTTTGGGCCTATGCACCGATGGGGCGTCCGCCCTCGCAAGTTCTCGGAGAAGCAGCCTACGCAAGCAAGAGGGTGCATGGCATTCTCTACACGTCATCCAAGAATTCCCCCGAGACCTGCCTGTGCGTGTTTCCCGAACGGCTCGATGGAATCCACGAGCAGCTAGAGGTGCATGACGGCTCGGGGACCATCGTGGGCAAGCTTCCCTGATAGGGCAGAGAAGGGGCCGTGCTTCTCTGCCACGAACGTTGGTGCCTTTGACGCGTAGCCTATGTTTCAGCGTGAACCCCTTACCAATCGCCCTCCTGCGCTGTGCATCTAGAAGGTGTAGAGCCAATGCATGGGACGAAAGAGAAATAGCCGAGACGATATTTCTCGGCATGAAACGGTGCGCCGCTGGCGCTCCAGTGGAATATCGGGCCGCGCGTTCGCCAGGTCAGAGGGTATAAGCCCGGCAACTTTGCAGCGCTGGTCGGAGCTTGCGGGTGAGTCGGGCCAGCCCCGCCGCACTCGCTCGGCAAATAGGCCTGCAAGTTTCGTGGAGGTCCAGGTGGCTGCATCGGCCTTGGGCAGAGGCTAGACGCAGGGTGCCTCGGAGAAGGATCTGGATCGCCCTATTGCTGAGTGTTTGTCTGATGAGTACCGCAGTGGAACTCCTGCTCGATTCAGCGCGGAGCAGATGACACAGATCATCGCTCTTGCCTGCGAAAAACCGGCCGACAGCGGATA
>JAAEPE010000692.1 GCA_024222395.1 Myxococcales bacterium
GATGCGTTTCTCCACGCTTCCCTACTCGGATTGGTCCTAGCTCAAGGTATTTGCGCAGAAATGCGCCGGGAGCGCCCGAACATTGAACCGAGCTTGTATCGCGCGACAGCGCTCGTCCTCGGCTACCTGCCTACGATCCTCGCCGCGGGTACGGCGAGCGAGTTTCGCAAAGTAGTCGAGCATTTCGAACAGGCACTCTGGCGCGAGGGCGTGAATCCGAACCCTGCTCGCCACTATAAGGCGAGCCTGTACGCGCGAGAGATTTCAGGTGCTCGCTAACCGATCACCAGTGCTCTAGTGAGCAAGAATAGCCGCCAGCTCGGATTGGTTGACAGACGATGTTAATGCCTCGCCTAGTTTACACCGTCGCGTTGATCGTATCGCTCGGCGCTGCGTGTAACCGTCCCAAGAAGAATGTTGGTAGCCAGGTGGACACGGCCCCAGCGATTGCAGAAGTGGACTGTCCTCCAGCCTCTAAGGGAGCTGCCGTGCTGATGCAGAAAGGCTCCATCACGCTCTTCGGCGAGATGCATGGAACCTCAGAGATTCCAAGTTTCGTTGGTGAGCTGGCATGTCTGGCTTCGAAAACTGGTCGCGTAATCGTCGGTCTTGAAATGCCATCGAGCATGAAAGGCGGGCTCGAGGCGTATTTGGCGTCGGACGGCTCAAAGGAAGCACAGCAAGAGTTGTTCAAGCATCGGTTCTGGAGTTACGAGGACGGTCGCAGCAGCCACGCGATGTTGGCTCTAATTGACACGCTGCGCGAACTGAAACAGGCCGGACGTGCCGTTCAGCTCTTTGGCTTCGACGGCATGTTTTTATTGGGCGCTGAAGCACGTGACAAGGGAATGGCAACCAACATTATTGACACCCTTCGTGAGTCCGACAGTACCAACGCGGTTGCGCTCCTTCTGTCTGGTAACATGCACGCCCAGACAAGCACGGAGCGGTGGATGGGTTGGCACGTGCGAAAGGCCTTTCCACACCTGCGCAGCCTCAACAATGCCTACTCACTCGGGAGCGCATGGGTCTGCACCGGAGATGGCTGCGGGCCGATGGAGCTGCATGGACAGGATCGCGGCGAAAAGCGGCTCGTCGAGTTGAGCGACAAACCAGACGAGCACGGTTATGACGGCATCTTCTACGTGGGTGCTGTGTCCGCCTCTGCACCGGCCACGGGTGATCACGTGGTGAAAGCGGATGTGTCGAAGAACAAACCCTCTGTTCGCAGCAAGGCCACTGCGGCCTATCGC
>JAAEPE010000693.1 GCA_024222395.1 Myxococcales bacterium
CTTGGCTGCGATGGTGCCATGGGCACGGTAGAATGCACGGGGAGGAGCGCAGAACTGCGAGAGACCGATTTACGTTTGGGCAAAGAAGGAACGAAATAAAACGTTTCGTCACGGTCGATGTGTACGACGCGCGTCACAGGGTGGTCAAGGACATCATTCTGTGTGCCACATCGGTGTGGATGGGGGGCGGGCGGGCGTCCAAGGGGACGCATGCACGGACGGCGAGCGCGCCCCCTTCCCGAGTTTGAAATCTTGGGCTTGGTTGGGCCGTGGTCGAGGCCGTGGTCCAGGTGGCGATCTCGCGGTTCTGACACGGGTTTCGTCGGCCTGGTTGGCGGCGCGGCGGGGTTTGAGGACGTGGCGACGGGGTGCTCGCCGCTTGTGCGTGATATCCCACTGTTCTTGTCGTTCTTTGCGCAGCTGGTGGCGATTGCTGGGACGATGCTGGCGGGCGGTTGGAAGACAGGTACAAGAATGGAGAGGGTTGAATGCGAAGCAGTGGACCCTTCGCCTGGGCGAAGCGAGGGGGAGGTGGCAA
>JAAEPE010000694.1 GCA_024222395.1 Myxococcales bacterium
GAGATCTTCCAGAGAAATTGGTAGTGGAATGATCTCGGTAAGGGCTTTTCTTCGTTTCTTTGATACTCTATTCATCAGCGGTTCCTTTGTTATTGCAACCCCGATCCTGAATCGGATCAGGAGGAACCGCTACCTAAAGTTCAACAATGGATGGGACGTCGCCCTCTAGGATTCTCTCGTACAGTGTTGATGGACCGTACAGTGTTGATGGACCGTACAGTGCTGATGGACGTTGGACGCACGCCGCCAACTCTTCCCAACTCGCCTACTGCTCGTAGGCACCCATATCGGTACCAGCTCCAGTCGGTCGTGGCGTGCCTAGCCTCTGCAGAGCTTACCTTGCGCCGTCACATCACATTGAGGGTTGCCTTACTGCTTGCTGTGTCGCCGCATCGCCCTAATTACTATCTCTGGGAACGCACGCGGCGGTTGATCGTCACAGATGGCGTACTTTGGAAGACTCTCGTCCTGTTTGCAGGCAAGTTCATAGTTTTCGTCGTTAGCCTCGAAACTCGGAACGATATTCCTAACCGCACTTCTCGCTCTCTCCGTTACTTCGGAGGCTGCATGCACTGGCACCATCACCGACGGTGGCTACCCAAGCGACAATGGCGGCGGCGGTGGTGAAGATGACCGTCCCCCAACCCCTGAGGAAGAAGAGCAGGTCGCTCTCTGCATTGGCGACGGTGAAGCCGGCGGTAC
>JAAEPE010000695.1 GCA_024222395.1 Myxococcales bacterium
CACACCAAGGGTGCGTTTTATGAAGCGTTTGAACCGAGCGTGGCCCGGGCTTATGTCAAGCGTCTTCGCTTTGCGTACACACCCAAGCACGGCAGCTGGCTCAACATTGCGGAATGCGAACTCAGTGCTATGACAAACCAGTGCTTATCAGGACGGCGAATCGGCGAGTTTGACAAGCTACAGTCTGAGATTGCGAGTTGGTCGAAAAACACCAATGCCAAGCAACGGGGCGTAGATTGGCATTTCAAAATCGACGACGCTCGGAACAAATTGAAGAAACTCTATCCCCAGATTAGGACCGGGTGACGCACTAGGTCTGTTCCTGCCAATTCGACGTCTCGCTGCCAGTACCCTAGGTATCGTTTCCCGAATCCGCTGACGCTGGCGTCTCTTTGAGATAGAGATCGTGCTTGCTGAATGGGATCTCTAGATTCGCCTCGTTGAAGGCTCTGTACACACGCTCGTGAAGCACGTCCAAGATGATGTCTCGCTGGGACGGATCTGCAATCCACACAAGCAGCTCGAAGGCCAAGCCGGAGGCCCCAAATGCTCGAAACCGGGTGGCGGGCGCTGGCGAGGTACATATTCCAGAAATCCCTTTGATGCATCCTAGGAGCACCGGTCGCACTTCGTCGATGTCGACTCCGTAGGCGGCGTCCACAGCTACCGCGACGCGCTGCTTCAGACTTGGTCCGCCAGCCTCGTTGATTATCTTTGAGCCCCCTATGACGGAGTTCGGGATGGTGATTTCGACGTCATCGAGGGTGAGGACGCGGGTCGAGCGAATGCCGATGCGCGTAACTCGGCCTCGGGTACCGTCGTCGAGCACGATGTAGTCGTCGATCTTGTATGGGGCGTCGGCGATGATGAAGATGCCAGCAAAGAGATTCGACAGGGTATCTTGGGCGGCGAAACCGACGGCGAGACCAATGATGCCAGCTGAGGCGAGCCACGCGGTGACGTCGATATCCCATGCGAGAAAGAGGAAGTAGACCGCCATGCCAAAGGTGAGCCCCTTGAGCAGCATGCTGAAGAGAGGCAGGGTGCGTTGCTGCAATATGGAGCTGGTCTCCGAGCGCCCTGTCAGAGCTTCGAGAAAGAGCGAAGCAACGTTGAAACCTACGCCAGCCCAGATGAAGACGATGATGGTCTTCAATACGCCATGGACCGCCCAGAGAGCTCGAAGGGGAAGGTCGAGCGGGTTGAGCGACCATGAAAGTCCGTAGAAGAGGACGCTCAGGAAAATGGGGCGACGCAAGGTCGCGATGAGCCGATCGTCAAGGTCGGTCTCGGTCTTGCGCGCCGCTGCAGCCAGGCTTCGGCAAATGACAACCTCTGCGAGCCAGGCAGCAACGAGGGAAGCCAAGACGATGCGTGCACAGCCAAGTATCCGGTAGCTGGCAAAGAAGTCTTCGTATTGAGTGAGGAACTCCTGCACACGCCAAACCTAGCCCGATTTTCAACTCAACACCAGCGAGCGAGGGCATCCTCGCACGAGTCAACGTAGCTCCCGCCAAAGAGCACTACGTGAGCGAGCAAGGGATAGATTTGGTACAGGGACACTCTCTCCCTCTGCCCCGGGCTGCGCGGCAGGAACTCGTCGCAGGCAGCGAAAGTTCTATCACCCGGGGTGCCGAAGAGCTGCAGCAAGGGCAAGTCGATTTCCCGGTTACCCCCGTAGACGGCTGGATCGATTAGGACTGGGGCACCCGTGGCCGTGCGATGCACATTGCCGCCCCACAAGTCGCCGTGCAAACGCGATGGGGCCTCAGGTGGGCCGACGATTTTGGGCATTCGCGCAAAGAGAGTGCAGGAGTCATCTTGTCGATGAGACCTTCGCTGATCTCAACAGCAACAATAGAACCACCAAGAAGATCCTCCGGCTGGTAACGATAGCGCTGGATACGAAGTGGGCCGCACAAACTATGATAGACCGCACCAGCAAGACGATCTCTTGTGAATATTTGTGAGCGCCCAAGAGGCTCGTCGATACCCGCGCGATGAACTCTTGATG
>JAAEPE010000696.1 GCA_024222395.1 Myxococcales bacterium
TCCCGAGTAGCGGATATAGGGAACTCCATGTCTCCCCCAGCCCAAGGAATGCTCCAAGTTCCTTCGAATACCGGAGTATTCTCATTCGAAACTTGAGCCACGATTTGTGTCTGATACAGGTCGAACGAAATCGTCAGCTCATCCCTATCGACAGAGACCGAGCTAATGGGCAACTCGAGTGCCCCATTGAGGCTAGTCGCCCAGCGTGTAGTCCTTCCCGGCGGCTCACTTGAGAGAAATTCGGAGATTGCAAAACAGATTGAAATAGAAATGCGGCAACTGGCCGAGCAGAACCTGCCGCTCCGTGCCGAATACTGGACAGTGGAAGAGGCGCTAAGCTACTTCGCCGAATGTGGCTGGGCCGGCGCCTGCCAAACTCTTGAGGCCTGGCGCAACGATGCTGTGCCCCTCTCTTCGTACGGCGGCGTCTACGTAATCCAGAGTGGGCACCTGGCGGACTGCACAGGCAAACTCAAGGGCTTTGGTCTCCTCCCACAAGATGATGGATTACTCCTGGTCTATGGCGAGGAGGCCTTGGGCAAGGGAGCCCAGGTCGCCCCGCAGGCTCCCGACATCGCCACTCGGGTTTCTCAGCACGCCGACGCCTTTACCAGTGAGCACGAGCGCTGGCTCGAAGCTCTGGAGATCAGAAGCGTGGGCGAGTTCAATCGCGCTTGCTTGCAGGGCGACGTCTCGCAGCTCATCCGAGTCGCCGAGGGCTTTCACGAAAAACGCATTGGTCAAATTGCCGATGCGATTCGAGAGCGGGTGCCCTTCCCCCGCGTGGTGTGCATCGCCGGCCCCTCCTCTTCGGGGAAGTCGACGTTCATTCGACGACTCAAGGTTCAGCTGCAGGTTAACGGAATTCGTCCCGTGGGGCTGGGGCTCGACAACTACTACGTCGATAGACTGGACACCCCTCTCGATAGCGACGGCAAGCTCGACTACGAGGCCTTTGATGCCATTCGCACAAAGCTACTGCAGCAGCACCTCGAGGCTCTACTGCGCGGCGAGCGGGTAGCCACGGCGCGCTACGATTTTGAGACCGGGCAGAGCTTGCCAAGCGGCGGCCCCCTGCTTGAGTTAGAACCTCGCACCCTTCTCATGATGGAGGGAATCCAGGGCCTCAACCCGCGCCTGCTCAAGAACCTTCCATCGGAGAGTGTCTTTCGCATATTCATTTGCCCTCTCGCACAGCTCCCATTCGATCGCGTCACCAGGACCCACGCATCAGATTTGCGGCTGCTCAGGCGCATCGTGCGCGACCGCCACTCTCGCGGGGCCACCGCCGCCGATACCATCGCCCGATGGCCCTCAGTTCGCCGCGGCGAACGCGCTCATATCTTTCCGCATCAGGGAAACGCCGATGCGGTCTTTGACTCGTCGCTGATCTACGAGATTTCCGTACTCCGCGGCTTTGCCGAGCGCTACCTGCTCGAGGTGCCACGAGACAGGCCTGAGTACACAACCGCACACCGACTCATCGGCCTGGTCAACCGCTTCGTGACCATCTACCCGGAACACGTGCCCCCCACGTCTTTCTTGCGTGAGTTCGTTGGCGGCAGTGGCTTCGAGTACTAGGGGGCCCTATTGCCAACACACCACCAGACACTCCCCTGATGTGTCTCGCATCGGCACAGTCGCTGTAAATCGCGGTTCACAAAGAGCACCGATGTGTCGAAAGAACGGTGCGGCATGGCTTTTGCTCTTGGGCGAGGGCAAGCTTCTCACTCCCCCAGCAAGGCCCTCACGATGAAGACTCACTCCCTAGCGCTTACTCTGCTATTTCTGAGCGGGCTGCCCTCTTGTGCGCGCCCCGGTGCGACGGGTGGCACAACTGCGACGAGCACGACTCCGCACATCACGACACACGCCGTGAGCGAGACTACGTATGTGGCAACGACCGAATGTGGGCAGGGCCCGTATGCAATTGAGATTCCCGCCTTGGGCGCACGGTATGGCGAGGAAATCGAACTCCACATCGAAAGCGACCATCGCGTGGAGTTCACGGCCACCCTTGAGACAGGAGACTCGGAACTACTGCGGGACAAGAGGATGAGCGGGCCGAAGGTGGCGAGAGAAGGGGCCCTCGACAACCAACGCTGTTTGGCTCAGAGCACAGCCGCTGGCTCTCGCGGAGGGGACCAGGTGCCCTCCGCCCCGAGCGACTCCGGGCAAGCCGAACAGATCGAGACAACCGACGAAGACACTTTCGTGCATTCCACCGCCCCTCTTCACTTGCAGGCGGTACCCGGTACTAGAGCGAGCCGGGGCGAGGAGGCGATGTTGGGCTTTTCATGGCCAGAACAAAGCCTGAAGGATCACGCCATACAAGCTGGGGCGACGTTGCGCTTTCGAATCTGGTCCATGGTGCCCAATGATATGCAGGGGGTTCGATTCGTTGTTGTGCACACCAAGCAGGCCCCGAACACAAGCCAGGCCGAATACGACGCCTACCTAGCCTCGGTGGAGGAGGCACGGATTCGAGACGCAGAGCTCCGTGAGAAGAGGCGCCTGGAGGCGGAGATTCTCGCTCGCGCCAGAGCGGAGATTCGATGGGAGCGAGAGGCGGAGAAGAGACAACGCAGAGAGGAGCGCGAAGAGGAGAGACGCGTCGCACTTGAGGCCGAATCGCGAATCGACGTCGATGTATCTGTGCCCAGTGGCAAGAAGCGCAAGACCTTCACCGAGGCTCAGCTGCGCGAACGAGAGCGTGCACGCAAGAAGCAAGCAGAGAGACTCGTGCAAGCGGAGCAACGCCGAATCGAGAATGAGCGCAGGAAGGAAGAGAAACGAATCCGACGCGCCGAGCGAGCCGAGCGCAAGAAGCGACGACTGGCCCTCGAAGCGCAGGCGCGACTCATTCTCAAAGTGCAGGCCAAAGCTCGACGGAAAGCGTATTGCGACTCCCACCTAAAGAGCACCAAGTGCTGGGGGGCCGGAGGGTACAAAGCCCACGCAAAGCTCGAAGCCATGAAAGCCAAAGCCGAGGCGTTTTGTCTGGCCCATCCGGCGCAAGCGCGCTGCTGGAGCCAGGAGAAATGGCAGGAGAACAATCGTCTCTACCTGCTCGCATACGAAGACAACCTGGCGACAAAGCCCGGCCCTCCTCCTTCTCCTTTGACGGAAGACGTTCCACCGCGTTTCAGCGTCAACTCGGTTTGGCGGGCCGGCTACTGGGAGTGGGCCTCTGCGCAATGGGTGTGGCTCCACGGTACCTGGCAGGTTCCACAAAGCGATGTGGACTCTGGGCTAACGACGCAGGCGCCGTCGGCTCCGCCTGCTCCAAGGGTTGAAGCTCCTGCTCTAGCGGTTCGTGGCACCTTGGTATGGGTTCCCGGTTTTTGGCAGTGGGATAGCAAGGCATGGATATGGGTGGCCGGAAGCTATCAGGCGCCACCTTCCGCGACTGCCACATGGTCGCCGGCGAACTGGGCTGTGCGCGGCTCTGTACATGTGTTGATTCCCGGAGGATGGAAGCAATGAGCAGTATCAAGTTTGAGAAGACGACTATGCGCGCAATGGCAATGACGGCGCTCTGTCTAGCACTTGTCTCCGCATCGGGGTGCGCCACCTCCTGGGCCATCAACGGCGGAAAGCCCTTTGAGGAGAAGGTTCGCAAAGAGATTGTTCCCGAGGGAAGTGTCGACGAGACACTGCATATCACGCTCTTTCCAGCGGGGGCACCGATAGCCGCGGGCACAGCGCAAGCGAGCACAGCGCAAGCGAGCACAGCACAGCCGCGGGGAGGCACAGTGGCAACGCACACTACCCTAAGAAATATTCCGAGCCTCCAATGCAGGCTGAGTCAGAGTGGTGACGAAACCGAGCATCGAAGCTATCGGCTCTATGGTTCAACGTGGAAGAAGACCGCAGCCCTTGCCTTTGTGGCAGAGGCGGCCCTCGCTGCCGCCTACCTGCTAAAGAGTGATCCGGAGGTCGCCGACACCGCCTTCGGTGCCTATATGGCGGCCGACGCCCTGGGCACCGGCGTCTTGGCGTTCTTCCCACGCCGCGACAGGTTTCGTTCAACTCGCAGTCGAGAGAGCCTGGACATCCACCAACTCTGCCCACCGGGCCTCAACATCGAAGTCGCAGGTCGGCGTATCTCTGTTGATCGGAATGGCAAGCTCGAAGACAACGCTGACGAGTACTTGCGCGAGCACTTTGAGAGAAGTCTTGGCCCTGTCGCGGTCCATATTAACCTGGGCCAGCGAGGGCAGTTCCAATCGCAGCTTGAGCTGAACAAGGGAGTGACTTGTGGTTGGGCTCGTTCAACGAGCCACCCTGACGTGAATCGCTTCTGCCAGCCGCCGCCCCCTGGCACGGCCCAGATTCCAGCCCCAACCAAGACCATAGACCGAGTGACAACCATGCTCTTCGTCACTCCGGGAACCCTGTCGCAGCCAAGACCAGTGCCGTAGGCGGAGGCTAAACGGGAGGACGATGCGCGTCGTGTGATGGAAGTATTGCCAAAGCGGCTAGGCAAATACGGCCTTACATTGCATCCGGACAAGACGCGACTGTTGCCATTTGGGCGCCCGCCCTTGGCACATAGTCGCGGCAAAGGGCTGGTGAGCTTTGACTTTCTGGGATTCACGTTCTATTGGGCGCGTTCCCGGAAAGGGTACTGGAGAATATCGTGCAAGACCTTGAGTGCGAGCCTGAGACGGGCGATATCGTCCATCTCTGCTTGGTGTCGACTCCATCGACATCAACCATTGCGGGCTCAGCACGCTGAGCTCAGTAGGCGAATGCGGGGTCGAGGCTAGGCAGCTTGGCACCCCATTCGATAGGCAAGAGCAGAAGCCCGAGCGCTGCGGAAGCGACTACCTGAGAGGTCGCGTTCTTGCGCACCTGTCGATGAAATTGTCCGGCCATGAGAATGACGAAGACCGCTTGGCCCAAAGCCATTCCCATCGCCAACAAAGAGAACTCCGCGCGTGCCACGGTCGCCACCAACACAACCACCAGCATGACCCAGAAGCCATGCTCACTGGGAAGCTCCACACCCGCGTGGCCGGCGCTATTCCTCTTTCCCGGAGGCATCGCTTTCGTCGTTGGATGAAGACGACGCACTTTGCCGTCGCTGTCCTCTTGGATAGAACACGATCAGGAGTGCCGCCACCAACAACGCAAACGAGATCCAAGGGACAACATGAAGAGGTCCGAACACAGCAAGCGTTCCTCCAAACAGAAGGAGAAGAACGGGCAGACTCTTGAGCGCTTCGAGCTTGCCATGCCAATGAGCGCAGTTGCTGCAACGCTTGTTGCTACCCGTCACATGCCGCTCACAGAACGCTTGCCCACAGCGCATGCACCTGAGAACGCGAGGAGCTTTGGCCCCGAATTCCAACATCTCCGGCCTGACACGTCAGGCGGGAGTCCCAAAGCAGACCTTGTTTGCCTGGGTGCGGCAAGCGAAGCTAGACAGCGTGTCGAAACGAGGCAAGAAGAAGCGTGGGCGCCCCCGAAATTCTAGCCGGAGGTCGCTAGCCTCGACACGAGATTGGTCTCGAGCCATTCGGCCAACTCATCGGCGAACTCCGGTGCTAGCCTGGGCCAATCCCAGGGTTCGTTGGGGCCGGGGACAATTGAGGCTAGATCCGCAACACCAAAGCCCTCCGCGCAGGTCTCCAAAATCACCCGACAGTGCGGACGTCGTCGCAGATAGTTCCCCAGAACTCTGGTCCGACAGCGGCGCTCTTCCAGGATTACTCCCTTGTGGTCGCGAACGCAGATTTGGGACTCCCGTCCGCCGAGATCGATTGCAATATGTTCCATCGCCTGACTCCTTCGTTTGCGCCAAAGGCGCATCAATGGTGGGGAGCACGGTGTGACGTGCCCACAAATGAAAGGAGCTTGCCACGTTTCTCAATGCTAGAGGCTAGACATACAGCGTTTTACGCGCGCCTATGTTCTCGGTAGGTAATAACCAGACCCGCAACAATCACGATTGCGCAACCCAATATGGTGAACCCGTCCGGCAGGTCTCCAAACATTATGTAGCCAAGTAAAGTCGCCCCTAATATTTCCGTATAATGTAAAGGTGCCATAATGCTGGCTTCAATATATTCCGTGGCATAAATTAGCAAGCCATGACCTGCCATGGCACTTAGACCTACCAA
>JAAEPE010000697.1 GCA_024222395.1 Myxococcales bacterium
CATTTGCGAACGTTCCGAGACGAACAGCTCAACTGCCTTGCGCTTTGCTCTGTGCCCAGTCATTGATGTGCAAGCAGGATGATTCGCGCTTGTTGCACGATCGGCATGCGGTGCACGATGTCGGCGCACCAGCAGCCTTAACTTGCGCCGCTCGCGTCGAGGGATGTTGAGTCGATTCGGGGCCGGTCCTCTGTTCATGCAGACTGAACCGCCCGAAGGCTCAGATTGTTTCCGGAACCCGGATCGAATTGCCGGCATCCGATACTAGGTAGGGATACGACGTCGTCTTCGCAGCAGTACGAGCACAAGGAGCAGGCCGAGAAAGTTCGAAGGCGCGCTACTCGAAGAGCAACCGAGGCAGCCCTCGTCGGGGGGACTACCATCTTCGTCTGTAAGCTCAAACGTTGCTCTGGCTGCTTCGTCGGCGCGCACTTCAACGCCAAGCTCGAAGGGATCGTAGTCCGGGAGAGTCGCCCGTACCTGGTAGGCACCGAGGGCCAAGTCCTCGAGAAGCAGCGAGCCGTCCTCGCCTGTGACTCCGACGTCGACGTCGTCGAGGTGGATCTGTATCGCGTCTAGTGTCTCGTCGTTGAGAATCACCTGAACCAGGATGGAACCCGTCGGGGGCTCAGGCTCAGGGATGCCCTCGAAGTGGCGAACCAGGGCTCGGACGTGTGCCTCTGCCGCTCGTTGCCTGGCATCAAGTGAGGCGAGTAGAGCGGCATCTCCAGTGTTTGTAACAAAGCCCAATTCGGAGAGAGAGGCGGGCATGGAGGTGTTTGTGAGGACGGTAAAGTTTGCAGTCTTTCCGCCTCGGTCGCGAAGCTGCCACTCGGCGATCATCTCTTCCTGCACGAGATCACGCATCGCTGAGGAGGTGGTTGGCTCATTGGCGGAGAACGTCTCGGTGCCATTTGCCTGTGGGTCGCCGAAGGCATTGGCGTGAATGGAAACGAAGCGATCTGCACCTAGAGAGTTGGCGTAGTTCGCCCGCGCTGCGAGTGCAATGAAGACGTCTGTGTCCCGAGTGATTTCCGCTGTCCAATTGCGCCCACCTTCTTCGCCAGAGCTGCGCAGGAGAGCGAGAAGGCGCAGCGAGGTGTCGAGCACGATGTCCTTCTCGTCCATGGCGTTGCCACTGCCGCCCGGATCTTCGCCGCCATGGCCTGGGTCGACGACGATGGATTGGGCGATAGCCTGGGAGCCCCAGGGCGTCGCAAAGTGCACTGCTGCCAGGAGGCCGCAGAGCAGGATACATACGAGTGTGCGCTGGCGGGATCTCATTTTCTCACCGTCACGGTGGTTACGTAGATGGAACCACGATCGTCATCGAAGGCGAGCTTGCTGCCGTCGGGCGACCATGTGGGGCGGCGCTCGAGCAAGCTTTGTGTGTGGGTGAGCTCGCGAGCCGCAGAGCCCTCGTTCCAGATCCATAGGTCCGAGCCAACGATGTTGTGACCATCGTCTTCTGTTCGCTCGAAGGCCAGGGACTTGCTATCGGGGGACCATGCGGGCGCCGTACCAGAGCCAACGCGTATCAGAGTCTTCGATGCGATGTCGTAAACGTGCACGCCCGTTGCGAGGCCGGTGAAGGCAATCTTGCTCTCGTCGGGCGAGAGCTTGGGAGCAAAGAACCTATCACCTGTGCCGACGTTGGTAACTCCTGAGTCGGTTCGCAGATAGATGCGGTCGTTCTTGGCGAAGACTCGCGCGGCGGGCTCTTGAGTTTCCTCAATCGTGCCATCGGTGCCGATGCGGAGGTGACGGATCTTGCCGGCGCGCTTGGCTCGAAAGCCAACGCTGCCATCGCTTCGATAGTGGCTGTGCACGCCGATGCCGGCCTCGTCGAGATGCCATCGCACCGTGCCTGTTGCTATGGCAATCTCACCAACGCCGTGCAGACGCTCACCCGTGACGAGCAGGCGTGTGCCGTCGGGGGAGAACTGGGGCGCCATGAAGCTGCCTTTCGCCACTCGGGTGGCTCCTGGGCCTTGGGCAAAGGCCCCTTTGGCCCCGGGGAGGGATAGGCCTGCCAAGAGCAGTGCAGTTGTGAGTGCGATATGGAGCCGCATGAGTTGTGAGTATCGTATAGCGCAGGCAGGCCCGGGGAGGGAGTCTGAGACGCTGCTAAGATCGCCTCGTGCGCAGAGTCTTTGCACGTCGAGTGATATCGCTGCTGGCTGTCTTGTACCTATCAGGGTGCGGGAAGGGGCGCGATGCGGAACGCAGCGTTGCCGTGGGCGGTCTCGCAAGCGCGCTTGCACGGGCCGACGATGCGGTCTCGGCTTCTCAGCTGATTGCGTCGGCGCAGATTGGGAGCTGCGCGGCGCTCGGATCTGCAGTCTCAGCCCTGCAGAAGCAGCCCTGGGAAGCAGCGGTGCTGCGCGGCCTCATAGAGGAACTCTTGCAAGTTGGCCAGGGCCTTTGCAGCGAGGAAGCGCTGCAGAGGTGGCCGCCTGGCGTCGCAACAAGTCTGGCACAATCTCTGCTGGCGACCGACTCCTCCGCTGCATTGGAAGTGCTCAATCGGGCTCCCAGGGCCGCCGTCATACTTCGGCGTCGCGCCGAGTTGCTCTTCGCTTCAGGAGACGATGCCAAGGCCCGAGAAGCTCTCATCGACTCACTCACGCTAGAAGAGCATGAGGAGGTGCGTGGTCGCGTGGCTCGGCTCACTCGGCTGGCCGGTGATGCTGAGCGCGCGCTTGCGCTATGTGCAGAGGGAAAAGGTCTTGCGATCGCTCTTGAAACGGTGGCTGCCTTAGCTGCGCTAGGGCGAAACAACGAGGTGGTCGCCATGCTCGCGAGTGCGGAAGTACATGAGCTGCCCGAACTCGCTTCGGCCGCGGTCGGGGCTTCCGCCGACGTGGGGGCGCTAGGGAAGACTGAACGTGCGGGTGCGACACTTCTATTCGCCCTCTCCGTTGCAGACGGGGTTTCTCAGAGTGAGTCGGCTGCCTACTTGCGGCGCGCGACCGTGAGCGCTCCTGAGCGGGCCGAGCTTTGGAGCGCACTCGCTGATGTCGAAGAGCGTGAAGGCGCGGTGGTGGCCGCGGTGGTGGCCTGGGATAGAACCGCAGCTTTGGCATCGGGAGCTTCTCGGCCCGTGCTTGCTCCTATTCGCCTGCTACTCGCGTCTGGCAACTCTGGTGAGGCGCTGAAGAGGGCGCGGTTGGTAGAGACAAGGGCGCGAGATGAGAATACTTCTGACTCGCTGCACTTGGCATCCCAGGCCTTTCGCTATGCCAAGAGGCCGCAAGACGCGGTTCGCTTGGCCCGAGAAGCTCTTGCGATCCGCCCTGGCGAGGGGCGTCTGCAATCGGAGCTTGCGCATCGCTTGGTCGAGGCTGGTGCGCTCACGGAGGCGACCAGAGTGCTCGCGGCCCTCTTGGCCTGTGGTTCGCGCGGGCGGCCATGGCATCGACACGAAGTCGTCGTTCGCCTTGCCAAGCTGGTTGGTGAGGATGGGGGGGCTGCGGCGGTTGCAGAGGTTGGCTGTCAGGTCGTGGATGCAGAGGGGCTAGGGGCCGCGCTTCGATAGGACGAGGCGCCTCTACATGACGTCGATGCTGTGGATGATGGTGTCGATTTCATCATCGAAAGAAGCGAACTCGCCCTGAGTGAGGAAGAGCGCCGCGACGACGCTATGTTTGCGTGAAAACCAAATGAAGGCAGTGATGTCGTAGGAAATATTCCTGTATCTCACAGTGCCGAGGCACTCGACGGTGCGGTCGGGGCGGCGTTCGCTCATGGCGCACTCGTGTTGCTCCGCCGCAAAGCCCCCGACGAACATCTGGTTGCGCTGTTCCGCGTTGAGTGTTCGTACAAGGTCTGCAGATTCTCGGTCTGAAACGGTGGTTGGGAATGGCCCGGTGACATGCACCAGGGCGAGAAGGTCGTCGGGCTTTGCAAGCTCTTCTCCGCGAAAGAGCACTGCCAGGCTCATTTCGACATAGCCGATGTCTTCGTCTTCGTCTGCGCTTGGGGCGTACTTCCAGCCCGTCGCCGGAAGCTCCATTTTGAGGTCAACTTAATCACATTCGAAGGTTCCGGATACGGGGATTTCTTTGCCCGTTATCCAGTCGTAGCCCAGTTTGGTGATGGCGAGAAAGGCGACACAGCCGACGGCCGCGATGGCGATGCCGCGCCCGGTACCGAGAAAGGCCTTGATGTCGAAGCGTGGCTCGGGGTTGGCGACTCGCGCTTCGGGGAGGGGAGGGCCGGGATCCGGGGACGGCGGAGTTTCCACAACCAGTGGCGTGGGTGTGACTTCTTCGACGATGGGGGGATGGAGCCAGCTCCAGGTCCAAGAGCTCTTCTTCGGGAACGATGGGTTGGGAATCGGCTGGTCCGTAGTGCTCGGTGAGCGCTTGGCTAATTCGGTGAGCGCTGGCGGCTGCTACGATGATGTCCTTGCCGGTGGCTGCGCGAAGAGCGTCGATGGCGCCAAGGTCTTGTGGATCGCACATGGCGACGGCGAGCGCGCCTGAGGAACGTTGAATCCCGAGAGGAAAGAGCCGTCGCGTATGCGCCTCGGCACCTGTGAGCAAGGCAATGACCTCGGGTTCGACCGTGGCGAAGTTGGCTTCCTTGGCTGGGGATATGCCATGTTGCTTGCCCAATGCGGCAGTGATGAGGTCGCTGCTCACCATTCTGAGTTCGATGAGGGCAGTGCCGAGGCGGCAATCTGAGAAGCGTGAGTGCTCGAGGCCCTTTTCGATGGTGGCTTCATCGCAAGCCTTGGCTGCAACCAGAATCTCCCCGAGACGCATGGCTACAAGTATAGCAAGGAGCTATCGGAAGTCTCGTGATGGTGGCCCTGGAGCTTGCTTCAGCATGGGGAGGGGCTCGAGGTGATCGACGATGAGGTTGACTACCTGGCCCTGGCGCTCAACTTTGCCGCGGGCGAGGATGAAAAGCTCTTGTCTTGCGATGCTTCGGTAACGACTGAAAATGGGCGGCGTAACGACGAGGTTTGCCAACCCCGTTTCGTCTTCAATGGTCATGAAGAGCATGCCCCTGGCCGACCCCGGTCTTTGCCTAGCGATGACCATGCCGCCCATCATGATGTGCTGTCCCGAGGCGATGCTCGTGCGCAAGGTCTTGGCGTCGGGCATGTTGGCACCTGTGAGCAGTGGGCGAACGACGGCGAGTGGGTGGCTATCGAGGCTCGCGCCGAGAGCGCTGAAGTCGGCGCGCACCTCGTCTGACCCGCTCATGGCTGGCAAGGGCGGTGGTGGCTCGCTGATCTCGGTGTGCAGTGAATCGAGCAGGGGCAGGCTGCCAAAGTTGCTTGGCAGGCTGGTGACTTGCCAGAGAGCCTCCCTGCGTCCAAAGCCAAAGCAGGCGAAGCCGCCCGCTGTGGCGAGACGGGCGAGCACGCTGCGTGGGACCCCAGAGCGTGCTGCAAAGTCGGGTATAGACGAGAACTTCGCATACTCTCGCTCTGCCTCGTAAGACTCGCGGTGTTTTTCTGAAATCCCGCGCAACGTCTTTATCCCCAGCCGAACGACGGGCTCGGTACTTGTGTCCGCTACTTCGAGAGTCGTTGCCCATTCGCTGCGCTGAGCGCAGGGGGCGTGCACGGCCACGCCGTGACGCCTGGCATCGGCGATGAGGGTATTGGCCGAGTAAAAGCCCATGGGCTGGGCATTGAGAAGACCCGCCAACGTGGCTGCCGGGTGGTGGTGCTTTAGGTAACAGGAGGCATAGACGATTAGGGCAAACGAAGCTGCGTGGCTCTCGGGGAATCCGTAGTCTGCAAAGGCGCAGAGTTGGTTGAAGATGCGGCTTGCAAGATCTTCTGAGATGCCATTTTCCTGCATGCCATCGACTAAGCGTGCTTGTAGCTCCTGCATTCGTGCGTGTGAGCGCTTGTGCCCCATGGCCCTGCGGAGCTCATCTGCCTCACCCGGGCTAAATCCTGCACAGGCGATGGCGAGCTTCATGCCCTGCTCTTGGAAGAGCGGTATTCCAAGGGTACGGCGCAGCACGGGCTCAAGGGCAGGGTGCTCGTAGGTAACGGCCTCGTCCCCAACTCGGCGTCGCAGGTAGGGGTGCACCATGTCGCCTTGAATCGGGCCGGGGCGAATGATTGCCACTTCGATGACGAGGTCGTAGAAGGTGCGGGGCCTGAGCCTGGGCAACATATTCATCTGTGCCCGAGATTCGATTTGGAAGACACCCACCGTATCGGCTTCGCAAATCATGTTGAAGACGCCAGGGTCATTCATGGGAAGTTTGGCCAAGTCGAGCACGATGCCGCAGAAGCGCTGCAGCTGCCCTAGGGTGTCGCTGAGGGCATTGAGCATGCCCAATCCAAGAAGGTCGATCTTGATGATGCCCATGAAGTTGAGATCGTCTTTGTCCCACTGCACCACCGTTCGTTGGGCCATGGTGGCGTTTTCGACAGGCACGATTTCGTTGGTGGGGCCGGCGGTAATGACGATGCCCCCCGAGTGAATGCCCATGTGCCTGGGCAGCCCTTCGAAGGCGCGGGCGATTTCGAAGACCTGACGAACCACCGGATCTCCCATGTCGAGCCCCGTGAGGATTCTCCATTCATTTAGGTGGAATTCTGTTTCCTTGGCTGTGGGCGTAGCGTCGGTCTTTGGCACGCCCTGATACATGTGATTGGTAACGACGCCTTGCGGGCTGAGGTCGGTGACATGCCGATCCATGGCCTTGGCAGCTTTGTCGACCTGTTCGAGGGATAGGCCGAAGACCTTGCCCACATCGCGAATGGCGGAGCGCGCATGATAACTATTGATGTTGCAAGCCATGGCCACCTGCTCTTTGCCAAAGCGTCGGTAGACGTATTGGATGACTTCTTCTCGGCGCCGCGCATCAATGTCTAGATCTATGTCGGGCATTTCGTCGCGCTCCTCGGAGAGGAATCGCTCAAAGAGCAGATCCATCGCGACCGGGTCTACCGCGGTGATTCCCAGGGCATAGCAAACGGCAGAGTTGGCTGCTGAGCCACGGCCCTGGCACAATATCTTTCGCTCGCGGCAAAAGCGCACGATGTCGTGCACGATGAGGAAGTAGCCGGCGAGCTTGAGCTTCTTGATGAGGGCCAGCTCATAGTCGATTTGTGCTCTGACATTGGAGGTGATGGGGGAGTAGCGCTCTACGACTCCCTGCGTTGTGAGCTCTGCCAGAGCACCGAAGGGTGTTTGCTCGGGCTTTAGATCGAAGCGGGGAAAACGATAGCTTATGTCCGCTAGGGAGAAGTCGAGTCGGTCTGTGATTTCGACGCTGCGCGCGATGGCCGGGGCGAGCTTTCTATAGTCGGTATAGAGTTGGCTTCGCTCGCGCAGGTAGCTCTGTGCATTGATTTGCAGTAGCTGACCCGCGTTTTGCAATGTCGTCTTTTCGCGAATACAACTTTGCACATCGTAGAGCCTTCGCATGCTCGGTTCCGAAAATCTCGCGTTTTGCGAGAAGACTGGCGGCAGTTTGCTCGTCTTGGCGAGTTGTAGAAGGTCTCGCATTCGATCGTCGTCGCCAGGTGCAAAATGATGATTGATCTCTAGATAGGCTCGGTCTCCAAAGACTCTGCGAAAACGCTGGGCCCATTCGAATGCAGCGTGCAGTTCATTGCGTCGCCAAGCTGCGTCGATAGGCCCACCGATGCCTCCGGTGAGAAGGAGGAGACCTTGGTGTTTTTCGCAGACCTCCTGCCAGTCGACCCACGCTTGCCCCTTGGCACAGCGCGTCCGCCCGAGAGTGGTGAGGCGGCAGAGGTTCTTGTAGCCCTCGGCAGTTTGCGCCAAGAGTACAATCCTGTGCGCGGCGGCAGTGGCTCCGAGGGGCACCAGGTCGTTGCGGATGGTGAGCTCTGTGCCGATGCCTAGGGAAAACCCTAACTCTCTAGCGGTCTGATGTGCCTGCACCACGCCTTGCACTCCATCCACATCGGTGAGGCAAAGGGCGTTGTAGCCCAAGGCATGAGCACGTCGTACGAGGGCTTCTGGGGACGAGGCGGCTCCCAAGAATGAGTAATACGAGCGGCAATGCACCTCAGCAAAACCATGTGGTGGCGACATAACTTGCAAAGTATGCACTGGCCAGGTGTTCAGTGTCCGCACCAAGCTGAGGGTGATCGTTGTTCGATTGGATTCTTTAGTTGACCATATGCGCATATGCGCATATAGTCACAGACAGGATGGCTGAGAAACAGATCACAGAAGAGGGCTTCGTTCAGATTGCTAAGAAATTCAAGGTGCTTGGCGATCCTGCTCGCCTGCAAATCCTCGATTTCCTACGCCAGAGAGGCGATCTCTCAGTGGGAGAAGTCACCGAACGACTCCAGTGCTCGCAACCCAACGCCTCTAGGCATCTCGGCAAGCTCTTCGACGCTCGCCTCATTGCCCGTCGTCGTGAGGGCAATGCCGTCCACTACTTCATCGAGGACTTCTCGGTCTTTGGTCTCTGCGAGGCCATGTGTGGCCGCCTCGAGAAGGAAGCAGAGGGGCGTCTTGAGTCTCTCTACGTAACCCCTGGTTCAACCGTCCCATCCGCCTAGTCATCCACGTCGCACAAGCTCAATCCAACATGTCTCAATCAAGCAATACGTTTCAACACAAGTGTCTCATCCAGCAGGGCTACCAGGGGCTGAGCCCAGGAGAGCTGCGCCAGCTTGAGTGGGGCCTCCGCTTCACCCCAAGCATGTGCTCTGCCATCACCGTCCTGGGGCTCGTCTTTCAGCTGCCGGCTCTGCTATTCGCGGTTTCCGCTCTGGGCATATGGGCCTTCTTTGCTCCGGCCGCACATCCGATGGATCTTCTCTACAACCACGGGGTGCGACACGTCTTGGGTGCGGTGAAGCTTCCGCCCAATCCCTTTCCTCGTCGTATGGCATGCCTCGCTGCTGGTGTCATGAATAGCGTAGCTGCAGTGCTATTTGTGCTGAATGCGCCGATAGCGGCGACTGTTGTTGGCGTCTCGCTAATCGGGCTCCAGGCTATCGTCATCTTTACTCACTTCTGCACTCTCTCTTGGACGCTCGAAGGCTTGGCAAAGCTGGTTCGACGCAGTGCGCCTGCGCTCACGCCTGAGCAAATCAGGGCTTTGGTCTCCGAGGGAGCGATGATTGTCGATGTTCGCACTGTATCGGAGTTCAGTCGCGGGCACATTGGTGGATCTCAGAACTTTCCCCTAGATGAAATCACGAAGCACATAAGTGCACTTGAGGGCAATACCTGTCTCGTCTACTGCGCCAGCGGAATGCGAAGTCGCATCGCAGCCAAGCAACTCTCTCAGATCGGCATCACCGACGTTCACAACATCGGGTCGCTCTCCACTGCGCGATCGATACTCGAATAAGAGATGAAGGAAACCTCTCAATTGAAGATTTCAGGAAATCGTATTACGCAGTTTGCTGTCCTGCATTCGCGCTTTGTCGTGCGTGCCGTGGCAGCCATCACCATCCTCCTGGTCCTAGGAGCAGGGCTCCCCACGCTTCTGCCGGGTACCTTTGGAGTGCTTCCAGCGGCGCAGATCGATACGGATCCGGAGACTATGCTTCCCGCAGAGCATCCTGCTCGGGTCTTTCACAACGAGAGCAAGGAGAAGTATGGGCTCAGTGACGCGGTCTTTCTAGGGGTCGTCAACGACTCCCACGAGCACGGTGTCTTCAACACGGAAACGCTGGGCAAGGTCTTTGCGATTACCGAATACGCAAAGAAGTTGGAGGGCGTTATTGCCGCCGACGTCATGGCGCCTTCGACTGTCGATAGCATCGGCAATGATGGGCCAGGGACAGTGACGTTCGACTGGCTCATGGCAGAGCCGCCGACGAGCCAGGAAGAAGCACTGGCAGTGCGCGACCGGGCCATGCGCATTCCGTTCCTCAAGGACACCCTAGTGTCTCATGATGGTAAGGCGCTTGTCATCTACGTGCCTATCGAGGACAAGGACGTTGCTCACGAGGTCGCAGTTGCTCTGCAAGACAAGCTCGATGCGCTCGGGACAGGCAAGGATCAGTTTCACATCGCAGGTTTGCCGGTTGCCGAGGACACCTTTGGAATCGAGATGTTCATTCAAATGGCCATCTCGGCCCCGGTGGCCATGCTCGTCATCTTCCTACTGATGTGGTTCTACTTCCGCCGCTTCTCTCTCATCGTTTCTCCGATGCTCGTTGCGATGGCGGCTGCGCTGTCCACCATGGCGCTCTTGGTAATCACCGGTAACACCATCCACATCATGAGCTCGATGATTCCGATCTTCATCATGCCCATCGCGGTGCTCGACGCGGTGCACATTATCTCCGACTTCTTCGACACGTATCAGGAGACAAGGGACCGAAGAAAGACGATCGAGAAGGTCATGCACCATCTCTCCTCGCCGATGCTCTTCACCTCACTCACAACTGCTGCGGGCTTTGGCTCGCTGGCCTTCACGCCAATTCCCCCGGTGCAGACCTTCGGTATCTTCGTCGCCTTTGGTGTTCTCGCAGCTTGGTTCTTCACCATAGTCTTCGTTCCCGCCTACATCATGCTCTTGCCCGAGAAGCGACTTCTCAACTTCGGCCGAGCGACTGAGGGCGCAGAGGATACAGCGACGGGGCTACTTGGTGGCATGGGGCGCATGCGCCGCGGGCACGCGAAGCTCATTGTGCTTCTCAGTGTGGCTCTCGTGGCCCTCGCAGCAGTCGGCATTGACAAGATTCGCGTCAATGACAATCCGACGAAGTGGTTCGAAGAAGACCACCCAATCCGTGTTGCCGACCGGGTGCTCAACCAACACTTTGGCGGCACCTACGATGCCTATCTGGAATTCGAATACGACGTGCCGGAATACACTGCCGAGAGCTTTGCTGCGAGACTTGCCGAGCGAGCTTTCGCCGATGCAGCGGCAAGTCGTGAGGTTTTTGCCGAGCTGGGCGTCGCTCTCACAGTGTCTTCTTCTTCGGATCCGATGGATCTGCTTGATGAACTCGACGCCCTAGCGCGTTCGAAGCGTATGGGAGAGTCCCGGGCCGCACACCGCATCGGGTGGAGCCTCACGGGTGACTTTCTAGCCGAGCAGTACGAGCTCGCTGAGGAGATCGAAGAGAGCGAGGCCGTGGAAGCCGAAGAGAGCGAGGCCGATGGCAGCGCCGCGACCTTCGGCGCCTTGATGGCACAGTCGCTAGAGAAGAGCTCGGAGGGCATTGCCTCAAGACTCTCAAGCGTAGGTGAAGCTGCGCGGGGCGTGGCCGCAAACGCCCCTGCTGACGAAGAGGCATTCCTGGCGGCGTTGCGGAGCTACTACGAAACCCTTGAAGCGGGCGAGGGCGCAGGTTCTCTCATAGAGGGCTTCATCGGCAGAGCCGAGCAAGCGGACGAGGTCTTCAAGCGTCCGGACGTGCTCGCATACCTCGAGAAGTTCCAACAGGCGATGCAAGCAAATCCGGCTATTGGCAAGTCGAACTCATTGGCCGACATTGTCAAAGTCGTGCACCGAGACCTCATGAGTGGAGAGGAGGCAGACTATCGTCTCCCGGCCACCAGCGATACGGTGGGGCAGACCCTCGCCCAGTATCAATCCAGCCATCGCAAGGACGACTTGTGGCACTTCGTGACCACCGACTACCAGCAAGGGGTCGTTTGGTTTCAGCTCAAGAGTGGCGACAACCGAGAGATGGAGTCCGTCTTGGCAAGTGTCGATTCCTACCTTGCCGAGAATCCACCGCCCATCTCTATGACCACACCGAAGTGGTTTGGGCTCACGTACATCAATGTCGTCTGGCAGAACAACATGGTCACCGGCATGGTCGGTGCGCTCTTGGGGAGCTTCGTCATCGTGCTCATCATGATGACTGTGCTCTTCCGCTCGCTCTTGTGGGGGATTCTCAGCATGATTCCCCTAACTCTGACGGTTGGGCTCATCTACGGAGTCTTGGGGCTCATTGGCAAAGACTACGACATGCCGGTGGCAGTTCTCTCCTCGCTAAGTTTGGGACTAGCGGTTGACTACGCGATTCACTTTCTAGCTCGTGCGAGAGAGCTTCGGCACGAAAGCGCAAACTGGGCGGAGGCGCTGGAAGCGGTATTCGGGGCACCAGCTCGTGCGATTTCTCGCAACGTCATTGTTGTCGGTGTCGGCTTCTTGCCGCTGCTCCTGGCGCCCTTGGTGCCGTATCAGACCGTCGGCATTCTCATCGCCGCCATCCTCTTGCTCGCGGGCATCGCCACCCTGGGGATTCTGCCTGCACTTATCACCCTTCTCGAACCATGGCTCTTCAAATCGAAGATGGCCAATTCCCTGCCGGAGGCGCGGTCGAGTCGCGCAACGGTTAACGAAAAGCAGTCCTAGGAGACCATCATGCGAATACTCACAACCACGCTGGCGTCACTCGTCCTCATATTAATTCTTAGCTCCTCCGAGGCCAGCGCTAAGGACCTCTCCGTCAACGAAGTTGTCGAGCGCACCAATGCCGCGTCGTACTACCAAGGCAAGGATGGCAAGGCGACGGTAACGATGACCGTCGTTGACAAGAAGGGCTCAAAGCGGACCCGACAATTCACAGTGCTTCGCCGAAATAGTGCCGATGTTGGCGGCGACCAGAGCTTCTACGTCCATTTTAACAAGCCTGCTGACGTGGCAAAAATGGTCTTCATCGCCCATAAGAAGGTCAAGGGCAGCGATGACCGCTGGCTCTACTTGCCAGGGCTCGACCTAGTCAAGCGCATTGCCGCGTCTGATGAGAGGACGAGTTTTGTTGGCTCCGACTTCTTCTACGAAGATGTCTCAGGACGCTCTCTCGCAAAGGATAACCACAAACTCGTCGAAACCTCGAAGAACTACTATGTTTTGGAGAACACGCCGAAGAAGGCCAGCAGTGTCGAATTCGCCTCCTACAAGATGTGGGTGCACAAGGGCACGTTCTTGCCGACCAAGGTCGAGTACTACAACAAGGCCGGCAAGAAGTACCGAGTCATGACCGTGGAATCGGTGGAGGATGTTCAAGGTTTCAAGACGGTCACTAGGGCAACCATGGAGAGCTTGACTTTGGGCACCAAGACCATCGTTGAGTACAAGAACGTCAAGTACAACACCGGGCTGCCCGCCAAAGTCTTCACTGAGCGCTACTTACGGCGCGCACCACTGAAGTACCTCAAGTAGGAGAAGTAGAGATGTTCCGGTTTCCTATCACGCTATCCTTTGTCGCACTGCTTGCGTTGCCTTCGATGGCATATGCCGAGGACGAGCCAGCACTCCCTGAAGGGCTCGAAGACGCCAGCGATGAGCCCGCGCTTCCTACGGGGCTCGGTGATGCAGGGGGCGACGAGCCCGCGCTTCCTTCAGGTCTCGGCGAGGCTGAGCCCGGCCTTCCCGCTGGCTTGGGAGATGAAGCGGATGCCAGTGTGAGCGCAGCCGAGGAGGGGGGCTTCACTTTGCCTTTTGAGTGGAGCGGCACCTTTGATTTGAACGGCGGGCTCAGAGTTCAGGACGATCCAGGAGAGCGGCGAAGCTCGATGGGAGAGCTTCGGCTGCATCTTCGCGGTGAGAATAGTTGGGAGTCGATGGGGCTGACGGCGGCGTTGGCTGCGGACTTCATCTACGACCACGTTCTAGGCGAGCATGAGCCGGATCTCGAAACGGGCGAGGGCGCTATCGATCTGCGTGAGGCGAGCCTTGTTGCTTCACCCTGGGAGTCGATTGATCTCAAGATTGGGCGACAGGTTCTCACCTGGGGAACCGGTGACCTGCTCTTCATCAACGACATGTTCCCCAAAGATTGGGATGCGTTTCTGATAGGGCGCGATATGGAATACCTCAAAGCGCCTTCGGATGCGCTCAAGGCTTCTATCTTCCACGAGCTGATGAACATCGACTTGGTCTACACACCGAGGTTTGATGCGGATCGCTTTCCAGATAGGCGGAGGCTCTCGAGTTGGGATCCGATGCAGCAAGCGATTGTTGGTAGAGAGACGCTAGTCGCGACGGATACTCCTGACGACTGGTTTGTCGACGGAGAGTTTGCGGCAAGAGTCCATCGCCGCATTGGACGCTACGAAGTCGCAGCCTACGGCTATCGCGGCTATTGGAAAAGCCCCGCCGGAATGGACCGCATGACCGGGAAGGCGACCTTTCCAAAGCTCTCTGTTTATGGGGGCAGCGCTAGGCGCCCGCTCGTAGGTGGCATCTTCAGTGTCGAAGGGGGCTACTACGACTCGCGAAGCAACCGAGGTGGAGAGAATCCTTTCGTTCGCAATAGCGAGATTCGTGGGCTTGTGGGCTTTGAGCGCGATTTGGCAAAGGAGCTTACTCTTGGCGTGCAGTACCACGTGGAGTTTATGCGCCATCACGGCCTCTACGCGACCATGCAACCGCCGGGTGCCCCACTCGCCGACCAGGCGCGTCAGCTTGCGACGGTTCGCCTAACATGGCTCGCGCTGAATCAATCGCTTCGCACCACCTTCTATGCGCAGGCGAGCCCGACCGATCAGGATGCAGCCCTCATGCCGAATGCGAGTTACACCATCGACGACCATTGGCGCGCTCAGGTCGGAGCGAATATCTTTGTCGGTTCTGATGAACACACCTTCTTCGGCCAGCTTCAGAATAATTCGAGTGCTTACGGTGCGCTTCGCTACGCCTGGTAGCCTCGTTTGTGCTCAGCCGCCACCTGAACTCAGTCGTTACCTGAACTCAGTCGTTACCTGAACTCAGTCGTTACCTGAACTCAGTCGTTACCTGAACTCAGTCGTTACCTGAACATAAAGCCTAGCCGTGCCCCCACTGGCGCTGTGCGCACGTCCGTATCTTGCTGTCGGGATGGGAATTGACAAAATTACTGGAAACGAAGGCGGAGCGCTTGCGGCTTCGCGTGCTGGAATCTCTCGGCTCCGGGCAAGTTCGGTATGGCGAAGCGCTCGCCTCAGCGATTGCCCAATGCCTGGCGCAATTGCGCGATGCTGGTGCCTCGTGGAAGGAATGCAGACAGCGCCTTGGGGTTTCTAACGGATCTCTTCACGCTTGGAGTAATACGTATCCGGAATCTCAGACAACTGAGATGGCGCGGGTGCGTATCACCGAGGACAGCCCTGGAAAATCATCCTCCCCAGGCTTGCTTCTTTGCACGCCCAATGGCCACAGACTCTCGGGATTTACCCTCGGCGAAGCCGCGCAGCTCTTGCGAGCGCTCGGGGGATTGGCAGTACGCGCAGCATTCGGGTCTTTGCGTATGCCAAGCCAGCGGATCTGAGGCGCTCGTACGATGGCTTGTTTGCCACGGGCATCACCTACATCCCCATGGCCAAAGGCTTCGTCTACCTTGTTGCCATACTCGATCTCTACTCGCGGCGTGTCCTGGCCTGGAGGCTTTCCAACACCATGGACGTGTCCTTCTGCATCGAAGCGTTAGAGGAAGCTCTCGAGAGGTATGGGCCGCCCGAAATCTTCAACTCAGACCAGGGGAGTCAATTCACGA
>JAAEPE010000698.1 GCA_024222395.1 Myxococcales bacterium
ATATCAGGGGTGAGTTGCCGGTAAGCCGTGCTGTAACGCTGGAGCCGCTCATCGACCTCTCGCTCGAACGCTTCAAGTTTCGGAGGGTCCGTGGGTGCATCGTCATACAGTTTCATGGCTTCTTCGGTCGTCATCTCTAAGCGATGGGCTTTGATCGCTGCCAGTGACCAGGAAACGTCGTGCGGCACCATCTTGCACTGGCCGTTCGCGTCGGTCGTCTGCGGAGGAGCTAGCTCTATCGGAATGCGATATTCCTCTGTGCCTTGCCGGACGGTCGCCAAATAGCGAGCCCGCACTTCCGCCCCCTTGACTGGCTTGCCGCCCGCGTCCACGACCTGTATCGAGATTTGTTGCAGCGAGAACGCAGGTCGGAGTCAGGCAAAGGATGAGAAAAACAGCAAAAAGGATCGTCTTTGGATTCATGAAGCTCTCCTCAGTAATGCCCCCACGCCTATGCGTGTACGTTTTGCACTGAACAATTAATTATTCGTGGGTGATCCACGGATTATATAGGAAAGAACGTGACTCAGTCACGGAATAACACGTTCCCCCAGACAGAGCCGCTTGCATTCATCTCTGTGGCATAACGC
>JAAEPE010000699.1 GCA_024222395.1 Myxococcales bacterium
AAGACAATCGCCGTGAGGTAGTTCATGGCAGGGCCGGCGAAGATCGCCGCAAAGCGCTGCCACACGGGCCGGTTTGGATACTGGCGCTCGTCATCCGGATCGACCTCGTCGAGGCCGGTCATGCCGTTGATCTGAACGAACCCACCGAAGGGAATCGGACCAAGGGTGAAGTCGGTCTCACCGCGGCGCCAGCTCAGAATGGGAGGGCCGAAGCCAATGCTAAAACGGTCGACCTTCATGTTGCACCAGCGGGCAACAAAGTAGTGACCGGCTTCGTGCACCACGATCAGAAGACCGATGGCGAGTATTGCGCCGATAATCGAGAACATGTGAGGCCAGTATAGCCGCAGCCTATGGCCGGGGCGAGAAGCGGTAGGCTAGAGGTGGCTCGGCCCGGTGGAGTGAGGCATCAGGGACGCGATAAAACGCGCCATGGCGTGGCCTGGGCGTGCGGTTAGCGGCCCGTAGCTGCGAACAGAAAGCCCGCGTCTGCTAGCCATCTCCAGCAGATCTCGCTCCGTCTTCGCCCGTCTTGTGGCGTTGGAGAGAATGAGCTTCTTGCAGGTGGCCTGTCGGCAGACGATGAGGGTTTCGGCGACGAGGTACATATCGATGCCCTCGGTTGCGACGCGTTCGAGGGCCACGTGCAGTGAAGTCGCAACGCTAGCGCACACAGCTTCCACACTCGCCAGGACCAGGCTATCGCCGTCCGCTGCGCGACTGCCCGCGCCATAACCGCGTCCAAGCATCACGCGGAGCTCGGGAATCTCTCGCCGCAGGAGAGCGAGTACCGACTGGCTGTTGTCGCCGGATCCTTGGTCCACAGCAACGATCTCAAAGGCCTGGCCGTGAGCTCGAAAATAGTGAGCAATGTTTCGGCAAGCCTTCCCGATTTTGTCTTCGTGATCTCGGAATGGAAGAATTACCGATACGTCTACAACCTGCATCGCCGTGTAATTTTGCACTCGCCGTGCCAAGAAGCAAAAACTCCGCCTCAGGGTCCGATCTCCACTGCCGGCTTTCCATCTAGTTGAGAATGCTCACTTCTCAATTCTTCTCACATTGTCATGGGTATAGATGCCGCCGTGGATTTCATGCCGCAGTGCGTAAGTGGGTTCGCGCCCCGGGGTCTTGCGTACTCAGTTACGCGGTGCGGCATACATTGTGAGTCTAAATCAGTGTTCCACTCCAAGGCCGGGCAGGAGCCTCGGGGCGAGCACATCCCAGCCGCGATTCTCGAGCCAGTGGCCGGCCCCACGCGGCGCCTTCGCTCCGCGGGCGAGCTTCTTGAGTGCCGCCGATAGCCCGTCCACATCACAGCTCACCACTCGATGGCATATCGATTCGGGGATCTCCACAAGACCTCCGCTATCGGTCACCAGGAGCTCGGCACCAGCGGCCAAAGCCTCGAGCGCTATTCGCGGCATGCCCTCTTCACGACCTTCGAAGGGCCTTGAGGGAATCGCCACGACGTTCGCTCTGGCGAGGAGCGCATCCCTTGCGGAGCCGTGCACCTCGCCGGCCCACGCTACGTCGAGCCCTAGCTCCTTGGCGAGGCTCCTGAGCGAGCGCTCCTCGGGCCCAGCGCCGGCGATGATGACTTGAATATCGGCACAGGCTGCTGCGAGCGAGCGAAGCAAGATGTCCACCCCCTTGATCGGCACAAGGCGTCCAAGAAAAAGTAGTAGAGGCTTGGAGTTCGCTTCGCGAGTCTTTGCCAGATTTCGGAAGTGATCCAAGTCGATTCCCATCGGTTCTATGCTGCTGCGATGCATGAGCCCGCGACTTCTCTTGCCTGCGCTGGCGGCGAAACTCTGCTGCAGGGCACGAGAGACGAAGTTCAAATGCACAGAAGGGCGCGAGAGAAGATGCTCTGCCACTGGCGTAAGTCGCAGTTTGCGAAGCAAGTGCACATCACCGCCGTGGGCTATGGCCCAGAGAGGGATCTTCGGAGCAACCACTGCGGCAGCAAGAGCCGATGGCGCGAGCCAATGGGCAACGATACCGTCCCACTCTTGCGCCCGCCTGCGCACGGCCAAGGAGAGCGCCGCACTAAAGCGAGCAGCCGCCCATGCCGCTCCCCGCTGGCCGAGAGCGTCGGGTGCACCGCCCTGGTAAAATAGCCCAGGGGCCACAGAAACCCGGTGTACAGGCAACATCTGCCAGGAGCCTTCCGCCGCCCCATCCCCCGCCGCTACGACCTCGACCTCGTGTCCACGCGCCGCTATCCACTCACTTAGTTCGGCGACGAAGCCACCCGCAGGGTCGCCTCGAAAGCGCGGATAGGAAGTTGTGACTACACCGATTCGCATGCGCGCAGACCCCAGAGTTACTCTGAGCGCATTCGATTCCACCAGGACTTCAGCAGGACAAAGCCAACGGGATAAACTGCGGTATGCCAGCGCACACCGCTCTTCCAAGACGGACCGTAGATCGGACGAACCGGAACATCGACGACTCGTGCGTTTGAGCGAAAGAGGTGGGCAAGCATGTCGTTGGGATAGCCGTAGCGAGGAAAGACCTTGTCCAATTGTAGTTGCTCTAGTGCAGCACTTGTGATGGCCGTATAGCCACACTGAGAGTCGAATACGTGGCGATAGCCGCTCGTCACCTTGGTCGCTACCGAAAGAGCTGCATTGCCCATGACCCGAATCGTTGGCATCTGAATCAAGATTTCTCGGTGGGCAAAACGATTGCCCTTGCAGTAGTCAGCTCTGCCCTCGGCAATCGGATCGAGAAGTGCGGGCAAGTCGGCCGGGTCCATTTGCCCATCGCCCGCCATGACGATGGCAACATCCGACTCGCCTCTGAGGGCGTGGCGGTAGCCAGAGACGATCGCCGCCCCAACGCCCCGGTTGACCGGGTGCCGAAGCAGGACGGGCACACGAGAAGAAGTGAGGGCGCGTTCGCAGGTCTCATCTGCCGAGGCGTCGTCAACGACGACGATCTCGTCCACGAAATCCGGCACCGATTCAATGGCAGCGAGAATCGCATCTTCTTCGTTGAACGCGGGGATCACCACGCATAGCCGCAACTGCCGATACATCGCGCTCTTTCTATCAGGATGCGTGGGCCTGCACAAAGCCGACGTGTCAGAACCCCGTGCTAGGATCCCGCATCATGGCAGGCGTCAACAAAGTCATTCTGGTTGGAAACCTGGGCAAAGACCCCGAACTACGCAACACAACAAGCGGCACGAGCGTTTGTGAATTCACGATCGCCACTGGCGAGAGCTGGAAAGGCAAAGACGGGCAAATGCAGGAGCGCACCGAGTGGCACCGCATTATTGTGTGGAGCAAGCTGGGCGAGAACTGCGCCAAGTATCTCTCCAAGGGGCGCCAGGTCTTCGTCGAAGGCCGTTTGCAGACTCGCTCTTGGGAAGACAAAGACGGCAACAAGCGCTACACCACCGAGATCGTAGCTAGGGACGTGCAATTCCTCGGCACGAAGGGCGGCGGCGGCGGCGCTGGCGAGGGCCCACCCCCACCGAGCGATGACTTCGGTGCAGCAAGCGGTGGCGGCCTCGGCGGCGACGGCGGCGGTGGCGGCGGCGACGATATTCCGTTCTAGGCCGAAGCGCGGGGCTCTGCGCACCAGGCGCATCCGTCCGCTCTACAGCACTGTAACTAGCTAGCAAGGGGCATCGCCGGCGTTTTGCTAGACTAGCCGCGTTCATGAGTCGTCGTTTGCTATTGATCTGCGCTTGTCTCTGCCTGGCACTCTTGCCAGTGAAAGCTATTGCGGGCAAGTGGCCAAGGCCCGCGGGTGGGCCATCGAAGAGCGGTGATCCCGAGCTCCTGCTCACCTTCGATGACGGCCCGCACGAGAAGCACACCACGAAAATACTCGACGCCCTCGATGAGCACGGCCTCCAGGCGATCTTCTTCTGGACCGGGCACCGAGTCGTCGATCAGCGCAAGGGTCTCGAAGACCGAATCGCGCTGGTAGAGAGAACTGTCCGCACTGGGCACCTCATCGGCAATCACACCACCACCCACGCCAAGCTCTGCGTTGTGAAGGAGAAGGACGCAGCTCGCGAACTCGACGAAAACGCCGAACGCTACGAGAAGTTGGCCGGGCTACCGCAATTTCTTATGCGCGTTCCCTACGGTGCGCGCTGCAAACGCCTCGACAACATGCTCGCCGAGCGCGAGATAGAGCACATGCACTGGGATTTAGATCCACAGGAGTTTCGACACCACAGCTCAGACATCACCTTCTCCTACGTCACCAAACGCCTGAAGCGCCTCAAGCCTGGGATGCGAGCTATCTTGCTAATGCACGATACCCAACCGGCTGCAGCGAAAGCACTTCCGAAGATCTTGAAATGGATCGACAAAGAAAACGAGAAGCGCGCTGAGAGGGGCAAGCGCCCGATACGGATCATTAGCGGCTCAGAATATGTCGAAGAGAAGTACCCGGTGCCTCTCCTCAATTGGACCCGCACTAGCCTCGTTTCGAGCCAAGACGCCGTTGTCGATGCTGCGCGTAGGCTTGTGCCGTAGCGCAGCTCTTTTCCAAGACCTCCGACTTGAGGTGTTGGACACTACGGATTCCGAAACTCGGAGGCCGTGAGAACCCACCGAAATACCCAGGATCGATGCTCCATCGCTATCCCGGAAATAGCGAACGTCGAGCAAGAAGACATCAATGTCCCCCAGCTAGGCAGAGATCAAGCTCGCCATCCTTTCCCCCACGATGGTGGCCGCGACTCTCGTTGATGCCATTGAGCTGATTACCACTGCGTATGATGACCTGTGTTGTAGAGATGATCACGGAGCTTCGGGCATTCCTGAATCCTGGCAACCGCTGCCATCCGTGGGGATTCCATCGTCGATTTCGCCGGAGCAATTGTTGTCTTTGCCATCGCAGACCCCAGCTGCCCCAGGGTGAACCGTGCTGTCGCCGTCATCGTAATCCTCAGCGGCAGGAACACCGTCACCATCTACATCGAGCGAAGGTCGGCATCTGCTCTCGCAGCATCTGAGTTCGCTGGCGATGAAGAGTTGCCACATGCAGCGCAGGAAAGAAGTAACGTGCACACAAAGAGGCGTAAACCCATGCGGCATCATAGGTGATTTCTATCCCCGAAAACCTGTATCGCCATATTCCCTGTGGTCCTTCAATGCGATGCAAACGCGGTAGCTCACATGGCGAGGCTATGACTGCAGCGAAACCACCGATAAATCGATGCAGGCAGAGGAGCGCGGCACCCCGGAACGATCCGCTAGTTTCGCCTGGGTCATTCCTCTTTGTGTGCGAACACTTCCTAGATTTGCTGCCAGATGCTCTGCGGCTTGGTTCATGACGGGAGGTTAGCAACATGTTCGTATACAGACATCCATATTCGTTGCTCAATCACGTGACGTATTGTGGATTCACACAAAGAAAAGGACTTGATATGAAACTACAATCCATAGATCACCTAAATCTCTGGCTCCTCAGCAGAATCTGTGGGTCATCGGCTTCTCCGGTAGCTGCCCCATGGTGTGATAGAGGGCTATTTCGGTGGCTTGGAGGGTTCTAAAGCCGTAGCTTCTTCTAAAGGTCAGTTTCAACCGGTTGTTTTGCCCCTCGACGGCCCCCAGCGATACGCTGTCTCTTGCCTTGATCCAGTTGAGCAGCAGGCCTTGTGCTCGCTCTTCACCGAGCCAACTCCAAAAGCGCATGAAGCAACAGGTCGTTCGATCTGTCCCAATCCAGAGCAAGCGCTTGCAGTGCTCATCAATTTGGTACACGAC
>JAAEPE010000700.1 GCA_024222395.1 Myxococcales bacterium
GAAAGCACTGCGAAGAGTATTACTACGAAGTCCGTTCCAAATGGAATGAGCGCAACCCACGTCAAACCGATGTGGATCGAGCCGCCCAGTTCCTCTACATGAACAAGACGTGCTTCAACGGCCTCTACCGGGTCAACAGCAAGGGCGAGTTCAACGTTCCCGTCGGCCGGTACACGAACCCATCCATCTACGATCTATCGACGCTGCGAGCTGCATCGGCGGCTCTGCAAAACGCCGAGATCTACCACAGGCACTACAGCGAGGTCGTCTCCAGTGCTGAGGCCGGCGACTTCGTCTACTTCGACCCGCCCTACCATCCCCTAACTGCCACAGCGAATTTCACAAGCTACACCGCTGGCTCCTTCACGGCCGATGACCAGCGCGAGCTTCGGGATCTGGCCAACGATCTGGCAGAGCGAGGCTGCGCCGTACTGCTCTCCAACAGCGACACGCCCTTCATTCGGGAGCTATTCGCCGATTGGAATATCGACCAAGTCATGTGCGGTCGCTCCATCAACTCCAAAGCGACGGCCCGCGGTGCCGTGGCTGAGGTCATGATCTACAACGACTATTAGTACTCGAGATCGGAAGTCCGTTCCGGGTTATTGGTCGACCGGAGTAAGGGGCCACGAAAAATTGTCGATGACGACTTGAACCAACTCATCGAGATTCTCTCGAAAAGGAGTCGGCTCCCATCAACCGTGATGATCTGCCATGTCGAGGCACCAAAGGTGCATGGTGTCTCGACGCACGCGGAAGTGCCACATTCGTAACGAACAGAGCCATCGCGAGGATCCACGTGCGTTGAGTGCTTGCGCTTGAGTACCTGCATAGGCTTTTCGTCAACGCA
>JAAEPE010000701.1 GCA_024222395.1 Myxococcales bacterium
AGATCAACAAGACGCCAGACTTGATGCATTGTCTTTTATTAGGAAAGACAAATTGAAAAAATTTTGAACGCTTATCCGCCATCAATTTAATACCTTTACGTAGTCTACGTCAGAATTTTATGCTTAAACTCTATGTTAGTGATTATTATACATATTTATTCACTGTTTTTATAGATTAGTACTTTATTCTCAAGAGACTCTGTAGTTATATATGCGCTTATAAAGAGGCTAGGTAGAATAGACCTGTGTTTCTGATTTGCGCCTTGGTACCCAAGCCTTCCAATAGGGGCTGAGTAAATGCGATCACCTAGAAAGATCCAGCACTTACATGGGCCTAGCCTCCTCGCTGAGGTCGATGACGAAGCCGCTCGGAATTCTCCCACTACAGGTGCCGTTGGGGAGCTTCTAGAATCCCTCACAACCGTGAGAGCCCTTTTTCTTTCCCCTTCCAGGAGGCTAGGGGCGAAGAGCACCAACGCCTCTGAGTTATCGCGGAGAAGACCTGCCCGAGGCTAGTTTCGGGCGCATCAGGCTAGAAAGTTCCGAGGCTAGGTTCATGTGCTCTCGCATCTTCGCATGAGCAGGGCCGACGCAGCGAGTATCGGCAGACTCTTAAGCAGTGATGCGAGCGGGCCACAGAAGCTGCGGGTGATGACGCATAACCATGGGTGAAGCAATACTCCGATAGGCATAGCAACCAATGCGCCGATTTCAGGCTGATGCATCGGTCTTCTCAATCCATGTAGTCAGCCCACTGACTCTCGAGCTTCGCACGCTGCTTTTCCTGCCACTCCGAGATTTCTCCGGACTCTCGAGATGTGAGCTCGTTGCCTTCGATGCTGAGTTCTGCGAGCGACGTCAATTCCCGAATCGTGGTTGGAAGTGTTGTGAGGGCGTTGTTCGGTGGTGGCGTTGGGTTCCGGCGCCCGGCTAGACGAGGGCGCCGATTCGGCGGCCGGCGTGCCAACCAAGCCGGTCGAGGAAACGTACCGCGCCTTCGCGCCCGACATGACGTGTGGGGCGTTGGAGCACGCTACAAGGAACACAGTAGATATCAGGATGGTGAGGCGCATAACGGTCGCTCCAGTTCTCGCTTGGGGATTGACTGGGTCAAACGCACGACATCATGAGAAGTTGTGTCAGATCGCCCGGTTCTTCTCCGCATAGCGATGGTTCGGGGAAACGCGGTCAATCTCACCCATCATGGGCCCTATTGACCGCAGCTCTATATAGCCGAACCAGAGCCTTGCGACGGTGCATGATGCGCTCCTGCTCCTCCGCTGGGGAGAATCCGGACTCTTCGATCACGCGAATCGACGCGAGAATGCCATTGCCCACGATCCCCAAAACCGAGGGCAGGTCGTCAATCCTTCGAGTAGAACTCGCCAAGCGACTCCCATAGCTATCGTTTGCACGCGCCCAAAGCCCAATGCTCCGTATCAGAGATACTGATCAAGGAGAGGACGAGTCTTGCGAACTTGGAGTTTCTCGCAGAACTCGACGAGACGCGGAACTTTGTAGGGAGCAAGGTTTCGAGCGCAGTGATCGATAATCTCTTCTGGCTCGATCTCTTCGATGCCAGGCATAGCGAGCGGGCACCGCCACATGGGCGTTTCCCAGCCTGGTGCTGCCCGAAAACAGGCATACAGGCGCCACATTGTGGTACTCTGGGCCATGAGCATCAGATTGCCCGTTCCTTTTTTGGCGATGTTGATCGCGCTGGGCTGTACGGCCTGTGGCTCGAGCGTAGATGGAGGCGGTGACGACGCCGACGCCGGCCCCCCGGTTCTGCAAGTGACCCCTGCCACGGTCACCCTAGAAGTCGTCAATGGGGTACAGGTCGAGCAGGCCTATACCGTGATGGCAACAACCGAGTCTGGCGAACTGGAGGACGTCACCGACAGCGCCGCCTTTGCCGCAGACAACCCTCTGCTCGGGGTGTTCTCCAGCCAGGTCTTCCGCACCATCGGTGTCGCCGGTGGCAACTCAAAGGTTCGCGTGGTCTACGGCAGCGCGAGCGCCACTGCGGACATCACCGTCTTGGTCAAGAATGATCGCGTCGAAGATGGTGTGCCCGACAACGCCCCCAATCTGTTCGACAGCGCGAGCGATGATCCGGCCCTGGCGCCCAGCCTGGTGTACCCACAGACCGAGGTCTACATGCCGCCCAATCTCGGTGATTTCGAGGCCCATTGGACGAGTGCTGCCGCTACCGACCTGTACGAGTTGAGCCTGGCCAGCGAGTACGCGGAGACTCGTCTGTACACAGCGCAAGATGCGTCAGCCGGCGCGTTCGGCTCTTTCACCCCCGAGGAGTGGAGCGTGGTGGGCGAGTCGGCCCGCGGTAGCGACGTCACCATTCGCGTTCGTGCTCTCAACTCGGCGGCGCCGCAGACGGTGGGCGCCAGCGAGGACAACACGGTGCACCTCACCGATACCGATATCAAGGGCGGCATCTACTATTGGGCTGCGGCTGGGCAACTGCCCGGTGGCATCTACCGGCACGACAT
>JAAEPE010000702.1 GCA_024222395.1 Myxococcales bacterium
CACAACGAACGAAAGAGCTTTCTTCAAGAGACTGCCGGAGGGCTCAAAGGCTACGTGAAACGGCTGTTTATGGCGCGTATGGTCAACGAGTTTTTCGAAGGGGTACCCTATAGCGCCGAGCAGGAATTGGGCTGGAATCGTGCGACGCTCAAGAAAGGGCTGCATGAGCTTAGAAGTGGTTTTGAATGCGTGGACGGGCGTCGCGGCATGACGGGACGTAAGCCGGTGGAAGCACATCTTCCCCACTTGCTCGACGACATTCGGGCCCTGCTGGATAGATAAAGTAGGACAGACGCTCGTTTTGTAAAGCCTAGCCGTGCCCCCACTGGCGCTGTGCGCACGTCCGCATTTTGCCGTTGGGATGGGAATTGACAAGTTATTAGAAACGAAGGCGGAGCGCTTGCGGCTTCGCGTGCTCGAATCTCGCGGCTTTGGGCAAGTTCGGTATGGCGAAGCGCTCGCCTCAGCGATTGCCCAATGCCTGGCGCAATTGCGCGGTGCTGGTGCCTCGTGGAAGGAATGCAGACAGCGCCTTGGGGTTTCTAACGAATCTCTTCACGCTTTGAGTAATACGTATCCGGAATCTCAAACAACTGAGATGGTGAGGGTGCGTATCACCGAGG
>JAAEPE010000703.1 GCA_024222395.1 Myxococcales bacterium
GCCGCCTAGACTTGTTGGATACGAATATGTCGGGCAAATCCATTTGCATGAGGTGTGATACCGGGATTGAATCGCGGGGACAGCGTGCTCGCATCTGGTCTAGCACGCTTGGTGAGCTGACCTTGCATCGCCGCTATGTGGCACTGCACAGCATGTGGCCACGGTTTTGCGCCCGCACAAGAATGATCAGGCCCTGGGATTGCCCCTTCAGAGGATCCGCTTGCGGCCGATCCGTGTCTTGGAAACTTATCTGATGGTGTTGGCACATGAGTGAAACAGGACTAGGCACGACGCTCAAGCGGCTCACTCAGCATGATGGTGAGTGGGTTCTTGAGGTTGAGCGTCTGGTGCCCCTCGGGCGGCATCTGCACCAGCCGCACGAGCAGAAGATTGAAGGGGCGAATCTTATCAGTCGGCACATGCGCGCGGTTCCCGAGTTGGGAGAGATGGCGGAGTCGACCGAAGCGCTCATGGCAGAGCAATCGCCTGCGGAGGCGTATGAACTCTGGGAAGGACGCTGGCTCGATGTTGAGATGGTTCGCACTCTCTCTCTTGTCGACGCAAAGAAGTCCGAGTCGATCCGCAGCGGGAACTCCGTTGCGGGTGCGTCCAGAAAGGCGGTCGCCAAGCTCGAACGTTCACAAGACAAACTGATTGAGCGGCTTGATCGGCTCGAACAGGGCGGAGGCTCCGCGCAGCTCGAGAAAATGACGGCACTTGTTGAAGCGCTGATGAGCAAGGTAGGCTCTCTCGAGGCAAAGCTTGGTATGGACCCCGAAGAGCTCGAAGCTCTCACTGCGGTTGCCAAAGCTGCCGCCGAAGAATCGGGTGATGAGAGCGAAGTTAGCGTGGATGGGGAATATTCTGAGAGCGAGGAGGCTACATCGGAAGATGGGGGGGGCGCTGAAACTGATGAGGAGCAAGAGGCGGCGGGCGAGGAAAAAGAAAAGGAGCCAGCGCGGCCTGAGAAACGAATGCGCCCGCCATCTCCCATCGCAATGCGCCAATCCTTGGAGATGCTGGTAGGAGAGGAAATTGGTCTCAAGGAGCGAAAAACTCATACGGACTTCTCGGAGGATGTCTTTTTTCGTGTTCTGATTCTCGATGACAAGAATGTACTTGTCGGTACCATGATCGCGGACCTCGAGGCGACGGTTCGACTCGCCTGCAAACTGCTCATGCTGCCCGAAAGCGAGATTACCGAACAGCTCGGCACGGGCACCGCTAGTGAAGACTCGACTGAAACCATGAGTGAGATCTTCAATACGATGTCGGCGACCATCAACAATGTGAAGTCGAACCCGCATGTGCGCACGACGCCCCTTGAGGAGCTAGACCCGGAGGAGTTTGAGTGGGTCAAGGACACCAAGCGTCGCGTTGACTTGGATGTCGATGGCGGCGGTATCCTCTCGATCTGCGCAGTCTAGTGCCGGATGCCGGAAATTCGATCCGGGTTGCGCCAGCCCTTGCGGCCGATAGCGGCGTTGGGGCTCCTCGCAATACCCCGGTATTGCTTCGTCACCCCGCCTTGCTCTCGAGCCACAATGGTAAGGCAAAACCCCGGAACGAACTCACGGCACGGGGTACGTGGGCGGTTCCTCGAAGCTTGTGGTGCCCGCTGCGTATGCGCGGCATACTTAGGATGTGGCGCGGAGCAAGAATAAGTGGACGGGGTTCGCCCTAGTCACTGCTGTACTCGTACATGGCACAGTGTTTCTGGTTTGGCGGGGAACATCGGAATCCGAGGCCCCTGCTTACGATGCCGCCCTCAGAAGAGCACAGCCCGACTCACCCGCGGCCGAGACGAGCGCCTCTCTTGCTACCGTGAGCTTGGTGGTGCTCTCTCCCGCTCCGGAACTCGAGAGTGTCGCCGGAGCTAGTGACCATTGGTCGCCCGAGGAAGGCAGTGCGAGCCCCTCACCAGTAGTCTCCCCGGGAAGCCATGGCGGGCGGCGAGCGCCTGGCATTCGTGGGCAGAACACCGCAAGTCATCGCGACGATCAAGCAGTCAGGAGTAGCGGGCTGTGGAATCACCCCTCCCAAACTCAAGCGATGCACACGACCGGGCAACACAAGGGGCGTACCACGCCAGAGTCAATTGAGCGCGCTCCTTCTGCGGGGTTCGCAAATCGGCGTGTTGCTGCGGCGCAGCCTCGCATGGGCACGGACGCAGAACGGCAGGGGCATGACGAAGGCCTGGGCGAAGGCGGAGCGAAGGGCGTAGACGGTCGCGAGTGGCTTTCTGCCGATCCTCGTTTCGATTCGGCGCCCCAGAAGAGCGAAACGCAGGTCGCCGGCACCGCAACTCGCAGCTCTGTGGTGCCACTGCGAGAGCGGGGAGACGTCGCTACGGAAAACTCTGAGCATGGGGCTGCTACGCAATGGGCTAGCGCTGCCGAGCTGTCGAGCCGAAGACGAAGTAGCCCCTTTGCCCTGGGTACTGCCTCGGCCGGTGGTGCTCAGGGGTTGGGCGCTGGTGGGCGAATCGGCGAAAGCGTGGCCTCGCAAGGCGACCGGGGAAACGCTGCTAAGAATGGTTCTGATGCGAATAGCGAATTGGCGCTCACCAGCGCAACTCGGTCGAATTCCTACTTCTATTCTATGTATCAGCGCATCGACAAAGAACTCGTCTTTCCTCGCAAACTGGCTCTTGCCCTGGAGCAAGGCGAAGTAATATTGCGCTTTCGCCTCGACGCCTCGGGCAAAGTGCACGGCTTGAAAGTGGGTAAGAGCAGCGAGTTTCGTGAGTTTGATGCAGAAGCGCTGCGGGCCTTCCGAGCGGCAGGCCCCCTTGGTCCCGTGCCGAAGGCGCTCCTCGCTGGGCGCCCAAGTCTGATCGTGATCGCGCCCTATTACTTTCGCAACCCCTTGATTCGATAGGGAGCCCCCTGTCTGCGAGTGAAAGATGCCTCGGGTCTGGCGCCAAGGACTGCTAAAATTGAGTTTGCTACAGACTTCGAGTAGGCCGTGACTTCTACCAAAGATCAACATCGATGCTCGAAGCAGGGCCGAGCTACCGCGATCATGGTGGTGGCTTCACTCGTGGTGCACGGGGCCGTGTTTGTGACGGCTTCTGTTGCTTTTGACGCTGATGATCTATCGGGTGGGTTGGGCGATGCTGTCACCTCGGAACGAGTAGGGGCTAAGGTGGAGTTTAGCTGCTGGATCGACGCCACTCTGGCGCTCGCTGCCAGGGAGGTTAGTTGCACCGTGCCTGGGCTTGGCAAGGCGGCGTGCTCTGAGGCAGCGCTCCGAGATTTTCGATTCGACTGGCTGCTGTGTGACGGCCTCCAAGATGTCCCCGTTTCCGACGCCTTGGCACTTCTAAGCCCTGCGGACATTGCTGCACTTGAGCCCCTTCTTGATGTTCCTGAGAAGGACGAGCTTGAGCTGGCCGAGCTACTCGAAGAAGAGCTCGAGGAGAAGGCTCTGCAATCGGAACAAGCCGCAAGCAGCCCTCGTGAGTCCGGACAGGTTATCGAGATCACAGCTCCGGACCTTGAAACCACCCCCGACAAGGCGCGCTTCCTCTCCGAGTTTGACTCTCATACGGATAGGGAGACCGTGGTTCGCGGCAGCACCGAGAAGATGGTGGTCAAACCCTCGGCAAAGGAGCTGCCGATCGCAGACGAGAGCAGCGAGCTTCTCGAAGAGGCGGAGCCTTCTAGGGACGAGGCATTGGAAGAAGTCGCGGCGGCAACGGCCGAGAGTGAGGCTGCCGCTGAGGGTGGTGGGGATGCGCAGGCCGAGGCAGCCGTCATGGCCATGCGCGAATTGCAATTTCGAGCGCGAAGTGAAGCGGGTGAGAACTCAGGCGTCGATGCGCTGGCCGCCAATGGGCTAGCTGCGAGAAAGGGCGATGGGGCTCAAGATGTCACTGGGCAGCGAGAGCGAGAAGCGCAAGAAGCCTCCCGCGGGGGTGTCGCCACGAAGTCGGGAGTCCCGAATCTGCGACCGACTCAAGATACGATCACCAGGGTTGTCGGCGGCGGCTCAGTGGACAAACTCGATGGGGTGGAGTCGGGCGATTTCACCTCCCTAAACACCAAGAAGTGGAAGTTCGCGAGCTTCTTCAATCGCATGAAGAGGCAGGTTGCTCAGAGCTGGCACCCGGACACCGTCTATGCGAGACGAGATCCAACCGGCGAGGTGTACGGAACCAAAAACCGGATCACCGTGCTCGAGGTTTCGCTGCAGCCCGGGGGCAAGCTCGCAAAGGTCATCGTTCTTGAAGAGTCTGGTGTTGAATTCTTGGACTCGGAAGCCATCGCTGCCTTCGAACGGGCGCAGCCGTTTCCGAACCCTCCGACGGGGCTCATCGCCGGCGGTTCGGGGCTCATTACATTCAGCTTCGGCTTCCACTTCCAAGTCGGCGCCCCCCGCGGGGGATGGAAGATTTTCCGACAGCGCTAGGTACGAAAATGCCTGTGTAGCGGGGCGGGAGGCCTATAGGCCCGAGAGGTAGTACTTGAGCGCCGCACGAGTGGACTCGAGACCTACCTCGCCCAGCAGCACGCTCTCGGGACACAGGAACTGGGCACTTGCGACGTCGTCACCGGCTGTGAGCGTCTTTGCCTCCGTGGTCGCTGTCAAGATGACGTCGAGGGCGCCGTAGATAATGTCTCCGAAGGCATACGCATTGGGAAACGATCCCAGATAGGCCAAGTCACGCACGGTCAAACTGACTTCTTCGAGGACCTCGCGTCGGGCCGCATCCTCCAGGGATTCGCCACTGCCTACAAGACCACCTGGAAGGTCGAGTCTTCCTTTGAGTGGATCGCGCGCCCTTCTGGCGAGTAGTATCTCACCGGGGGAGTTTCGAATGATGACGTCGACAGCCGCCGCTACGTTGTAGTAGCAGCAGAACTCGCATGCGGGGCAGGCAAGACCGTTGCTGCCACATGGTGTACACTCCGCAGCCCCACAGCGAGGGCAGTAGCCATATGCGTCTTTGGGATGCTCGGCCATGGGGAGCCTGTGAACTAGGGGAAGTTCTGCGGCGCTATTCTCCAGCGCAGAAGGCTGCGTATGCCTCGGCGTCCATGAGGCCATCAAGTGGATTGTCATCACTTGGCGTCACTTCTACGAGCCAGCCTTCAGCGTAGGGGGTCTCGTTGACGGCTTCGGGCATGTCTTCCAACGTCTCATTGATTCGCGACACGCTACCGGTAATGGGCGCGTAGAGGTCTGAGACGGCCTTCACACTCTCAACGGTTCCGAAAACAGCCTCTTTCTCGATGGTGTCGCCAATCTCTGGAAGCTCAACCATAGTCACATCGCCAAGCTGCTCTACGGCAAACGCCGTAATGCCGACTTGGAAGCCGCCATCCTTGGCGCGGAGCCATTCGTGTTCTTTGGTGTAATGAAGATCGGTAGGGATATCAGCCATTATTAGTTCCGTTTGTAGAAGGGGCCCTTGTGGACCGTGGCGGGGATGTCTTTGCCTCGGCAATCGACAGTGAAGGTTGTGCCAGACTTGGCGTACGCGGTGGGCACATAACCCAAGGCAATTGCCTTGTCGACTGTTGGGCCCTTGGTGCCGCTTGTGACTTTGCCAATCTCTTGCTCGCCGCTAGGCAAGCTGCGGTCGAGGATGCTGTAGCTTTGGCGGGCGATACCTCGGCCCTCGAGTGTGAGGCCGACGAGTTTGCGCGTCACACCTTCGGATTCTTGCTTGGCCAACGCCTCGCTACCGATGAATGGGCCCGAGTCGAGTCTGACAGCCCATCCAAGGCACGCCTCATAGGGCGTCGTGGTCTCGTCAATGTCATTGCCGTAGAGACTCAGCTTGGCTTCGAGGCGAAGCGTGTCGCGGGCGCCAAGGCCGATGGGCTGCACGCCTAGTGCTGATCCTCTGTCTAGCAAAGCGTTCCACACGGCCTCCGTCTCGCCCGAGGGGCAGGCGATTTCAAATCCATCTTCACCTGTGTATCCCGTGCGGGCTGCCATGCACTGGACTCCTGCGATTTCTTCGGAGGCGAATCGAAAGCGCCCGACACTGGCCAAATCTGCAGGAGACAACGCGTCGACAAGCTCAACTGCCTTTGGCCCCTGGACTGCGATGAGCCCAGTTGCGTCGCTTTCATCTTCAATGTCGGCCGTGCCGGCGTTGTCGCGAATCCACGCCAGGTCTTTCTGACGATTAGCCGCGTTGAGAATAATCAGGTAGTCGGTATCACTGCGGCGATAGACGATGCAGTCGTCGACGATGCCGCCATCTGCAAGACACATGAGCGTGTAGAGCGCACCGCCGTCATCGAGCTTGCTCGTATCACCGGTAACGAGATTCTGAACAGCTGCTGCTGCGCCAGCTCCCTTGAGGGCGACTTCGCCCATGTGGCAGACATCGAAGAGACCTACGGCCTCTCGGACACTGCGGTGCTCCTTGAGAATGCCGAGCTTGTACTGCACCGGCATCTCCCAGCCCCCAAAGCCGATGAGGCGTGCGCCGGCAACCTGGTGGGCGGCGTGGAGAGGGGTACGAATGAGGGCAGCCTTGGTGCTCACAAGGCGGAATCCTATATCCCCATCTGCGCCCCGCGAAAGGCCGCAGCCGCTAACTCTTGTCGCGCTTGCCAAACTCTTCGAGCTTGCGATAGAGCGTTTTGCGGTCGAGCCCAAGCCGCTGGGCCGTTCGGGTCTTATTGCCGCCCTCATCGTCAAGCACAAGCAAGATGAAGTCGCGCTCGAGTTCAGCCATGGAGAGGTGCCTCGAGACGGCGGGCGCGAGATAGTCAATGTCGCGCTTGTGATGCACGGTCTGCGGCAAGTCCTCTGGCTCAATAATGCTGCCTTGGCAAAGGGCAATGCCCCGTTCAATCGTGTTTTGCAACTCGCGTACGTTGCCAGGCCATCTGTAGCTAAGCAGAACGCGCTGGGTTTCGGGGCCTAGGGCGATGGGAGCCTGCGCCGAGGCCTTGCTGGCGTGCTGCAAGAGCAGGTGTTCCGCAATAGGAAGAATGTCATCCACGCGATTTCGCAGCGGCGGCAGGCGCACGTCGATGACATTGAGCCGATAGTAGAGATCTTCCCGAAAGAGCCCTTGGCTCATCATCTCCTCGAGATCCCTATTTGTGGCGGCAACAACTCGAACATCGACCCGTTCGACGCCCGTCGCCCCGACCGGGCGAATCTCCTGCTCTTGCAAGACCCGCAGAAGCTTGGCCTGAAGCTCTAGAGCCAGCTCTCCGATTTCGTCGAGGAAGAGGGTGCCGCCGTCAGCCTGGCGAAAGAGCCCATCGCGGTCCGAATGAGCGTCTGTAAACGCGCCCTTCTTGTGACCGAATAGCTCGCTTTCTATGAGTTGCCCCGGGACTGCAGCAAGATTGACAGCCACGAACGCGTGACTGGCTCGCGCGGAGTTGTAGTGGATAGCCCGAGATATGAGTTCTTTCCCGGTGCCGCTCTCACCAGTGATGAGCACGAAGGCATCGGAGGTCGATAAGCGCGTGACTAGTCCGAGCACATCTTGCATGGCATCGCTCTCGCCGATGATGTTGCCGAAACGGTATTTCCCTTCAACCTCGCGCTGCAGGTGCTCGATGTGCCGATGCAGCTTGCGGTCGTTCAGTGCCTTGTCGGCGACGATGATGAGCTCTTCGAATTCGAAGGGCTTGGTGATGTAGTCAAAGGCGCCAAGCTTGACAGCTTTGATCGCCGTCTCGATGGAACCAAAGGCGGTAATCATGACGATGTGAGGGGCCTGCCCGGTCGCCTGGACATCGCGAATCAGATCAAAGCCATCAACGTCGGGCATGCGCAAATCAGTGATTACCAGGTCGATTGGATGGGTCAGCACCAAGTCCACACCGGCGCGACCGTCGGCAGCTGCCAGTACATTGAAGCCCTCATCGCTGAGTTCCTCGACCAGGAGGGCTCGCATCGCATCGACGTCTTCGACAACCAAGATCTTGGCGCTCTGCCGGAGGGAGAGCGTGGCTGGTGAAACTTTGGGACTCATGATTGGCTTGCCTCGGATGTCGCGCCCTCAGCGCCCGCCTCTACTGCCGGGAAGTATACGGAGAAGCAGGTGCCTCCACCTGGTGCATCTGTGATCTCAACCCAACCATCGTTGTCTTTGACAATGCCGTGCACCACAGCGAGGCCAAGGCCCGTACCGCCTTTACGAGTCTTGGAGCTGTAGAAGGGCTCGAAGATCTTATCTCTATCCTCTTCGGGGATACCTGGTCCGGTATCGGTCACAGTTACCACCACGGTAGGAATTTCAGGAGCGACCTCGAGGCCTGGTCTGCGCCGGGTAACAATGGCGGTCTCGACGGTGAGCTTGCCTCCGCCGTCACTCATGGCTTCGGTCGCATTGAGGATTAGGTTGGTGAGTACCTGGAGGATGTGATCGGGGTTGGCCTTGAACGGCGGAAGGGCTTCTTCGCGACTGAGGGTGTGTTTTACCGAAGCTGCACTGAGCTTGCTCTCAAGAAACTCCATCGTGCTCAGTGCGAGCTGGTTCAGGTTGACTAGCTCAGTCTCTTCGGCTCCCACTTTGCGTCTCGAGAAATCGAGCAGTCGTTGGATGATTCGAGTGATGCGGGCAGTTTGCTCGGCGATGATGTTGGCATTCTTCTTAACCGCCTCGATGTTGTTGGCCTTCTTAAGGATTCCCTTTGCACGACCGGAAATGACGTTTAGAGGTGTGCCAACTTCGTGAGCAATCTCTGCTGCAATTTGACCGATAGTGGCGAGTTTCTCGGTCTGGAAGAGCTTCTGCTCGAGGCTCGTACGGGTTTCATTGATGCGCTTTGTCTCGGTGCGAGACTCGCGCAGCGAGTACGTCATCTCGTTGAAGCGCGCCGCCAAATCGCCAATCTCGTCTTCGCGTTCTGCCAACAGCACGCGACTTAGATCACCATGGGCAACGTCATCGACGCCGGTGAGTAGTTTGGAGATTGGGTCACTCACGAGTGAGCGAACTAGGAAGAAAACGGCGAGCCAGACTGTGAGTACGATGCCGACGAGGACTGGCACAGTACGTCTAAGATCTACGGCAAAGGCTTCGTCGAGGAAGCTCGCATCCGCCGTGACTTCGATCGCTCCCAGAATCTCGTATCCCTCAGGCTCTGTCGCAGACGTCGCGCGCAGGGGCAATGAGTACGTCATCTGATTGGCCCGCTTGGCAAAGAGGTAGTTGCTACGTCCCTCCGTGAAGGCTTTGACACGTTGGCCTCGCTCGCTGCTCTGGGTCGCAAGCTCGGCCCCTAGGAGCTCAGCTCCCAGTGGGGCGATGGCCGCACTCATCGATTCGGCACGCCGCTCGGCTTTGCTGAGTACCGCCTTGGTGCCTGCAAATTCGACCTGGTATCGAAGTGCTACCGTAACGTCTTCAATATTGCGCCGCAGCGCACTCTCACGCTCGACGCGAGAGGCTCGCAAGTCAATGGCGGCATAGATCGCGAGCATTAGCGCTACGACCACCGAGGTGGCAATCGTCATGCGCGTTCCGACCTTCATAGTGGCACGCTACCACGGCCGCAGGCGGGCTAGGTGGCGAGTATGCCGGCGGATGTCTGGACCCTGTCTAGTGGACTTGCGTCGTCTTGGTGCTGACGGCTGCGTCGGACTTTGCGGATTGCCGCTGCCGCTTTGCACGCCGCTTGCGGGCAACCTGTGCTTTGGCGGCGTTTTGCTTGGCACTCTTCTGGATCTCGGCCTCAACCTGTTCCGCGGTATCGTTTTGACGTTCGCGGCGCTCCTTTTCTCGAAGGCGTCGGAAGCCACCAACGGTGATTTCAGCCATGAGCTGGTCGTAGTCCATGCCGCATGCGCTGGAGATTAGAACCAAGTCCGAGTAGCCAGGCGTCATGCCTGGGAGTGGGTTGACCTCGAAGACATAGATGCGCCCGTCATCGGTCATCTTGATGTCGACGCGAGCGAAATCGCGGCAATCGAGTGCTGCAAAGGTGGCTCGGCCGATCTTCTCGATGGCCTTGAGCTCGCTCTCTGTGACCTTTGCTGGACACTGGTATTCAACGTGCTTTCGCCACTCCTGCTTGACGACATAGTCGTAGACAGGGCGCTCGTTCTTGCTGTCGAGGAAACGAATCTCCATGGGTGGCAGGACTCGTGGTCGCTTGCCACCGAGCAGTCCAATGGTGAACTCGCGACCTGTGATGTACTCCTCGACCAGGGCAGGCTGGTGGTAGCGGGCGATGGTTTCGACCACAATCTTACGAAGCTCGACTTCGTTGTCGACGACACACGCTGTACCGATTCCCTTGGACGAACCCTCGGCATTGGGTTTGACGATGAGTGGGAAGCGCAGGTCTGGATCCAGACGTTCGCGGCCGGTCTCCATGAGCATGCCGCCTGGCGTGAGGATATCGTGCTGGCTGAGCACTTTCTTGCAAAGTGCTTTGTCGAGAGCAATGGCAAGAGTCGCCGAGTCCGAGCCCGTGTAGGGAATACCGAGGAGCTCGCAGAGGGCGGGAACCTGTGCTTCTCGATTCCGGCCGGCAACACCTTCTGCAATGTTGAAGATGAGGTCGACATCGGCTTCGGCGAGAACCCGTGGAAGGTCTTGTGTCGCCTCAAGGTGCACAACGATGTGCCCTTGGCGCGCGAGCGCGTTCGAGATCGCGATGATGGTCTCGGGTGGATCCCATTCCGCTTGCTCGTCGCCATCGTTTTCGCGCTTGACGTTGTAGGTGAAGCCAACGCGAATTGGTCGATGACGTCCGCGTCGCTTGCGGCGCATGCCCAGCTCGTTGGCTGTTGCCACGTTGCCGCGGAGAGCCGCGGAGTTGAGAATGCTGGCAACTGTCGCCTCGTAGTTGAGACCGTGCTGCGATGTCGCTGCAAGAATCGAAGAGTCGCTCGCCAGAGAGGGCAGGGCGTTCGCTTCGAGAAGGAAGATGCGACCGTCTTCGCCGATGCGGTAGTCGAGACGAGCAACGTCTTTGAGACCGAGGGCGGCGATTGCCTTATGGGAAATAGCTCGGAGGCGGGCGGCGACATCGCGAGGGACTTCTGCTGGGCAGCGAAGATGAACCGAGCCGGGCTCGAGGTTCTTGCGGCGAAAGTCGTAGATCTTGAAGGTATCTGACGCGCTCATATCGTAGAGCGTCTCTACGGGCTGGAGCAGGCCGCTGTCGTGACCAACGCCGGTGATGAAACCAACTGCGACGTCGGTGCCCTCGATGTACTCCTCGATGAGTACGCCCTCAGGGAATGCCTTGATGGCAAGCTTGAGAGCGGGTTCAAGCTCACCGAGCCCACGCACGACGGAGTTCTCACCAATTCCCTTGGAAGACCCCTCGTAGTTGGGCTTGATGATGATTGGGAAGGCGAGGCGGGCTCCTCCTTCGCACATGCGATCGAGATTTGACTCGGTAACCAACTCTGCGCGCGGCGTGTCGATGCCGTGACGCTCGAGAACGAGCTTCGTGAGGAACTTATCGAGGGTGAGCGCCATCGTGTACGCATCGGACCCGGTGTAGACCAATCCCATCTCTTCGAATAGAGCCGGGTAGAATGCTTCGCGCATTCGGCCTCCGTTGCCTTCTGCGAGATTGAAAACAATGTCTGGGTCTGCTGTCTCAAGCCTCTCCATCAGACTTGAGACAGCGCCGGAGACTTCCAACTTCTCCACCTCGTGCCCTGCGTTTTCGATTGCGCTAGAAATAGCATCGACGGTTTCGGCTGTGTCGAACTCTGCTTCTTCTTCAGAATCTGTTCGACGGAGATTGTAAGTGAACGCTACCTTCATAGACCCAAGCCGAGGAATAGCAAATGCGTATGACATGTGACCACAACAAACGCATGCGCAAGCGAACTTGGTTCGGTGGGCATGCTTCTCCAGACAAGAAAGTGATCCCTCTATCGGCTACACTCTGAGGTGTGAATTCGCTCTGGCCATCGGCTCTACTCGTCATCCTCCTCGCAGCAGTGGGAGCGTGCACATCGACCACCGCGAAGAAGTCTTCAACTTCAACCAATGTGCCTACTGTCGTTTCGGCCGCACCGGAACAAGAAGAACCCCGAACGCCTGCAGTGGGAGAGGGGGACGAAGACGAGAGGCAGACAATTATTGTCGAACCTATGCGCATCGAGGTTGTTCGCGATGCAGATGGCAGCGAGCAAATTATTGCTCGTGACGCTCGGGGCCTCTTTGACGAAGCGAACGATGCGCTCGCCGCTGGCGACTACGAGCGAGCACTTGGCCTCTACGACGAAATACTCGAAGACTTCGCGGAGTCTTCGCTGGCGCCACCCGCTATCTATAACGCCGGTTTGGCACTTGAAGCGTTAGAGCGTACCGATGATGCAGTCGCCCGCTACCTGGGGCTGGCTGCACGTCCTGGCAGTGGTGAAGAGGGGATTGATGCGCGGATTCGCGCTGCAGCCCTACTTGCGGAGCACGAGAGGTGGAGCGAGTCACTCGCGACCCTAGACGACATGCTTACCCTTGCCAAGCTCTCTGAATACGACAGGCTCGAAGCGATGACCAGGCGAGGCTATGTCTTGCTTGAAGCGAAGGACTACGCTGCTGCAGAGAAGCAACTAGGCAAGAGCATCGAATTCTTCAAATCCAAGCAGGGCAAACGCCCGGTCTTTGAGGATGACTACTTCGCCGCGATGGCGCAGTTCTATCTTGGCGACATTCCGCGGCGGCAATTCGACGAAATCCCGATTCGCCTGCCCGAGAGTCAGATGGAGCGAGATTTGGAGGCCAAGGCGAGCTTGCTCGTGCTTGCTGACGAACGCTACGACGAGGTGCTCTTGCTGCGCCACCCGTATTGGTCGACCGCTGCGGGGTACCGCAAGGCGGACATGCAATGGCAATTCTGGCGCTCGCTGATGCGCGCGCCGGTACCGCCACAACTAGAAGAACTCGCTGCCCAGCTTTATGTGACCGAGGTGCACAAGTTCGCGATCGGCTTCCTGAACAAGTCTCTCGACTTCCACGGCAAGAACGTGCGGCTAGCGCACCTCTATAAGGTGCCGACGCAATGGAGCGAGGCCTCGTCCAGGGAAATCGTCCGGCTCACTGAGCTCGTTGGGCGCGAGCAGGCCGGCGATCTCACGAAGAAACCTAGCGAGCTGAATGGCAAAGACCGCGTGTATGCCAATCCTGAAGCCTACATGCCGAGTCGAATTGACCTCTAGGAGTCTGGTGTAGAACGCCAGACCAAGACGCCGAAGGCTCGTAACACAAACGCTTGCCCCGCAAGCGCTAGGAAGTTGGTACCAAACTCGCTTGACGGCAGCTTCCTAGCCAGGTGAAGTTGCCGGGGCTTTTCTCCGTGTTAACTTGCTAGAAACATAGGCGTGATATCTCAAGGAGTGCATCCTGAGACTAAGTACAGCGCCCCGGAAGAGAAGAGGGGCCGGGTCGCCCCGGGTCGTTACCTCCCTGGGGCTCCCACAGATTCCGTACGTGCGGAACTACCGCATACGGCTCCTCGGATCAGGAGTTCGCTACATGATGAGGACGGAGTGGACCGGAGTGGAAAGCGCAAAAGCAGCGCCCGATACCATTCCCAGGTTCTACGAGCCTTATGCGAGCGTCTCCGAAGCCACTTGAAGCACATATGCATCGTCCCCTTCATGCGTGGCATCACCGTTTCGGCAAACCACTCGTCGAGAACCTCGTGCAGATAGATGTTGCTGATAAGCGGAGAAATAACGCCCCCTTGGGGAACGCCAGTCTCCGGGTAGCTCAGCAGCCCGTTCTTCATTACCCCCGCATTGAGCCACTTGCCAATGAGGCGGCGCACCACACGCAAGACTCGCTACCAACCGGCTGGCTAAGCCTTGGTCACGCGGAACTCTCATCCGCTGGGCAACGATGCAAAGTTTCTAGATTACATTGTGTTTTCTTTCCCCTCTGCCAGAGCTTCGCCTGGCGCAATGAACGGTTGTGATTATGCTGCATGGGCGAGCTGAGGGTTGTCCAAGTACTCGTCAACCTTGGCCAGAATCTTGTTGAACGATGCGGCTGACCATTTGAAGGGGGTGTGCGACCTCCATGCGCCAGCATCAGAACGATCTTCGCCCGGATGACTTCACGGTACGGAGCTGTTTGTCGACGCACGCGTAGCTGAAGCTCCCGATCTTCTTGCGGACTCAAACGGATCTCAATGCTGGTTTGCATCCGTCAAGTCGATCAAATCCGATCTGCCTGGGCAACTCTTTCACTGATCACCGATTTCTGGGGACCGGTACTAAGTATGTCGTCGATACCATCTGGGTGCTGCTCGCAGCCTTTCTCGTCTTCTTCATGAATGCAGGCTTTGCCTTGGTCGAGGGTGGGCTTTGCCGGGCGAAGAACACTGTCAACATCTTGGTGAAGAACTTCATTGTCTTCGGCCTTATGGTCATCGGATTCTGGGCACTGAGCTACGCGCTCATGTTTGGAGGGGGTAACGCCTTCATCGGCGGCGAAGGCTTCGGGCTAATCGGACTAGGCAGCCAAGCGTTTGGTCTTTTGCTCTACGCCTTCATTCTTTCAACTCTGCTTTGCCGTCACAGCTGCCACCATCGTCTCCGGGGCAGTGGCCGAGCGAATCAAGATTCAGTCCTTCATGCTCTTCTCCGTTGCGCTCACTGCGGTCATCTATCCGGTGGTTGGCCACTGGGTCTGGGCCGGCTGCTGGCTCGGAGAGAAGGGCTTCGCCGATCTTGCTGGGTCCACCGTCGTGCACTCGGTCGGCGGCTGGGCTGCGTTGGTCGGCGCCACCCTCCTAGGGCCAAGGCTCGGCAAGTTCGCCAAGTCTGGCAAGGTCCGTCCGATTCCTGGACACAACATGAGTCTGCTTACTCTCGGCGGACTCGTGCTCTGGATCGGCTGGTTTGGTTTCAATGCCGGCTCCGAGCTGGCAGCAAAGCCTGAGGCCATTACGCGCGTCGCCACGGCAACCGTAATCTCGGCAGCCTTTGGCACAGTGGCGGCCACCGCATGGGCATGGAAGCGCCTTGGGACTCCTGATTTGAGTCTCATCATCAACGGCATGCTTGGCGGGCTCGTCGGCTTCACCGCCGGTTGCCGCTTCATCGAATTGTATGCCGCTGCTGGACCGTCGAGCGAAAAGAATGACCGAGGATGGTGAGTTCTGATTTTTCGAGTGCAAGGCGCGAATGAGGATTTTGTCGGGGCAAATGACGAAATGAGCAACGCTGCAATCGGGAAAGCAGGAGCATCAGGCCGATCAGTAGTTTGCGCTCGGCGGTCTAGCAGCGGCCTTGTCTGCGGCATCACTGTCATCGAGGCCGTTCGCTTCTTCGATGCCCGGCGTATCGACGATGCCTATCCCCAGGCTCGCGACGGGATAAGCATGCCTCGCAAATACGTCGCCGAGCGCGAGCCAGGCATCTTGGCTATTCGGCCCACTTCTCCGTGGATCGCGGCAAAACTCTAGGCTTGTGTTTTTGGCATCGTAGCGTCGTAGAAGGGTTGACTACCTTTGAGGTCGGTCGTATATAACGCGCGTTCACTCAGGGGGCCCTGGCCTCTGAGTGTTGTTCTTTTACATCTTGCTGGCGTAGCTCAACTGGTAGAGCACCTGATTTGTAATCAGGATGTTGCGGGTTCAAGTCCCATCGTCAGCTCCACGAGTTCTATATCAGCCAACGAATAACATGTTTATTGGAGGGGTTCCCGAGTGGCCAAAGGGAGCAGACTGTAAATCTGCCGTCGTTAGACTACGGAGGTTCAAATCCCCCCCCCTCCACCATGCGGGAGTAGCTCAGTTGGTAGAGCGTCAGCCTTCCAAGCTGAATGTCGCGAGTTCGAGTCTCGTCTCCCGCTCCAGTTCGTTCCTCGACCTTCCAGGTCGAGATTTACAAAGGACGATATTTTCTCCCCTTAAAGTCCTCGCCAAGGCCAGGCAGCTTCTAAAGACTACATCGACAAATCTAGAATTAGACTATCTGCCCACGTGGCTCAGTGGTAGAGCACATCCTTGGTAAGGATGGGGTCGCCAGTTCAATCCTGGCCGTGGGCTCCAAACTACCAAACCAACCTACGCACGACTCCAAAGGACCTTATCCAAAATGGCAAAAGAAAAATTCAACCGCAACAAGCCCCACGTGAACATCGGCACAATTGGCCACGTGGATCATGGCAAAACGACACTTACTGCTGCCATTACAAAGACTCAAGCAGCCAAAGGCCTTGCTGAAGTCATGGCTTTCGATTCGATCGATAAGGCCCCAGAAGAGAAAGCTCGTGGCATCACGATCTCGACGGCACACGTAGAGTAC
>JAAEPE010000704.1 GCA_024222395.1 Myxococcales bacterium
AAGCGCCAAGTCGAAGAGCTAACGATTCGCGCAGCACAGGACTTCGACGAGTTCTACGAGGTGCGGGCGGCGGATGGGGGGCGCTTCGAGGCATCGAAGACAGGCCCGATTCTGGTGGTCACCACCGATGCCAAGGGCGTCAAAGAGGCCACGTCCCGAACAAAAACGTGTGTGGGCCAGCGTGATGAAGCCGGCTAAAGTGTCTCGCTGTCGAGACGAAAGCTCTATCACAAGCGCATGTCGGGCCATTCTCAATCCTCTTCGTTGACCAGGAACCACCCTTATGATCTCATCTTACAGAGTTGGCAACTTTTCCTATCGGCACTTCCGCCAGGGACATCTAGTCTGCTCTTTTTCTACGCCCCCTGGTTTCTACATTCAATTCCGAAAGTGGCTGTCTCATCCCTTATTGACACGGGGGCCACCAAGGAACTCACCGAGACGATTGAGTAGACGCCAGGCTCTTAGAGTTGTCCTCCAAACTCAAAGCCGGCATCCTCGATGACTTGCTTGACCGCGGCCTCCCCAAGGCCGTGCACAGTAGCCGTACCTGCCTCGAGGTCTACCGTCACTGCTGTGGCCTTCGCCCCCTCTAGCGCATTGGTCACGGCGCGCACGCAGCCACCGCAGGTCATTCCTTCTACTCTGTACGTTGCTTGCATCAGTCATCGTCCCCTGGCTGCGAAGCCAGATTCTCAAGTATTGGACAATCCGGTCTATCCTCGCCATGGCAGCACTCAATCAGGGTGCGCGTTGTGTTTCGCAAGTCCTGCAGGGCGTCGATCTTATGCTCAATCTCCTCGAGGTGCGCTACAGCGAGCTTCTTCACTTCTGCACTCTCGCGTTTCTCGTCGGCCCAAAGCGCCAAGAGATTTCCGACTTGCTCTACGGAGAAGCCGAGGTCGCGTGCGCGCTTTACGAAGCGAAGCAAGTGCACGGCCCGCTCGCTGTAGACGCGGTAGCCGTTGGAGGCCCTCGCAGCTGGCGGTATGAGCCCCGTGCTCTCGTAGTAGCGAATCGTCTTGGCGGAAACGCCCGTTTGGGCGGCGACTGCGCCTATCGCATATAGGCTCATGACTGGGCCTCCAGTTTGCAAATTGTCGGTTTCCAGCGACGCAGGAGCAGGGCGTTTCCGAGAACACTCACACTCGACAACGCCATTACAGCGCCTGCCACCATTGGCGAGAGAAAGCCGAGGGCAGCGAGTGGAATGCCAATCGTATTGTAGGCAAAGGCCCAAAAGAGATTCTGTCGAATCTTGCGAGTCGTGGCGCGAGACACTGATATCGCGTCCGCGACGAGCGAAGGCTGAGGCCGCATAAGTGTGATTCCTGCGGTGTGCATCGCAACATCGCTGCCCGCCCCCATCGCAAATCCGACATCTGCAGCCGCAAGCGCTGGGGCATCATTGACACCATCACCGACCATTGCGACCACGTAGCCTTCTCCCTGAAACTTGGCAACCTCCTCGGCCTTCTCTGCAGGCAAGACCTCGGCAATTACTCGGCGAACTCCGAGATTGCTCGCGATGGCCTCGGCGGCCAATCGATTATCCCCTGTGAGCATGATCGTCTCGATCCCTTCGGCAGCCAGAGCAGCGAGCGCATCCCTAGCCTCTGGGCGCGGCTTATCCCCGACAGCGATGCCGCCGAGCACTTCTAAGTCCGCCACGATCCACATCACCGTCATGCCCTGGCGTTCTAGTTCAGTCGATCGCTCGAGCCATTGTCCTTCGGAATGCCCCAGTTCGCTGAGTAGCCGAGGACTGCCAACATAGACACGCTGCTCCGCCACGGTTGCGGACACTCCCTTGCCTGGTAGCGCCTTGAAGTCGGATACGCTCGGCATCGCAAGCTCTCGCTCTGCGGCTGCCCGCAGGATGGCAGCCGCTAAGGGATGCTCGCTTCCACGCTGGACGGCTGCAACGAGGGTGAGTAGCGCACTTTCATCCTTGGCCAAGATCTCTCGAACTTCGGGCTTTCCCTCGGTAAGAGTGCCCGTCTTATCAAAGACCACCATATTCACTTCATGGGTCTTCTCAAGCGCAAGCGCGTCCTTGATAAGGATTCCTGCCCTCGCTGCGGCGCCCGTTCCAACCATGAGCGCCGCAGGAGTTGCCAGACCGAGGGCGCAGGGGCAGGCGATGACTAGGACAGAGACTGCGTTTACTACTGCGACTTCTACCGAGATGCCAACAGCTAGCCAACCAGCCAGCGAGAGAGCGGCCACCACGACGACGACCGGTACGAAGACTTCGGAAATACGGTCGACCGTCTTCTGAATTGGTGCCTTCGATGCCTGCGCATCCTCCACCATCGAGACGATCTGAGCGAGAGTCGATTCGTCCCCAACCTTTGTGGCCTTGATCGCAAGCAAGCCATCGCCATTGACCGAACCACCGGTTACATCGTCTCCTACGTCTTTGCTCTGAGGCAGGCTCTCTCCCGTGAGAAGTGATTCGTCGAGTTGACTGATGCCTTCGACAATTCGTCCATCCACGGGAACTCGTTCGCCGGGCCGCACCACGACGATTTCACCCCGCCCCACCGTCTCTGGGGGTACTTCGATTTCTCGGCCGTCTCGGCGTACTCGAGCGATCTCGGGCCTCAGTTCCATGAGGGCTCTGATCGCCTTGCTCGTGCCTTGTTTCGCTCGGCTCTCAAGCCACTTGCCTAGACGGACAAAGGTAATCACCGCCGCAGCGCCCTCAAAATAGACATGGCCCCCCGTAGTCATCAAAACCAAGGAGAGAGCGAATGCGGCGGTTGTGCCGATGGCCACGAGCACATCCATGTTTGCGCTCTTGGACCGAAGCGCACTGAAGGCCCCTGTGTGGAAACGGGCGCCAGCAACCAGTTGTACGGGCGCGGCCAATGCAAGCTGTGCCCATGCTGGCAGCATCCACTGGTAGCCAAAGGGCATGAGCACCATGGGCGCAATGAGTGGAACTGTGAGCACCCCCGAGCCTATCAACATGGAGAATTCGCGCCGAGACCGGGCAGCTTCAACCCTGTCGCGCGCCTCTCTCTCTGCGGCCGACGATAGGGCCACCTGCGCCTGAAATCCCGCCTTCTCGACCGCGTGTATCAAGGCTCCGGCATCGGTAGCCCCCGGCGTCATGGCGATCGAAGCGACTTCGCTTGCCAGGTTGACCTGCGCAGATACTACGCCAGGCTGCCGCACTAGAACTTTTTCGATTCGCCCGGCGCACGTCGCGCAAGTCATGCCACCAATACTGAGTCGTTGGATCTTTGGCGGAACTCGAAAGCCAGCGCGCTCGATCGCTTGCACCAGAGAATCCGCGTTGGTCCTATTCGCATCGAAGGCAACCGCTGCCTTTCCGCTCGCGAAGTTCACGGCAGCTTCAGCAATCCCTTCTTGCTTCTGCAGCACACGCTCAATTCGTGTGGCACAGCTAGCGCATGTCATGCCCTCGATCGGCAAAGACAGCCGCGCTTCGTGTCGATCCTCCATGGCTCCTATGATAGACCTTCCAGTAACTAGAAGGCCAAATCATGCCAGTGCAGGCAGGATTTCATCGGTCGACGAGCCAAGAACTGTCTGCATATTCCGCGTTTCGCTTGAAGGCTGGACGCATCATTTTCTATATTGGCCGCCTCGCTTAACTGCCACTCGCTACCCGTGGTATTGCAACTGGGCATGTCATGTGCAATTTGGAGAACTATGAGTGATACCTGCATCGTTGTTGCCACCGATTTCTCAGATCAGGCGAACGACGCCATTTCCCACGCTGCGGTTATCGCCAAAGCACGAAATGTCGAGCTTGTGCTTGTGCACGCATTGAGCATGCCGGATACCGGCTACAACCTGCCATATTCCTACCGCGTTCCCGAGGCATACCTCGAACTGGCCAACGAGATTCGCCAGAAGTCAGAGGCGAAGCTCGACAAGGAAAAGAAACGTCTGGAAGGTCTTGGGCTTAGGGTCTCGATCCGCTGCGAAGCGGAGATGCCCGATCGGAGTATCCTCGACGCAGCCAAGGCCTGTGATGCGGGACTCATCGTCATCGGCAGTCATGGCCGCAAAGGTCTCGCGCGCTTCTTGCTCGGAAGCGTCGCTGAGCACGTTGCTCGGCACGCACCCTGCGATGTACTGGTTGCCCGTGGTCCTGCCCCAGAAGATGGCTATCACAAGCTCCTCGTGCCTACGGACTTTTCTGAGGTAGGCGAACTCGTGGTTGAGCAAGCGATTGGCCTAGTCGACGGCAAAGGGGAAGTCGATCTCCTGCACTGCTGGGAGCTTCCTGGTGCCCCAGTGAACTACTGGGGAGCCACCGATTACGGCCTTTGCGAGAGCATTAACAAAGGAGCCGAGGAGTTTGGCAGCAAGTGGGTTTCTCGATTTGGCACCGATGATGTTCCCGTTGTCTTCTCAGCAGAGCGAGGCGATCCACGCCGTTCCATCGAAGACCGCACGAAGGAGCACTCCTACGACCTAGTGGTTATGGGCTCGCATCACCGCAAAGGGATGCAGCGTCTTCTCCTTGGAAGCGTTGCCGAAACGACTCTGAGACATGTCAAAACCTCGGTCTACATCACGAAGCCTGTGCGATAGATGTCAATATAGTTGGCGCCTCTTCTAGGTTAATTTCGTAGTCGCTCCATGGTCTCTTTGTCGGGGTTAAGAAATACTTCGCAGGGAGACTTCCATGTTCGCGTATCACCAGACCATCGACGAGGGTTGCGC
>JAAEPE010000705.1 GCA_024222395.1 Myxococcales bacterium
AAGCGCATTGGGATGAAGATGCTGTTCGAATACCTTCGCGTTTCTTCTCTTCGGACTAGCGGCCGGGATTTCAAGCTCAACAATTCCTACACCTCGCGCTATGCCAGGCTTATCGTCGACAGAGAACCGGACCTTGCCGACCTATTTGAACTCCGCGGAAGGGGGGCGGCGTAGTGGGGCGCTTTGTATCGAGGGGCGACTATCGACGGGTGCTTGACCGGTTAAGCGCTGCAAGCCGTAGACTCGCAGAATCCGACGCTCTCGCAATCAGGCTAAGAGACGAGATTGAGCAATGGAAGCTCGCGGCGGGGCTATTAGACGGGAGCGGCGATCCCGGTGATATCACACCCACCCACCTGCGCGAAGGGCTCGGAATACTGGCGATTGAGGCTGAGAGGGAGCGCTCACGAAAATCACTCAATGTAGGGGCCTCACGGGAGGGTAAGCCGGCCAACACGATCGAGGATTGCAACCGCATAATGAGCGAACTCGAGGCCATGGTGCCGGCATTAGAAGAGAGCAAGAGTACTCGGCCTGCGGCTCGTTATTTACGAACGATCTTGGGCATGGCCCCACAGGGGTGAGCTGCGCATGTATTCAGTAGAGATATTCACAGGAGCGGGCGGTCTGGCGATTGCCACCCACCGGGCCAAATTCAAGCACAGGCTGCTCGCCGAGTGGAATCATAATGCCTGTAACACCTTGCGGGCGAACATCCAAACGCCCGCCATTCGCGGAATCAAGAGCTGGAATGTAGTTGAAGGTGACGTTCGCAAAGTGGATTTCTCCACCGTCGGTGAGACCGATTTGGTGGCCGGGGGCCCACCCTGCCAGCCGTTCAGCATCGGGGGAAACCACAAGGGCAACGGTGACGACCGGGACATGATTCCACAG
>JAAEPE010000706.1 GCA_024222395.1 Myxococcales bacterium
CTCGTCGGGGGTGCCAGCAAAGGCGAAGCGGAAGTCCAGCTCTTTGCAACGCAGGAGCAGCCGAGCCAGATCGCCACTACTCGCCGAATCGTCTGCGGCGATGAGCACCAGTCGATGAACCTCGCCCTTGGATGCTTTCAGGAGATCTTGCAGTGGGGAGTTGGCTTGAAGTGCCTGTTCCAGCGCCATCTTGTGCGTCTGAGAATCGCCCTTCCTTCTCACCGTAAGGTGGCCAGAAGATATTTCTAGGGCCACGTCCAACGCGATGATCGGTCGGTCTGGCGGCCGGGGCGAGAAGCCGAGGACCGAGGCGTATGCCATGCCCCAGTCCGACTTGCCGCGAGAGGCCAGATATGAGCCGTGCTTTGCCAGATTCTCGGCCACCTTAAGAACGCGAGCAGCGGAAGCCGAGGCGTCGGCTACTATGAGTGGGGCTTCTTCGCTGATGGCGTATTGGTTCTTGGAGAGATAGAGGATGCCCGCCTTGTGCGCATTCTCCGTGGCAAGCTCTTTGGCTCGCTGCTTCTGCTCGGGGCTGAGGTGACTCGTCGGGTCCTTGCCCTGCAACTCCTGAACGTAGGCCTGCTTCTGGGCGACGGCGTCTCGGGGCGGGCGCGGCAAACCATACTCGGCGTACTCCTGATCATCAAAATCATCCTCGAAGACTGGTCCCCCGCGTAGCTCTGGTTCTCCAATCGTTGCGAGGAGCGCGTCGATGTCCGCGGCTACGCCAGAACTCTTCTTGCCAGGGAAGCGCACACCCGCCGGTGTCACCAGACCGCCCCTTCCGGCGTTAAGCGCATTCGCGGCGTGGTTCCAACAAAGGTGCCCTGGGGCGCTAGGAGGACGTAGGTCGTCGAATTGGAGAAGTTTGAATCCACGCCCTTGCCTGGGAGACGATAGTGCCCAGCTACCTCAGTGGGTAGCGGAACCAGGGCAGAGTATTGCCGCTGTGCCTTGCCCAGATCTACAAGCAGTTTCTCATGCCCCTTGCCGAGCTTGTCCTGCGCCTGGGCCAGCCACGCTGCGGTTCGCTGTGCGAGAAACCACTGGAAAGTCATGATGTCCTTTGCATCTGCGGGAAGCCCAAAGTAGTCCGGGCCGCACTCTTCGACCAGGGATTGCAGAACCACCGCTCCGCTCGCGATGCCTGCTTTCTGCCCCGCAGACTTCGAGCACACGAGGTCGGACTTCTCTGCCAGGGCCAACCAGCGGCGCTTCTCCGGGATTTCGGAGAGTCGTGGAAACCCCATCTTTCTGGCGCAATGGCTGAGAAAGTCGCTTACACCTTCGGAGCCGCTATCCGCGAAGAGCAAGAGATTCTCTACGCAGTCCTTGGCAGCAGCAAGTTCTTCCTCGCCGAGTGGCGGGGTGGGATGCGAAGGCTTCGACTTTGGCTCCAACTTCGTTTCATCGGAAGCACCGGCACAGGCCATGAGTGCCAGAGCGCAGAGGGCTAGATTTCGCATGGGCAGAGGGTAGGCGCGCTGGGTGCGCACGAACAAGGATATTCATTAGTCAAGAACCGCATGGTGTTCTTCGGCAATATAGAAAGAACGCTCAGTTACGGTGGAGTTACAGGCCCTAGCGCAGTGCCGTCGATTCGCGTATAACGGCCCGCAACTACTCCAAGGTCCCATAGCTCAGCCGGATAGAGCGACGGTTTCCTAAACCGTAGGCCGCAGGTTCGATTCCTGCTGGGATCAC
>JAAEPE010000707.1 GCA_024222395.1 Myxococcales bacterium
AGTTGCGCGGTACCGCCGACAAGCGCCAAGTCGGCGGCGCGAAGATAGCTCTTCAGCACAACCTTGGCCTCGGCGGAGCTTGTGTGATGACGATGTATCGCAAGTAGAGATCGGCCAGAAGGCTCGCACCACAGCCGATACACCAATCGGCCGTGGGCGCTGTGAGCCTCGGTCTTGCGCTACCCAGACGGGCAGGTGACACTCCACACGCTTTCTGCACCCCCGTTCGAAGGTGATCTCATTGCCGCTTTGGGGGGCCGGAGTATCGAAATAGAAATGGCTGCCACCATGGTCTTCGTCGCCGTGCTCGCGCTCTTAGAAAAATGCAGGCATATGCGCAAAGCTCGGACGACAGGGCAGCCGCTCAGGTTCTCCTCGATGAAGGGCAGCGGCTCATGGCCGAAGAGAAGTACTCGGAAGCTTGCTCGAAGTTTGAGGCCAGCCTCGGGCTCGTCGCCGGGCTTGGTAGCCGCGTACGCCTGTCCCAGTGCTACGAGAAGACAAGCAAGACGGCGAGTGCACGGGGGCGTTCCGGCAGGTCGCCGACCTGGCAAAGATGGCGAACTAAATGAGGTGCTACGAGGCTGCGAATCGTTTGGGTGTAACTCTGACTATGACACTCTCAGCCTCGCAGGCTCCTACGAGGAGCCGAATCCTGGTGTGCAACGGTGAGATTGGCCCAATTTCTAGCGGCATTGCCTCGACGTGCTTCGTTCTGCGCACCAGTGCCTTCTA
>JAAEPE010000708.1 GCA_024222395.1 Myxococcales bacterium
AGGCAAGGCTGCGGCCTACCGAAGACTCTTGGGCTCCGAGAGTGGGCGCCCGGCCATGACACCTTGCACGCTTTGCTCGGCACTCTCAGCGAGCGAGGTCATTCCTCAATCGCTGCGGTTAACCCCATGCTTCTGCGTGACGGACGCGGCGAATCGGCGTGGCAATAGCTCTTTGGTACTCCGATTGATGCCTTGCCCTGGAATGCCGTCTGCTTCATGACCTACACCTCTCTCATCGAGGGATACTCGCGGGGTCTGCTATCGCGGTCCGTTGCCCATGCAATGCTGGCGCACCGCGAGCGCGGCGCAGGTGCAGTGGGGCGATCGTGCCAGTCTTTCCATAGGGACCGTCGGTGGTGGAGCGCTGGGCGATGAGAGGCCATACCACGCGGTGGCGGAGCTTCGGGAATACGTCGCTACCGCCCTCGCATGCGGAGTCGAGGACTTGGCCCTCTTCGACCTGAGCGGTGTACTCGCTAGGAAGAATCCCCAAGAGTGGATCAACGCACTCGCCGACACCCGAGCGGCGCCGTCTCTTCCTCAGACCCGACGGCGCTCTAGATTGCTAAAAGCGGGGATCAAAACAGGCGGTTCGGCCATCGGCTGGTATGGGCGCCTCCGCCGCCCGCGATAGCCGTCCGCCCGATCGACTACTTTGTGCCGAAGAGCTTTCCGGTGACCTGGCGACGGGTCTCGTTTGCCCAGTCTTGCAAGTCATTGGCGAGCTTCATGTTGTAGGCGAAGAGCTCTTTGCCCTGCTCGAATGCTGAGGCTTGTAGCTTTGCGCTCTGGCCCATCATCTCGCTTACGCGACCCAACTGCTCCTCGGCAACGCGGCCCCAGGTGCTGAAGGTGGTCTTGTTCTCAGAAGAGTTGGTTTCGTTGTTCATGGCTATAACCTAGGCACGTGTTGGTTGCCCGTCAACCTAGAAATGGTGCACTGCAACAGAATGATGAGAATGCTGGCAATCACGCCATAAGCAGCTGTGACTGCAGGATTTACGATCCCTCCCCTGGTGTAGAGAACGAAATGCAGGGTCATTGCTGTTGCAGCTGCGAAGAACATCCAGGTCTTTGGCACCTGCCGCCCCTCGTCGGTTATGAGGACCCCAAAAAGTACTGGCGCCGTGCTCGCAGCCACCAATCCATACACGCCCAGCTGCCCAAAGAAGCCGAGGAGCTTGGGCGGATTGAGGGCAATGGCAAAGGCCACAGCCCCCATCGCAACCAGGATGATTTGACTGGCATGGTGGGCAAGCACAGCCTTCTCGTCTTCGCTCTTGTTCTTGAGAATGGTGTTCTCAGTGAGGCCGAGAAACAGGTCGTTCGCGGCAATGCTCGAGAGCGCCACGAGGATGCCGTCCAAGGTGGACATGCCCGCCGCCACGAGAGCAACGCTAATAAACGCGAGGAGTGGACCGGAAAAGGTATCGGCAATGTACACCGCCATCACCGAATCGTATTTGAGATCTTGTGGGAAGTTGCCAGCGCGAACGTAGAGCCCCACCAACAAAAGTCCGGTGAAGATAACGGTCACTGCGATGGTAACGCCAAGGTAGCGCTTCACTGCTTTATCGTCTTTTACGTACAGTGCCTTGCTCAAGATGTGGGGCTGGCACACCACCGCAAAGCCGACCACAAAGCCGGCGACATAGACTTTGAAGGCACTGTCGAAGAATGCGTTGCTCGCGTTTGTCGCCATCGCAAGGTTTGGATCCACTTCACGAATTCGGTCCAGAAACGGCCCTAAACCATCGGAGAAGCTATGCAGGCCCGAGGCAATAATGATGAGAGCGACGACAATCATGATCGCTGCCTGCATCGTATTGGTGTAGGCATGGGCGTAGGTACCGCCGACGAAGATGTAGCCAAATACAAAGACGGTGACGATGATGAGGGCTTCGGTATTTCCAAGGCCCAAGACCTTCTGCATGACGATCGAAACACCGCCGAGAATGAGCACCACGAAGGTAAGACTCAGGAGGCTGGCAACCGCGAAGAATACGGTGAGCGCTTTGGACTGGTATCGCTGGCCAATCCACTGCGGCAATGTGAGAGCACCGCTTTGGGCGCCGACTCTGCGAAAGCCCACACTCAGGAGAATGAGGGCGGTTGCCACGCCGAGCCCCACCGCGAGTCCGTAGTGCAGAAAGGCCGAGACACCAAAGGCGTAGACCAGCCCCGGATTGATTACAAAGGTCGCGGTGGAGGCGATGGATGCGGCCAGTGTGAGCCCGACAATAAGTGGGTTCATATCGCCATCGCCGATGGCAAAGTTCTTAATGTCCGTGGTTCGCTTGTGTCCCAACCAAGCCAGGTACGAGGTACCGACCAGGTAGAAGATGAAAAGCCCCCAGACCATGGGTTGTTCTTTGATTAGCTCGATGTAGTGCATTTCGCCCTGCCCTTCTTGTGCGCCGCAACATACTCAGAGCAATGCCGCTAGAATGTCAAGTACGAAGGAGAGGGCCGCCCTACTCGGTTTTGCTCTTGGCTCGAGGCTTGCGCTTCTTAGTCCCAACCGTGGCCTTTAACTCTGCGATTTCTTTGCGAAGTGCCGCCAGATCATCGCTTGAAGCGCCAACCGGCGGCGGAGGTGTCTCCTGCGGATCGACGTAGGGGACCTGCGCCTGCCCCGCTGTGCCCCATGGAGATTGGAACGGCATCGGGAAGAAACGCGAGAAGGCATCGCGAACCTGGTGCGTGATACCCGCGTTGCCAAAAGGCGAGATCATTTGCATGCCACGGACCGAGCGCAGGTACAGATCCATGGTTACCGTCATGTACTGGCCAAGGAACTCCGAGAGGGCATCATCTCCGAGTCGAATCATCTGCGTGAGAAGCGGGACCGGTAGGAATTTGGCCGCTCCACGGCTCTCAATGACGATCTGCGTGAGTGTGGCCTGTGTGAGATCGTCTCCTGTCTTGACCTCGACCACGGCCACATCCGTCCCCTTATGGATCTTCTCGGCCAACTCCTCGAGGGTTAGATATCGACTGTTTTCGGTATCGTAGAGCCGTCGATTTCCGTACTTCTTTATGAGAACAGGCTTGGCCATGGCGCAGCCTACTCTTTTGCGAGTGCGAAGAGAAGTGGGTTCTCTATTGTGCAATGCAGCAATTTTTACGTTGACAAATTCGTCGTGGGCTCTGCATTATCCGCCGAGATGCGCCCAAGCACTTCTGCATTCTGGCTCCTAGCCACCCTTTACTGGGCCCTTGCGGCCTGTAGCAGCGCTACCTCCGGGGAGTGCCGCATCGCCGCAGACTGTGCCTCCGGTGTGTGCGGCGAAGATGGGCAGTGCAACACAACGGGGCTCGCCGACGGTGGCACGGATGCCGCCCAAGGAACCGCGGATGCGGCCACCTCGGCATGCGGCAGTGCGGCGGATGGAATCATCACCCGCGATGAACTCCCAATGGCCGCGGGCTCGAGCGCCAGCTTTCGCGTCGCCACCAATGCCACCTTTTCCACCGCAGGCGAGAGTGTCGATGGCACCCTCACCTGGGACATGGATCGGCCACTGGCCAACGATGTAGATACGGAGGTCGTGCTGAGCGGGCTCTCGGGCACCTGGTACGAGAACGCCTTTCCCGGCGCTAGTTACACGGGCAAGCTCTCCCAAGACTCAGATCTCCTCGGGGTCTTCCAGCTCGTGAACGATGGCCTCTACCTGCTCGGCGTTGTCTCCCCCGAGGGCGGACTCACTCGCACCGAGCTTAGCTACGACCCGGCTGTCCTGCTCATGCCTCTGCCTCTCCGCGAAGGGGATACCTGGACAACCGACTCTGACGTGAGCGGTGTTGCCACAGGCATCGTCTCGTTCCACAGCGAGAGCTACGTGGGCTTGGCGGACGCAAGTGGCGAACTCGTCACGCCCTTTGGCACGTTTCGCACCCTTCGCACTCGCATAGACCTCACTCGCACGGTCGGTCTCTTGGTGACAACAACAAGGCAATACAGCTTTCTCTCTGAATGCGCTGGCATCGTGGCCAGTATCGTCTCTGAGAATAATGAGGAGGACGTGGACTTTTGCGCCGCGGCCGAACTTCGCAGGGTGATTCCATGACCGTCCGCGCAGCCAGCATTTCTCGTTCTCGTCTCCCACTCACCCTATTGGTACTCAGCATGTTTGCATTTGGATGTCACAAGTTTCATGCCGGGCCCATGCCAGGTGCCCCGAAGACCGCTACCTTCATGACCATCGATGGAGTGCGCCTGCATTACGTCGATGTGGGCGAGGGCCCGCCGGTCGTGCTCATTCACGGCTTCGGCTCCTCTCTGGAGATTTGGCACAAAGTCGTGCCGGAGCTGAGTCCCGATCACCGAGTCATCGCAATCGATCTGAAGGGCTTTGGATGGTCCTCCCGTCCCGAGGGCGACTACTCCCCCACCGAGCAAGGCCGGTTGGTCTTGGCGCTCCTTAGCAAACTTGGGGTCGAAAGAGCCGACATCGTGGGTCATTCATGGGGCGGCTCCGTCGCGCTCGCTCTGGCACTGCAGGCCCCCGAGCGCGTGGAGCGCATCGCCCTCTACGGCGCCTGGATCTACGAGGAGCAATTGCCGCCGTTCTTCCTCTGGGCCCGGGCATGGGGCGTAGGAGAATTTCTGTTCTCAGCATTCTACGGCGAGCGCATGGAGGAGCAAGTTGCCCATGCCTACTACGATCCGAGCTCCGTACCTCAAGAGCGTCTCGACGCAATCGAGGAACTCTTTTCCAGACCGGGGACCAAGGCCGCCGCCCTTACCGCCGTCCGCGACCAGCGCTACGATAGAATTCAGAAGCGCTACAAGACCCTCAAGCACCCCACACTCTTGCTCTGGGGACGAGATGATCAGGTCGCGCGGTTGCACTTTGGTGAGCGCCTTCGCTCCGACATTCCCAATGCACGCCTCAACGTCTATCCGCGCTGTGGGCACATCCCCATGCTCGAGGCCGCCGGTGCGAGTACCCGCGACCTCGTGGAGTTCTTGCAGCCACAGGATGTAGCCTCTCTCGAAGCACCATCGACCGCCACCGCACAGCAACTATGAATACAACCTCCTGCATAGCGGTGGCCCTGGCCATCGGGGCAACCCTCTACAGCGAACACGCCGCCGCGGACAAGGCCGGCTTTGCCGAAGCCGTGGACGATGGCAACCTTGCCTTCGCAAGCCCCGCCGAAGGCAGCAGCGTCGAGATCCAGGGATCCTTTCGAACTCGCGGAGAGCTGCTTTACAACTTCGATCTAGACCGGGGCCTTGGCGAGAACGGCCGCCCCCTCTTCCCCGTGCCGGCCGGCGATCCCAGCGCTCAAGCCCTCACGGGTGCCAACCTGCGACTGCGCACCGACCTGCGTTTTCGCGGGCCGGGAACTGGACTCTCGGTAGTCCTGCGCACAGATGTACTGGACAACCTCACCCTCGGAAGTACCCCTAGCCTGCGAGAGGGGACGCCGGCAGCATCTCCCGGGCAAGCCCCGCCGTTTCAGGCCCTGCGCGTCAAGCGGGCCTATGGTGAAGCCGTCTTGCCCATCGGTGTCCTTAGCGTCGGCAGACAGGGCAGCCACTGGGGGCTCGGCATGGTCGCCAATGGCGGCGACTGCGAGGGCTGCGACGGAGGAGACGCGGCCGATAGGCTGGCCTTCGTCACCCCACTTGTCGGCCACATCTTTGCGCTGGCCTACGACATTTCCTCAACCGGCCCCCTTGCTGCTGACACGAGTGCATCCCGCTCCATCGACATGGAGCCGACCGACGACGTTCAGAACATTACCTTTGCCTTCATGCACTACCACAGTGAGCTAGCGCGCGAGCGCAGAGGGTTGGCCGGCCGCACCACCATCGAGTACGGCGCGTACGTGAGCCATCGCTGGCAAGACAACGACATCCCCGGCGACTATCTCGGAGGCGCCGAAGTGGGCTCTGAAGCCGTCATGCAACGGGGTTTCACGGCAACCGCCAGCGACGTTTGGTTTCGGCTCTCCACCCGCAACCTCCGAATCGAGGGCGAGGCGGCCTATCTAAGGGCCAACGTGGAGCAAAGCTCACTGGTGCCTGGCGTGGAGTTCTACGATGCTGCGACGTCAAGCCAGCTCGGAGCTGCCATCGAAAGTGAGCTCACGCTTCCTGGCGTCTCAGTCGGCCTCGACGGCGGCTTCGCAAGTGGTGACCCATCCCCGGGCTTTGGCGCACAGGCCAGCGACCCACAGGCAAACCCACCCTTTGATAGCCGGGTCGATAATTTCCGCTTCCACACCGACTACCGCGTCGATCGCATTCTCTTTCGCGAGATCATTGGCACCGTCACCGATACCCTCTACCTGAGGCCGCATTTCCGCCTGCCTATCGCCGACGCCAGCGGAGCCAAGCTGCTCTTCGATACGGCCGCGATTGCCTCCTGGGCCATGGAGCCCTCCTCTACGCCGTCCGGGAACCGTGCCCTTGGCATCGAAATCGATCCGACACTGCGCTACGAGACGCGCGACGGATTCGTTGCCGCCCTGGAATACGCCCTGCTCTTGCCCCTCGGCGGGTTTGATAACCCAGAAGCGGGGCTGGATGCGCGCACGGCTCAACTCTGGCGCATCCACATGAGGTTTCCCTTCTAATGAAAGTTCTCAGCCTCAGCTTGCTCGCAATTGCCGCCCTTGGCTGTTCGGAAAACCGTACCCCGTACGGGCCCGACGCCGGATCGGCCCCCGCCGCGCTCGAGTGTTTTCCCAACCTCGATGGTGTTCTCGAACGCAGCGAAATGCCGGCTTTGGTGGACACTGCTGTGTCGTACCTTATATCAGAGGGCACCAATATCGTGCAGGGAAGCGACGAGCTCGATCTTCGAAGTGAGTTTGCCGGCGAGCAAAAGATCTCAATCCAGGCGCGTCGCATCGGTGAGCAGTGGTTTGCCGACAGCTTTCCCGCCGATGGCATCGTTATGCCGCTCAGCGGCGCCCAAGATACTTTCGCGATTCTGCGCTCCACCGATAGCACCGTTCGTCTCCTTGGCATCGCCTCGGAGCTTGCGGACCACACGTTGCTCATCTACGAGAGCCCGATCGACATCTTCCGATTCCCGATGGAAGTTGGAAAGCGCTGGGAGAACCAGAGCGCCGTCACTGGCACCCTGGCGGCGGTTCCCTACAATGGCACCGATACCTACGAGGTCGCCGTCGAAGCGATGCAGGCAGTCTCTCTCCCACACTTGCGCTTCGCCAGGGCACACAAACTCCGCACCCGCATTACCAGCGACTCGGGTGCCGCAGGGCTCGTGGTGACCCGGCAACAAATCAGCTTGCTCTCCGAGTGCTTTGGCGAGATTACTCGCATCGTGAGCTTGGATGGCGATAGCGCAGACGACTTTTCAAGAGCCGCAGAACTGTGGCGATTTAGCCTCTAGAGGAACACGCTATGAGTGTATGGAAGATTTGGAAGAGCGGTTTTGATCGTTGGGAGCAAACGACCTCTGGTTACCTGGATCAGGCTCTGAGGAGCCCTGCGATTCTCGGCCCCACTGGCAGCATGCTCAAGGCCGTCATGAACACCAAGAGCACCACCGGCAAAGTCCTGAGCCGTACGTGGAATGCCATGGGGCTCACCAGTCGTGACGACCAAGACCTGGCCATGCATCGCATCAACCAACTCGAGAGCCAGATTCTCGATCTGCAGGATGAGATTCGCGATTTGCGGGAGAAGGCATGATGGACATCGGTGCGCTCCTCACGCCCCGGCCCGCGCCGACCATCCTCTTTGAGGCTGCCGCACGTCACGGCGACAAGCCCCGATTTCACAAGCCCGAGCCGGTCTCCTGGAATCAATATGCCGCGATGGTGCGAAACCTCGGCTGCTGCCTACTGAGCCGCGGTGTTGCCAAGGGCGAGAGCGTTGCGATGTACGCCCGCAACTCCGTGGAGTGGGCCGCCGCCTGTCTCGCCATTCAGAGTATCGGCGCCGTTCTCGTACCGATCTACCCAGCTTCCACGCCGGCCCAACGCGACTACGTCTTGGAGCACAGCGACACCCGCATATACTTCGATGCCGACGGGCTTCTGGCTGTCGGGGGCTCTCGCATCGCAAGCTGGAGCGAAGCCCAAGAGCAAGAACAGGAGCGCAGAGCGGAGTTCGATGAGCGCTTGGCGAACCTCAAGCTCGAGGAGACCGGATTGATGCTCTACACCAGCGGCACGACGGGCCTCCCAAAGGGCGTCCCCCTCACCCACGGCAATGTCTCCCAAAACTCCGTGGACTGGCTGCGCTGCAACGAGCAATCCCTGCACGAGGATGCGGTTGACCTATTGTGGTTGCCCATGAGCCACATCTTTGGCTTTGGCGAGCTATGCCTCGGCAACGCCTTGGGCTTCGAGAGCCACCTACTCGCCCCACAACAAGTTCTCGCTGCGATGGCCGACCTCTCGCCTACCGTATTCATGAGCGTTCCGGCCTACTGGGAAAAGCTTGCCAGCCAGGCTCATCTTTCGAGCGACCCAGTTGCCGAGCTTCGCAAGCTCACCGGTGGCCGCCTGCGATTCTGCCTCTCCGGTGGTGCGGGCCTCGCCCGAGAGGTCAAGGAACTCTTCTTAGAGATGGGCTGCCTTATCATCGAGGGCTACGGGCTCACCGAGTGTGCTCCTACCCTCACCCTCAATCGGCCCAACGACTACCGACTCGACTCGGTCGGAAAAGCCCTACCTTCCGTCGATTTGCGCGTCGCCGCAGACCAAGAGATTCAGGCTCGCGGGCCAAACATCTTCGCCGGATACTACAAAGATCCCAGGGCCACGGCAGAAGCCTTCACCGATGACGGCTGGTTTCGAACCGGAGACGTGGGCACCTTCGACTCAGACGGCTTTCTAAAGATCATTGGCCGCAAGAAGGAGATTCTCGTAACAGCCGGCGGCAAGAACATCCCGCCCACCAACATCGAGATGCAGTTTCAGGACGACCCCTTCATGGACCACGTCGTTGTCTACGGCGACGGCAAGAAGTATCTCGTTGCAGCCATCTGGCCAAACCGTCCCAACATAGAATCCTCGCTTGGCCAAGGAGCAACCCAATCGGCCGTCGAGGCCCTCTTGGAAACTCGAGTTCGCGAGGTCAACCAGAGCCTTGCTCGCTTTGAGACGATCAAGAAGTTTGCCATCATTGATACGCCGCTGAGTGTGGAGAGCGAGCTATTGACCGCATCACTAAAGATCCGCCGCAACAAGATCTACGAGCACCACAAGAGCACCTTCGAGAGCCTCTACGAGGCGAAGCCGGAGCAGAGGGCATGAGCCGCCTACGAAATCTACTGACCCTCCCTCGTCGCAAGGCCAATAGTGCCCCCACACCCTCGGAGGTGGTCCACAGCGAGAACAAGTGGAAGCTCTTGCGCTACTGCGCTCGCCCCGAGGGCCGCGAGCACAAGCGGCCCATCGTCATGGTGCCGTCTCTCATAAACCGCCACTACGTGCTGGACCTGGCGCCCGAGAAGAGCATGGTGGAGTACCTCGTGGCCCAAGGTCATGACGTGTTCATCATCGACTGGGGCAAGCCGGGGCGCGAGGACAAGTACCTCACCCTCGATGACATCGCAGACCGCTACATCGGCCGGGCAACGCGTGTGGCAGCGCGGCTCGCGGGAGTGTCGCAGGTGCACCTGCTCGGCTACTGCATGGGCGGCATTCTCACCACGATGCACATCTCTCGGCGTCCCGAGCGCGTGGCATCCCACGTAGCCATCGCCGCTCCGCTTAGCTTTGCCGACGGCGGCATTCTGAGCACCTGGACGCGGAGCCCAAGCTTCGACGTAAACGCCCTGATCGAGGCCCTTGGCAACGTCCCAGCCCGCCTCTTGCAGACTTCCTTTCACATGCTCAAGCCCACCCTGGGGTTGTGGAAAGGTGTCAATGTCATCGACCGTGCTCAAAGCGAAGAGTTCTTAGACGGATTCGTGGCAACGGAGCATTGGGGCAGCGACAACGTCGACTTTCCGGGCGAAGTATTTCGCGCTCTCATCCAAGACCTCTATCGGAACGACGGCATCATGAGGGAGACGATTCACCTGGGCGGAGAGCCGGTGCGCCTTGCCAATATCGAGGCCCCAACCCTAATCGTGACCTTTGAGCATGACTACATCGTGCCAAAGGAGAGCGCCACGGTGATGCTGGATTGCATTTCCTCAAAAGAGCAGGAACACATCCACCTAAGTGGCGGTCACGTGGGAGCCGTTGTGAGTCGCAAGGCAGCCAAGGGCCTATGGCCCCAACTCTCCCAGTGGTGGATCGACCACGAAGAGCAACAGCACGTGCGGGCCCTGGCCTAGGCCTGCGCGCAGATACGCCACACACCTAGCACCGTGCCCACCCTCGCCGCGCTTCTTCTCGCACTCAGTCTCCTTGCCTCCTGCGGCGGCGGCAGTGGGCATCAGTTGCCCCGAACGCCCCATGCTGGGGCCGCGAGTTCCAACGCGACGCCCGCGCCTCTGGGCAACGCCGCCCTGGGTTTCTCTGCCATCACCGTTTGCGTCAACAAGTGGGGCACGCATCTTCCCCATGTTCGTCAGTCTGGGGAAATGGCGGCACTTGGCTGCCCTATCCCAGATGCTCAACTCTGGCAACAAGCCGAGTTGTTGGCGCGAACGCTCGAACCCACGTATGACGCCATCGATGACTACGTTGCCAACTCAGAACTTATCCATGCTGACGAAACGCCTTGGCCACTTCTTTCGAAGGGCAGCAAGAAATGGTGGGCGTGGACATTCTCAAACTACGATTCCGTACATATCTGCATCGACCCAAGCCGCGGACATTAAGTCCCTTAGCAAGTGCTTGATGGCAGCAATGCCCTCCTGGTTGTCGATTCCCACGGAGCCTACAAAAAGCTTGTCAAGCTGCACCCAGATCTGACTCTTGCCTTGTGTTGAAGCCATGCGAGGCGCAAATTCATCGAGGCCGAAGCTGCTTACCCTCAAAGTTCTGAGGCGACTGCGATTATGCGCAAGCTCTTTGCCATCGAAAGAGGGTTTCCCGACTTTCGATGCCTGGAAGACTCCGCCGAGCATGAAGCTGCGCTCAAGATCATTGCTGCTTCGCGTTTGGAGAAGTTCGTCCTCTCATGGAAGAGCTTGCCCAATGGATGCGAGAGCAAGACTGCTTGCCCAAGAGCAAACTCGGAGGAGC
>JAAEPE010000709.1 GCA_024222395.1 Myxococcales bacterium
CGTTCCCTGTGACGTTGAAAGTGTCCGCTGGCGCGGAGCACACCGCCAGCCGAACCGTGCAGGTCTATGGGCCAGGCGACATCAAAGGTATCGACACACGGACGATTCTGCGCAACGAACCTCGTCGTGGGACAAGCAACTTCCCGCCGAACCAATTCGCGCTGGTCGAGTTCGACCCCCCGGAATTTCCGTGGATGTTCACTCCGGCCCGAGCGAACAACAAAGGCCGCCTGCGCCCGTGGTTGGTCCTGATCGTCGTCGAGAAGAAGGACGGCCTCAGGGTGAAGACCACAGGGGGCCGACCGCTTCCTGAGATCGACGCCCCCATCGCGGAATTGCCCGACCTCAGCGAGTCCTGGGCTTGGGCGCACGCACAAATGCTCGAAGACGACGATGCCGGTTCGGTGTCAGACGAGCTGGCTGGCCGCCCGGATCTCAATGTGTCTCGATTGATGTGTCCACGCCGCCTTGAACCTAACAAGACCTATCTGTCCTGTATTGTACCGGCCTTCGACGTGGGGCGGCTCGCAGGACTGGGCTTGTCCGTTCCCGAGGGCGGTATGACCGGGCCCGCATGGAACAGCGGCGGCGCAGGGACTGTTACCTTACCCGTCTACTACCACTGGGAGTTCGGTACCGGCCCAGCCGGCGACTTCGAGTCGTTGGCTCGCAAGCTCAAACCGATGCCGGTACCCGATGGAATAGGCTTTCGACCCATGTTCATTGGTGCCGCAGATCCGTCGCTGGCAAGCCTGCCAGCGACGCGGGAGGGGGGTGGCATTCTCGATCTAGAAGGGGCATTGCGTTCGCCCAACCCCGGGAATCTGCGAGGGCTTACCGACAATCACGACAAACTTATTGCTGATCTTTCCCGTGTCCTCGACTCGGGCGCCAAGCACCTGGAGACCGGAACCGGCGAGGCAGAGACAGAGATTGCCGAGAATGTCGGGCCGCCCATCTACGGCAGCTGGCATGTGCGTCAGCATGCGGTCCCAGGCGTCGGTGATCCGCCCAAGTGGTTGAGGGATCTGAATATCGATCCTCGCCACCGCGCCGCCGCTGGACTCGGCACCGAGGTGGTCAAAGCCAACCAGGAACGGTTCATGGACGCCGCCTGGGAGCAGGTGGGCGATGTCATCGATGCCAATCAAGCGCTCAACGTCGCACGACTGATGGACAAAGTGACCGAAAGGCTGATGGTTCGTCACTTCACTCCCCTGTCCGAGACCGAATTGTTCTCAATTACGACGCCGATGCACGCGAGGACGATGCTGGGCGACCATGTCCTGCGATTTGTCGTCGCCAGCAGTCTCTTGCCAAGCGAGTTGGCAGATTCAAGCTTCCGCCGCATGGCTTCGCCGCAGAATTCGGTCCTGAAGCGAGCCGCACGCTTGAACAATGCTGCTGTCTCCGGCGATGGCAGCGTGGCTTCCACAGGGGTTGTCACTAAGCTTGCCCGCGGGGAATTCAAGATCGACCTGTCAATAACACTCGACGGGCTGGCATCAACAAATTTGATCGATCGCTTACCCAGAGCCAGAGGTGGCCAGGTCGACCTGGAGCCGCTTGGATTAAAAGGGACGGTGCCCGAGACTGCCATTAAAGCAGTAGTGAGTTCGGCCAGCGAACTCAAGGCCAAGCCGGTGGGAAAATTACAGCTCCGCCCAGACATCGCAATTACGGGCATCTTGGTCGACCGCCAGCTAGCACGTGTGGTTAAAGCGTTGGGAGACGAGGGATCGGTGATCGGCACCGCGACCCAGATTATCGAGCGTCGCCGAGCCAATCGCACCGCGGTGGGGTTCATCATTGGCAAAGGCACCGCCCCGGTCGATGCCCTCGAACTCCACACTCGGAACATTTTGCGATCTCGGCGGGCTGATGAAAGTACCCGCGATATCGCTAGGATGGACCCAGGGGTCGTGCGCCGCGGTGGTCCGGACTTGATTGCCGCTGAGCTGGGACGGCTGCCGCTCGGAATGTTTGATCCGGACGGATCGGGGCCCATGGTGGACCTCGGTGACAGCACAGGCATCAGCACTCCGGAGTTATTTCAGCCGATCCCAAGCGGTAAACCTTCAATCACCATCGACCCACCGGTGACGATCCCGTTGGTGATCACTGAGTTTGTCAACGCGTTCGAGCGATTCACTGAGGCCAAAGTTGCCTCATTCGAGGCACCGGTTCTGGATGCCTTCGATTTGGGCAGCGTCGGTGACACGTTGATAGAGGTAATCAATCCCAAGTTGACAATTGTTGGTCGTGTTGGCACCCGGCTTTCCGTTGGCGACCAACACCTGCGCGATGTCGACATTGGCCAACGATTTCGGCAGGCCGACAACCTGACCCCAATCATGGTCGCACCACGGCTCAACGAACCCCTTTTTAGAGCGCTGGCGCTGCACGACCCGGATCGGTTCCTCCCTGGCGTTGGGCTCATCCCTGCCAATGCCATGACATTGGTCGAGACCAACCTCAAGTTCGTCGAGGCGTTCCTCGTCGGCGCCAACCACGAGATGAATCGTGAACTCCGTTGGCGCGCATTCCCTGTTGACCGTCGAGCCACAGTATTCCACTCATTCTGGGGTCGCGTGGATGCGGACGACATCGGTCCCATCCATAATTTTCGCAGCAAGCGCCGACTGGGGCGTAACAGCCAGAGCACACCCGGCGGCTCGATCGTGTTACTCATTCGGGGTGACCTGCTACGGCGTTATCCAAACTCGGTCATCTTCGCAACCCCTGCGACTAACGACAAGAAACTGCCCAATCTCCTGGATAACCGCAATATCCACATGCCAGTCTTCGCTGGTCGATTGGATCCCGATATCACCTTCGCTGGGTTTGATTTGAACATAGAGACGATCGAGCCGGACCCGGGTTTCTTCTTTGTAATCCAGGAACAGCCGTCCGAACCGAGGTTTGGTCTCGACGTCCCTGAGGGTGCTGGAGCCGGCGCACCTCCGACCTGGTCTGACCTCACTTGGAGTCACGTCGGCGTCAATCCCGGCGAATTATTATCGCTCGGCGCGCTCGATGAGAGCATCAACCGTCATTTAGCTGGTTCCAGCGGCCCTAAGGCACGTTGGGCCCACAACGCAGCTCACATGGCAGCTATCACATTCCAGCGCCCTTTCAGGGCAGCCGCCCACACCGAGGAACTCCTCGCCGGAATACGGGGGACGGACTGATGCCGGTCGACCTTACCCGCCTGAAGACGGCTCGTGAGAATGTTGCGGCCACAGAACGAGCCTTTGTTGAAAATGCCCAGCGTCAGAAGGAAGCACGCGCCGAGATTGCTTCACTGCGGCGGGCGGGTGTTCGTGCGAGCCGTGTCAATGCCGCCGAGCGGCGACTGAGAGACTTGAACGACAACCGCAAAACCCTGCTAAAGAAGAGAGCCAATCTACAGAAATTGATCGATCGGCTCCGTAATTCCGTTTCGTCACCGCCGGCCTTCGAGAAGTCGATCAGGGGTCTGTCGGGTCAGTTGCCGGTCACAATGCTGCCGGTCCGCCTGGAGACCAGATACAACGGGGATAACTCGGTGTTGAGGGTCCGTATTTTCCCTGACACTATCCATCAGGACGGACACGAACCCGAACTGACCGAGCAGGAGCGTATTGCTGCTACCCACTACTGGGAGAAACGGTGGGCGTCCGACGATGTTGCAAACGACGCAGCGCTCTGGCGGAATCTAGCCCGCTCATTCAAGCCGACTCGAGCGAGGTGGATCGTTGAAGCTATGACACCGACAAACGTTGACGACCTCGGCCTGGATGTTCCCGTGTTCCCCGAGGTTCCCGGGCGGCCTCAATCGTGGACACGAGCGGCACGCGCGCAGCTCTTGCCGGAGCGCTGGCTGGTGCTAGGGTATCGCACAGGAAGTGAGGTTGTTCGCAAATGGACGGCACCCGTCACTGACGGACTGGCAATGGGCCCCACGCCGGACTTGGACGAGTCCGATGATCCAACGGCCGAGCCACCACCAGTGCAGGAGGATCTCCTTTTCGACGAGGGCATGCAGTGGCTCGTTGACTACGAAAGCGCAGTAAAGGTGGGGATGGCAATCACTATCAGTAGCGCCGACCTAACGAGCGGCACGCTAGACCAGGGTTTCGACTTGTTGATGGTAGTCGGCGTTGATTGGACCCAGGGCCCACTCGATGCGGCAGCAGCGCTCGAGCGTCAATTCGATGCCCACGCGTTTACGCACGGTCTCTCGTTCATGCCGGTCGGAACACCCACCAACATAACTGATGAAGCCGAAGGAGCGACCACGGACCCGTTCGTCGATCCTGGACTGCTCGACCCAACGGGCGACCATACAGTAGCCAACAACAGCGGTTCGCGGTTCTTGGCCAACTCGTTCGGTTTGCCCAATAACGAGTCCTTTGACGGCGTGCCGGGCGCTAATAATCAGTCAAATCAGATGGCACGAGCGATGAACAACGCTCTCTGGGCCCCAACATGGGGGTACTTCCTCGGACAAATGATGAGCCCCATCGTCGACGATGCCACGATCGAGAATGTGCGAGAACACTTCAGTGATCACGTCCGGGCGCGGGGTCCGTTCCCGACTATGAGAGTCGGGCGCCAGCCATACGGCGTGCTGCCTGTAATGGCCCCACAGCGGTGGAAGCCGCTGCGGACTGGACTCGAACAACAGTTGGTTGACCGAGTGAGTCCCCTGCGCTCTGTCTGGCTCAATGCCTCGAACGACATGCCTCAGCTGGACACAAGCAACGCCCCTGATGAGACCCTCGTTGAGCTATTGCGATTTTCTCCGCGCTCCGAATCATTCCGGTTCCGGGAAGCAGTAGGGAGCGTCATCCGGTCGAACGTGTTCGGCATCGATAATCTAGGCCTTTTCCAGGAGACCATCGCCAAGTTAATTCTGAGCATTGCGGGAATCGGTGGTCACCCGAAGCTCGTAGACGTCACTATAGATGAGATCCCAACAACCCTCTATGTCCCGCTGGTACAAGCTGGAGGCGTGAGCGAAACCGACGAGCTTGAAGATAACTACATCGCGAGGGTATTGCGACAGCTTAATTTGTCCGGCGGATTCAAGTCGCTCGTCGATTCTCCTGACTCGGCCACGAGTATTCTGGAGGCATTAATCCGTCACTCCGCGCAACTCGAGTTCGGCAAAGCGTCATGGGACCTCATCGTCGCCGAGGAGCTTAAGCAGAACACTATCGAGGCACCGGTGCGATTTCCTCCCGAGATCGAGATCCATGTGTCGGATGTAAGCATCAAGACGGGCGCCGAACATCTGGCCAATGTGCCCAAGGCATCTGTGCTCGCCAAGGGCGACACGCCACTGGAGCTTGCTCTGAAACGCGTAAATAAGGTGTCAGGTGCAAAAACGATCGCCAACCACATCGCAGGACAGAAGAATGTCGCGCTGAGCAAGGTACCTGCGACGAGTCATATCGCCGAGTTCAGGCGGGCGCTCCACAAGCTCAGGCGCTTACCATCAGCGGAGCTCGATCGGCTTGCGGCCGAGACAATCGACACAACGTCACATCGCCTTGATGCGTGGATCACTTCGCTGGCGAGCCGCAGGTTGGCCGATCTTCGGTCTCGAGGCCACGAAGGAACCCATCTAGGCGGGTACGGGTGGGTCGAGGATCTTCGTCCGAACAATCAGCCCGCATCGCTCGGCTACGTGCATGCCCCATCGATCGCACACGCAACGACGGCGTCAATCCTGCGCAGTGGTCACTTGAGTCATCGTGACTCAGATGCCGAGATCTTCGCAATCGACTTGAGCTCTGATCGCGTCGCTCTTGCATTAGAGCTGCTTGAGGGTGTGCGTCAGGGCCAACCCATTGGCGCATTACTTGGGTATCGGTTCGAGCGCCGTATCCGGGAACGAGATCCGAGGCTAGCCCGGTTCATCCTGGAGTTCCGTCGGGCTGCACCGCTCGATACGTCGACAGACGGGTTCGACGATTCAGAGCCACTTGAGGCTGTTGCGGCGCGTGATGTCGTGGATGGGGTCAAGTTAATCCGAAAATTCAAGGACGATGGGGCGGGCCTGTTGAACGAAGTAGGTATCGATAGTGCGGAGGATCGGCAGGCAGTTCTTGATGAGTTGAAAAGGTTGGTCGACTCGTTCGATGCAGTGAGTGATATTCTGGTTTCGGAGAGCGTTTATCAAGCTGTTCTGGGTAATGCTGAGCGGTCCGGTGCGGCGCTTGACGCCATTGATCGCCAGACTGGAATACCAGAGGTGGGTATTGTGAAAACACCACGTACGGGTCACGGCGTACATCATCGGCTCCTCGTTGTGCTAAGTGACTCAACCGAGCCGGCAGCCTGGCCAGCCATTGACGCTCGGTCGATAACCGAGCCGAGGCTCAATGCCTGGTTGGCAAAAGCGCTAGGAGATCCGGGAGATTACGTAATTTTAGTTATGGCCGTTGTAGACAACGGCGGTGGTCCTCCGACCGAGGTCGAACTCAGCACGAGCGTCTCGAGCCTATCGATGTCGCCACTGTCGATCGTCGTCTCCGCCATGGGCGGCGGTGGAGGACGGGCAACTGAGCTCGAAGAGCGCATAGTGGCTGTGCTCGAAGACCGATTGCCCGCCGGCACCACTGAGCTTCGTTTGTCCGCCGACCCACCTACCGGTGAGGCGAAGGGCTTCGCCTATCTGATGGAACTAGCTACGAAGCTTGGTTCACTGGTTTCGAGTTGCCGTCCAGCTTCGGCCAGCGACTTTGTCTCGGCGACTTCAAGGATCTCCGACAAGGACCACGATCTCGCGGATATCGAGCGGAGACTCGCGGATATCAAGCGTAGAGCAGACCATGCGGTTGCCTCACTCAGGCAAGCCAGGAATGCACTCCCGGCCACTGGAAGCAACGCCACTCTTGATCGGATTCGTCGTACCTTGACCAAGCTGGCCGATGCAGGTGTTCGAGGCGCAGTGCCGAAACCTGGTGGTGGCGAAATGTTGGTAGGGCAGCTCGAGGCTGTTCGTGCTGCGGTGGACGAGGTTCTGAAGGGCCTTGAAGTCGCGGAGGATAAATTCGATCGCTCAAGCGCTTCGATTGGGGCTAGACGACAGCACGACATGACACGAATTGCAGCAGTCTTCGGAGAACATTTCCCTGTGCTCCCATTGATTGGATTGCCTAACGGTACTTCGGATGACCCGACACCACATCGAGATGACCTCGTGGCTTCACTTGCGAGCGTCACATCCTTGGTCGATGACAACCCTCTCGCGGCCACGATTTGGATCCAACAACACAGTTTGGTTCGTCCCGGGGCTCAAAGGTTATACGACGTCCTAACCGCGGTTGAGATGGCAGAGGGTGACATCGACGCTACACAGTTTAAGGTGGCACAGCTCCCGCATATTCCTGACGATCGCTGGGTGGGGCTTAAGGTGGTCGAGAACACGCCACTCCATGTCGGCGCGATGTCGCTGGTCATGCATGCCCCCGACGCGACCGACTTCGCCGGGGACTTTGCAGGTTTTATCGCGGACCAATGGTCCGATGTCATCCCCAGTGCTACCGAGACAACTGCTGTTGGCTTCCACTTGGATGCACCTGGGGCGCGACCGCCACAGTCTATCCTGCTTGCCGTTCCTCCTGACCCGAGCTCGCAGGGTTGGAGTCTCGACGATTTGATCGACAGCGTTCACGAGGCTCGCGAGCTATCTCGGATAAGGGCTGTTGACCTCGACTTCGCGGAGGCCGTCGGACGCTTCCTCCCAGCCACGTACCTTAGCTTCAACCTCGAGAATAAGGTGCCGTCGTACAATTTTTCTCAGCTGATGGTGAACGCGTCGCAGTTGACCCGCACGGATGGAGACGGCTGATGGCGTCAATCACTACTTGGAATCGACTCGAACCATTGCCAAAGTCGCACGACCTTCGGTCGGGTCTGAGGGCCGAAATCGCTGACCCTTTGTGGTTGATAGCGCGCCAGAGGCAGTTTGGAGAGCTGCGTGGTGAAGATGCCGGTTCACCGATTCAGGCAAAATTACGAACCGAATCTGCCCGAATCTCCCGCTATCAACCCGGAGCACTTGAATCTAATCCTGCAGATGATGCAATGGACCATGACGATACGGTACTGCCTCTCGAAACACTTGTGGAAGCACAGCCAGTGTGGGATGAGAGAGACTCGGGTCGACTGCGAGTCGATGCTGGTCTGCACTTCGTTCGCATTCTGCGCAAACATCTAGCAGCGACCATCCGTGGGCGATACCTAAACAAGTACGGTTTCAAGGAGGGCGACCTTGTCGGGGATGACCCAGAAACCGAGGCATTGCGTCGCTCTGTCGTCGACCGGGTAATCGATGGTCGAGCGCTCTACGAGGATCTTCGACGCGCCCGGGGCCGTAAGGTAACTCTGACTGAACTCCCAAACGAACCTGATGTGGATGCTGCTGCTGACAAAGTCCTGGAAGCAGCAAATGAATTCTTGGATTGGTATGAATCATTCATCGTCGAACCCGGCCCTGGCCCCGATGCTTGGAAGTCGAACCGACTCGAGCATTGCTTCGCTGTTCAAGCAAACCTTCCGGACGGCCGTGCGGTGCTGGTGGCCGACGAGTACCACGGAGGTCGACTCGACTGGTACCACTTCCACGCAGAGTCCCGGCCCAACCTCGGTGATTCCAGACGCGTCGCCCGACCAGAGCCGATCGTTCGGACGGTCATTCCCACACCAGCCTCTTACGGGGGAATGCCTGCAGATCGTTTCTGGGAGGTCGAGGACAGCTCGGTCCGGTTTGGTGGTCTGTCCACAGGACGCACCGATTTGGCTCGACTCCTCCTTAGTGAGTTCGCTCTCACGTATGGCAACGACTGGTTCGTGATCCCAGTCGACCTGCCGGTGGGGTCGATCTGTGAGGTCGACTCGCTTGTTGTGCGTGACACGTTCGGTGAAGAGACGACAGTTGAGTCGGTAAATCGCGAGAACCAATCAGGTTGGCAGATGTTTAATCTCAGTGCTGAGCCAAGCGCTGCCTCGCGTGTCCAGAATCTGTTCTTCCTTCCCCCCGTCCTTCTTGAGACCCAGGAGTCAGTGCCGCTCGAAGAAGTCGCGTTCATCCGTGATGAGATGGCCAATGTCGTCTGGGGCATTGAGCGGACAGTGGCCAGCGAGATAGGTACGCCCATCGATCGCTATGAGCAACACCAGCAACGGCTTGCGGCTGGCGCGTTCCAGCAAATCGAAGTCGACGCTGGTGATGCGGAACTGGTGTACCGGCTCCAGAGCTTTGTGCCTGATCACTGGCATCCGTTTGTGCCGGTCCTGGCTCCTGACCTGAAGCTTGAGCTGCGTCAAGTCCGGCGCCATCAGCCGGACGGTTCTATTGACGTGGTTGAGCCCGAGGGCCGGGTCCTCAACGCGACTAACCCTTTGCCTTTGCGTGTTGAAGAAGAAGAGGTGCCACGAAGTGGAATAATTGTAACCCGCACGTTTCAGCTAACCCGTTGGCTCGATGGGCGTATGCTCGTTTGGTCCAGCACGCGCAAGCGAATCGGCCGCGGCGAAGGTAGTAGCGGTCTGCAGTACGACGCTGTGAGAACGACCAGAAACCTCTGAGCTAGGAGAGCCAACGAAAAGTGATGTGCAGACGGTACTGACAAGTTAACTTAAATTCGGCGAGAATTGTCGGGTGAACAAAACAAACATTTACAAGCGATATCGATTTCCTCTGGAAATAATCCAATATGCTGCATGGCTCTGCTACAGATTCAATCTCTGTCACCGTGATATTGAAGATTTGTTGGCTGAGCGAGGAATAAATGTAACTTACGAAGGGATCCGATTGTGGTGTAATAGATTTGGTCCTAAATTTGCGACAAGGGAAAGGAGATTGCGTAATGATACCTATCGAACCGATTATTCCTATTACGTCTCGGGAATATAAAATGATGCTCAAGGCCGAGAGATTCGTCGGAGATGGCAATGCGGTGGATACCGCGCTCGAGAGATTCCGCGATGCGGTTCGCGATACAACAGAACTGGAGGTCAGGGGCGATTTCGAGTTCGACAAGAAGCAGGAAGTCCGCTTCTGGGATCTGCCGGACCACTGGTTGTACAATGAGCAGAACTACGTCTTGCGAACTCGGAATCGAAACGATAAGGCAAGCCTGACGCTGAAGTGCCGTCATGGGGACCGGTATTTCGTGCAATCGCGAGTCGTAATCGCCGAGGACGCCAAGTTTGAGGAGGACCTCAAACCACGATTCACCCATCTCTTCAGCTATTCACGTAAAGCCGAAGCCGACGCTCCGAAGGACGTCGATGTATTAATCGATCTCTTTCCCGACTTGAAAAATCGCATAGGCCAACCACTCGCGGGGTCGCGCCTCGAATTGGTCAGAAATTTCGTCGCAATCGAGCGGGTTTATTCCGGTTTGAAAGTCGAACTGTCCAAGTCGTTTGACGCGGAATGCGCCGTCGTTGTCTGGTACGATCTGAGTGAAGGCGATGATGAAACGCCGGTCGTGGCGGAGTTCAGTTTTCGATACCCAAGAAATAAATGGCGCAAGAAACCTCCCGCCGAACCGCACAACGCCTTTGACGGCTTCACGGGCCTTGCTGCCCACGGCTTCTACACAGCGCTTCAGGACTCCAAAGCACTCAAGGAGAACTGGCTCGATCCGGAATCCAAGACGAAGACCCGATTCGCCTACGAGGGATAGAAGCGAGGGGGCACCAACCGAAATGGTCCGTTAGCGCCTATTGATTGTCGAATGGAGCGGCTCTAATTGAAGCAGTAAAGATCCAACTCATCCGTAACCCCGGCGTAACCCCAAAACAATTAAGGGGAGGTGGTTATATGATAAGTCATTGAAAAAATGGTGGCTACGCCCTGATTTGAACAGGGGACCCCATCATTATGAGAATGGCAGTACAATTTAAATTAATTATTTATCAATAACTTGCCGGGGCACTCGTTGCAAGATCATCCCCACAGAGCATAACTAAGCACAACTGGTGCCCACAAAACGCCCACATAGATCGACACTAACCCTTTTGAAATGTTCGGTCTCAACCTGGATCAC
>JAAEPE010000710.1 GCA_024222395.1 Myxococcales bacterium
ACGACACTCTGCGCTTTGCCATCGCTGGGCAGGTCCGCATCATGGAACAAGACCTTGCCGCTGAGATAGGGGACTGATGCAGACCAGCCCGCAAACTTGCGAAGCGGGATTGCGATTTCGACAGAGAAGCCCCGGTCTTGCAGCGAATCTTCGAGACTCACATACGAAGGCACGGAGACTCGCTTGGCCTTGGCTCGTAGGCTTCCCGGAAGAAACGTGACTCGCACTGGTTTGCCTTTGGCGACACCGAGCTCGACGGTGATGCGGTCTTCGGCTCTGGCTTTGGCTTTCTTGGTTCGCAGCAGCCGCTCGTCAGCGATCTTCAAGAGGAAATAGAGGTTCTGATCGTCATAGGCACAATGCAGATCGACCCTGGCGTCGCGACCACTGCCATAGATCGTGGGCTTGAACGACTCCCAGTCATCTCCCATGCCGTCGACAGTGAACTGATCACCTTGAACGTGTTCGCAGATGGCACCCTTGGCCTCAGCAAACCGAGGAGCGGCAAGGACCACGAGGCCTACACACAGGATGGTACAAACAGTGAGTCGTTTCATTAGGTCTCGTTCTCATGAAGGTAGACGAGGCGCCCAGGGGTGCATTCACCTGGAATCAGCCGGCATCCCCATCTCCAACTGGATATCGATTGTACGACACCGGATGACTGAACGGGTTCCCACGAATCGCGCACTTACGCTTCCATAGAGATCCTCGTCAGAGCCCTCGGACGCTGGAAGTGGATGGAATGCAAAGATATTTCGAGGCTAGGCTGAATTGCCGTTCAGTTCAGGTGCAACACTACCGACGTTTCCTTCGCCTCAATAGTCGCCACAGTCGTACGCATGGTTCTGTGAATCACCAGCACTGGGCAAAAACAACCAGGTGTTGAAAATGTGTCAGCGTCTTCGAGACCTCTTGTTCACGAACCTCTATCTTCTCAACCAGATACACAAAGGAACCTATGGCACACGAAATGCTTTGGTGCACAGTATGAGAACAGTCCTGATCGTGCCAATCATTGTTCCCCTGACTGTGGCATGCAGTCGCAACATCTACACGCCACCTGCCCGACCTGTCATGCTCACGAGTCCGCAGACAGTGGACAACGGCACCACTGCTGTTCGAGCAAGTGGTAGTACCAGTAGCGAACTTTTTGGGCCTTCTATCTACGCGGGAACGATAGGCATTCGCCACGGGCTGGCCGATGACCTCGAGCTTGTCGCCGACTCAAGCTACGCACAGATTGCGGAGCGCTCCGCTGTGGGCACCAATCGGGCCATTGGCATGGCCCGCGCGGGCGTCAAGTATCGTCCTCACGAGTCTCCAAACTTGGCGGTCATCGCCGGCACAGGTGGGGGATATTCACCGGCAGCAGGGGCGTACGGCAGTGCAGATGTTGGAGTGATCTTCGGCTACGAAAACCGCTACCTTGTGCCCTTCGTTAGCCTTGGTGGCTATGCCAGTGTTCCCCTCAATCCAAGGGAGGTCGATGTAACGAGAGAAGGAGACGAAGATCAGTTTCTCGACAAACCAGAGAAAACCGTGGGAGCTACCCTGGGTGCCGGCCTCCGAGTGCCACTCGCGCACAAAGCGACGTCGATCCTTGTCGGACTCTCTCACACCACCGTTTGGGATAACGATTCGGACAACGGATTCATGAGCTTTGCAGGCGCCGTCGAAACGACATTCTAGTGCGGGAGGCCTCGTCCCGTGTTTGAACAGTGAATCACGCCCACAACGAAGATGAATGCGCCGCGGCTACTCCTTGAACCGAACCGAAAGCGAAGGCGGATCCAGGTAGCCGATACTGACGAAGTCCCGACCAATAGAGTAGTCCATGGCAGTAATCACGTCCTGATAGACGACGTCGTCCTCGGCAGCAATCTCGATTTCGTTTCTGCGCGGCGAAGCAGCAAGTGCCGGCACTTCGCGATAGTCCGCAAGAGCGTCTTCTAGAGATGCCCAATCATACGCCTCTCCAACATTGCGAATTTGTAGGCGCTCCCCAACCGGGGCAATGCCCAGCCAAATCTCATTCTTGGTGAGCAAGAGAGACACGATTGGATCCTCTTCCTCGCGTTGGTCGATGATGTGATCGCCTTGGAGGCCCTTCGGCTTGATCTCAATTTGCGAGGCTAGGTAGAATAAACCTGTGTTTCTGATTTGCGCCTTGGTACCCAAGCCTTCCAATGTTTCCATATCCTGTTTGAATCTGGCCTCCACGTCGATCAATTTGCTCAAATTGAAGCTATTTTCGCATCATTTGTCGTTGCCCAGAATATTGGAACGAGTTTGCCCCTCCGCTCGCCGAGGCGACCGCTTGAATTGCATTCACAGTATTGAGTTGTCTGGTGGGCCCGTTGCCATTGGGCAACTCTTCGTTTCCTTTTGCTCCATGTGAGCCAATATGGTGTTGCTTGTCTCTCCTGCGGGGATGATAGCGATGAGTTTCATCCTTCCTTTGCACTGCTC
>JAAEPE010000711.1 GCA_024222395.1 Myxococcales bacterium
CCTGAACCCCTTGCCCTTGACGGGCTCCTTGAACTTGCGGTGCTGCCTCTGCTCCCAGTCCCCGATGGCAATCACAGTTGCCTCGCCGGTTCCGAACTTCGCTCGAAACTCCCGTATCATCTTCGCCTCTGTACGCTGTCTCCCGATGAAAGACAGCATCTTCATACGGCGGAAGGTGTGGTCCTCGTAGAAGGGCGCCAGCCGCACGTTCATCTCGTTCTTTTTTCTTACATAATCCTTGAAGGATTCGAGCCGAGTGGTCTTCTTGTTGTACGCGCTCAGCTCCGCCTCCCATTCGACGACACATTTTCCGTCTATCACCTCGTGCTTACGTTTTTGTAGGTAGTCGCGGTGCTTCTTGACATAGGTCTCTTTGCGACGAGTGTCCTGCGTGTAGCGGTAGATAGCCTTGTCTGCGTCTGGACTATCGACGCAGTACAGGAGGTCGCTCATGTTCGGGTCGATAGAAACCAGCTTCTTGTCGGGCTACCTGGCTGTAGTCGGTCAGCTCATCGATGTACTGCTCGGGCGGGAGTGGCCCTACCCTCGGTTTCCTCACCTTCTTGCCCACGAACTCCTTGCGCACAGCAAGATGCTGATGCTGATACCGTCCGTCTCGACTATGTGGTCAAACGTGTAGCCATGCTTGTCATTTTCCATGTGGAAGCACTTCAA
>JAAEPE010000712.1 GCA_024222395.1 Myxococcales bacterium
GCCTATGAATATTTCATGGGGCTTTTCGACAAGCAGGATCTGTCCATCTTTCAAGTGGCTCTGATTAATCGCGGCGACAAGACGGTTTACACTGCTAGTTCTGCCATCACTTTGGTGGACCTAGACGGTCACGAATTCAGTTCCATGAGTATCGAGGACGTTGCATCCCATTTAAGGAACGAGCTGAAAGGCTCCAAAGGCTTTGACCTCATGTTTCGAGAAGCGCACACCGTGAATCCGGGCGAGACAATGCCAAATCTAATCGCAATTTTTGATGAGCCGGTGAACTGGCCCACTGTGAAGGCATTCCGCGTTGCGGTTGACGGTGAGGAATTCGAGATCGACGGTAGATTTCTTACCGCAGAAGAAAAGGCGAAGCTGCAAGAGCAGCAAGCCAGCGAGAACTAGCTCTAAAGAGGTTGTTTGCCACTCTGGAGGCCGATGAGCGGTCATCGTCAACGGAGAGGACGCCCTTGTCTTGGCTACTCTTCGAGCCAACGAGGAGCTTCGACACTCCTGGCAAGGGAACGAACAGAGAGACGGCAATGGAGCACAACGCTTTACGCCGCGTACTCTACAACGCTGTCTCGTTCACGCACATCGAGCAGAAGCAGAAAGAGCGGGCATCTGCGCTGCGATATTCAAGTATCGGCAACGACCTTCCAACCGTCTAAGTCGCCGCGATCTGGAAGCCCGAGATCCCACTTCAAGTACCATCGCGCAACGTCCTCGGCGTTGTCGAAAGTTTTTTCCGTTCGTTCGGCAAGTACGGGAGGCTAGGCGGTGGACTTTGTTGCAAGGCAGGGGTGGAAGTTCCTCTCGCTGTATCGTTTCGCTGCCGACACGGGGCTTTGGCAGCACAAGGATTGGGAGCATCGGGCGAATATGCGATTGCGCGACGTCGAGTTCCGAGCCGATGGCGTTGCCTTTCCGCATAGCCACGTCAAGACCGATCAGTCCGCACTCGTGGGTTACCTTGAGCGCGCCCAAGTCTTGGCCGACAAAATGCCGACGGAGACATCGGGCTGCTGCGACCCGCTCGATGTCGGCGTGCACTTCGAATCCCTTCGTTGGTTTCCGCTACCCAATGAGGGTGGCGAGGGGTGCTAGCTGGACGGCCTAGCCGGGCTTGGCGCTGAGAGTGGCGCACTTGGCTTGGAGAAAACTCCACACCGCCGAGAACTTTGAGACGAGGCGCAGGTTGCGGTGCATGACGAGCCACAGACGCATGGGTGGTGGCATCGGTAAGTCGAGCGACACTTCGACGAGCTCTGGGAGGGTGTTGCAGAGACTCCGGGGAAGAAGCGCGACGCCGAGGCCATGGCGTATGGCTTCCAATTGCAAGGTGTAGTCATTCGTCAGAAAGCGAGGCTGAACCGGGACGTGCCTCTGCATCCAAGCGAATTCTGAGGCCAGAGCCAAGTGGGAATCAAGCCCAATCCAATCGAGCTTCTTTACCTTCTTGGTGCGGCGCTTCTTGCGATAGTCGCGATGGGCGAGCACTGCGAGATGCAGGTCTGCGACGGGTTTGGCAATCAGATCGCCAGAGCTTGGCTTCACAAAGCGCAGTGCGATGTCCGCTTCGCTACGGCTTAGGTCGAGGGTGCGCAGGCCGGTGATGATGTCGATTCGAAGCCCAGGGTGGGCTTGGTAAAGTTCTGACAGTGTCGGGAGAATGGCTCGCTGGGCGAGGCCGGGAGACGTCGCTACGCGCACAAGCCCCCGGACTTCGTCGCTCTCTCCAAGAGCTGTCCTGCGCAGACTTGCAATGCTCTGCTCCGCCATCTCCGCATCGGGCACCAGGGCTAGGGCGGCCTCGGTGGGCTCAACCCCGCTCGAGACTCGAAAGAATAGCTGCACTCCGAGTGCCTCTTCGAGTTCGATAAGCCTGCGGCTCACTGTCGATTGGCGCACTCCCAATACCTTTGCTGCTCGGGTAACGCTGCCCTCGCGGCAGAGCGCGAGGAAGTCTCTCAATAGGTCCCAGTTCTCGTTCATCTCACGCTCTCCCTGTGCACTATGCATATTTGCATACTAAGTATCGAGAGAATGCGGTTTTCTGGATGGCGTGTGAAGACTACTTTGAATCTATGAAACGTCGTATTCTCGTCATTCTCGGCCACCCTCGCTCTGCCAGCCTATGTAGCGCGCTGGCCACCCAATACGCAGAGGCTGCAGAGAGCGCTGGCGCCGAAGTGCGAGTGCTTCGCCTGGGGGAGATGGACTTTGACCCGGTGCTTCGCGATGGCTTCGGGGGAGCGCAGTCACTCGAACCTGCACTCGAGGAAGCAAAGGACTCGATCGAGTGGTGTGAGCAACTGGTGATCGTCACACCGCTGTGGTGGGGAGACTCACCTGCGCTTCTCAAAGGCTTCTTCGATCGAGTGCTCTTGCCCGGCTGGGCTTTCAAATACGACAAGGGCATGCCAGTCAAATTGCTCAAGGGCCGGAGAGCTCTCGTGATTGCGACGATGGATAGCCCCGCCTGGTGGTATCGGCTCTTCCACCGCCGCAGCCTGGAAAGCACGCTCGGGCGCGCGACCCTGGGCTTTTGCGGAATCAAGACGCGATTTCACCGGCTCTACAACGTGCGGTCTTCAAAACCGGCACAGCGCGAGCAATGGCTCGCGCAGATTGCCCGGCTTGCGAAACGTGACGCACAGGCATAGGACACACAAAGCTGCGTTTCAGAAAAGCGCCTTGGTATGCTTCACCAACTCTGCGACGGTGGCTGTCGACGTTTCGGCTTGTAGTTGCCGACTGTCGATGCACTCACGTTAATCCCGAGCTTGGCCAGTTCGGCTTGGATTCTCAGCCTGCCCCATGTCGGATTCGAGTTCCAC
>JAAEPE010000713.1 GCA_024222395.1 Myxococcales bacterium
CAAGCTTGCGGTAAGTGAGGTACCAACCGCAGACGTGTCTGCGCCACGAAGCGGAGTCGTGAGCTGGGTACTTGCGGCAAGTAGCGATGTTGCCGAGGGCGACGAAATTGTGAAGCTCGTCGGCTTCGAGCGCGCCGACAACGTTGTCGACCGACACAACAAGAGCCTAGCCAGCTACGAAATCCGGCTTGTGGCAGCTGAGGGCAAGAGCGCCGGCAGAATCGCTGAGATTGAATCAAACGTTGCGCGCAAGAAGCTGGACATTCAACTAGCGAACGAGAAGCGCGATGCGTTCATTGTCCGAGCACCAATCGCTGGCGTGGTTGACGCCCGCGTTGAGGCTGGCGGTCGCATCAAGGCTGGCGACGTCGTGGCGAATGTTACTGGCGCCGCCAGTGCAACCGTTAAGTTCACTCTGCCAGCTGGGGCCACTGCGGGCGAAGGCGATACGATGGAAGTCGTATCGAAGGATGATGCAGAGCTTAAGGCAACGTGCACTGTAACCGAATCTGAGGGACAAAGCGTGGCGCTCTCTTGCCCAGCAGATTCCGGGCTTGGCGATGGCGCAAATCTGCAACTTCAACTTCCGTAGGCAGTAGCGAAATCTTCCGATGCCTCGGGGCATTGGATGTTTAGACTGCGGGGTGCAATCACCCCGCCGCTATTGCGTCGAGGGCATCCGCCAGCGCCAACACATCTGCTTCGTCATGATAGATGGCAAAGCCGAAGCGAAGCCTATCTGGCCGTAGGTCACTTATTGCGTTTCGTTCTGCGAGTTTATCGCAGAGAGAGCTGGCATCGCTACTGTGCCTTCCCCAGCCGTGGCGCATTTGTAGCCCCGGCGATGAAGAAGACTCTATCGGCGATCCTATCGGGGACGGTGAGCAGGGCGATGGGATAAGGGCAATCAGGGAACCTGGGAAGCGTAGGCGTTTCCAATTCGCAAACAAAGAGCGGGGATGTGGGGCCTCGTTTGATCAAAGTCTCCAGGCCTTAGGTGGCAGCACGCAGCCGCCTAGGGAGCGAAGAATGTGTGCAGGATTGGTATTGCAGAGCCGAAGGAGAACGAGGCGAAGCAAGATGGGCGTCGGCGACTCGGAGCACTCCATAGTACTAATGAAGCGGGGGAACCAACCCATGGGACCCGGTGGAGGGAAGGGAGTGTCGGATTCGGAAACTGTTGAAAGGAAAGACCATCGATATGTCAGGCTCGAAATCAGTCTCAACGAAAGAACAACGGATAGCAGAAGTAGCGAAGAACGCTCCCGATATGGCGATGGACGTCTCCCATCACCTGGATCTGGAGTGATTAGTCGAGGCCTTCAGACGAACTCGCAAAGATGGCAAAGATGGCGCGGTGGGTGTGGATGGAATCTCTGGCTCGGAGTACGGAGCATCGTTCGATGAACGCATCGGTGATCTAATTGACCGAGTCAAGAGTGGCCGTTACCGAGATAAAGCAACATTGTCTCTGTAAAAGTGGTTCACCCCGCATCCTCGGGTAGATAGCGTCGCCCGGTCTCCCACTCCTC
>JAAEPE010000714.1 GCA_024222395.1 Myxococcales bacterium
CTTCTTAGTTGCGGGCTTCTTAGTTGCGGGCTTCTTAGTTGCGGGCTTCTTAGTTGCGGGCTTCTTAGTTGCGGGCTTCTTAGTTGCGGGCTTCTTAGTTGCGGGCTTCTTAGTTGCGGCCGCCTTCTTGACCGCGGGCTTCTTTGCGACGGCCTTCTTGGCTGCAGGCTTCTTCGTCGTAGCCGCCTTCTTCGCAGCGGGCTTCTTCGTTGCAGCCGCCTTCTTGACCGCAGGTTTCTTTGCGGCGGCGGCCTTCCTCACAGTGGGCTTTCTAGCGGCGGCGGCCTCCTTCTTGGCAGCGGCAGCGGCAGCCTTCTCGAGCTCCTTCGCAGCCTTCTTGATCGCACGAGCCTCTTTGGCGGCTTCGGCTTTGGCTTTGCGAGTTTCTTCTCGCTTCACACGAGATGCTTCCTTCTTGGCTTCCTTCGCCTGAAACTCTCCTTCCTTCTTTTGCTCATGAAGACGTTTGGCGTTGAGCTTCATGATCTGTCGAAGGCGCTCTTTGGGATCGAATCCTTTCTGAGCCGGGGCGCGCTGGGCGACTTTGGGAATGCTAGTCGCTGAGAGTTCTTCTGCATCGAGTTTCAGCAGGGTCGCGCGCATCTTGATGGGAGACGTGGTCGCGCGCAGCCTGGACACGATTGTCGGGTGACGCATCGTCAACCGTGCGAGACGCCCGAGAATGGGTAGGTGAAGCTTGTCGTATTTGAGACCGAGCAAGAAGAAGATGAACGTCGGCTTGCCGTCCGGTGCACCAAAGTCGATGCCGTCGTAGGAACGACCACAGACGACGAAGGGACGCTTTAGCTTGCTCGTGTCGCGAGAGCGCGTGTGAAGGAAGGCGATGCCACCTTCCATGGCCGTTGAAGCCAACGTCTCTCGCTCGACCAGAGAGCCGATGAACCATGGTTTGTCGTTGAGCCACTTCTCGTTGTAGGCGCGAGCTGCGAGTTCTTCGATAGCGCCAAGCGAATCAGGAGCGCGCATATCGTGTATGATCGCCTCTTGCGGCATTAGATCACCGAGCGGCAATTCCATTCCGTCGATAACATCTTCGAAATCGTCGTACTCACTCTCGAGCTGCTCGGCCAGCCACTTGTCGATGTCAACGACGCGGAAGCGCCACTCGCCTTCGATTTGTAGGCCTGGAATCTTCTTGTCATCAACCAGCTTGAGCACGGTATTGCGGCCCATGTGAAGGTACGTAGAAAGCTCGGCGAGAGTCATCAGTCGATCGGTGCTGGTCTTGGGGCTCATAGGAGCGGCGACTTTATCTTCCCGGCCTACAGCGAACAAGCGCTCAGCCCCTGGTAACAAGGCGATCGAGTTCTCGCAAGTCACATCATTTCAATTGCTTAGCTCTGTAGCGTTCCCTACGGTGCTGCGATTGTTGTCTCCTAGCCTGAATCGATCACCTTCGGTGAGAGATTCAGGCTGGTTGACGCCAAAGCGTCAAAGGTTAGGGTGCAGATCTGGCTGTGACAGCTCTTTTTCGGGTTTTCGGGAATTATCGGTCTGTTGCCGCGAGTTAGTAGGGGCATGGCATACAAGGCAAAGCGGCTTCACCTTACCTCTGTTCCAAATTCGAGCTACTCGCCCAACAGCGCGCTTGCTAGCTTGAATGGCTTCATGGACGAACGTCGCAAGCAACAGAAGCCGGTAGCAGACTTTGGGGCGTTTGAGGAGGCTCTGCACGAGCGCGTTATGGGCTTGGAGCGCGAGCTTCTAGCTGAGGAGTTGTCACGAGCGGAGGTCGATGCGGAAGCCCTAGACCGTCGAGCGAAAAGAATGACCGAGGATGGTGAGTTCTGATTTCTCGAGTGCAAGGCGCGAATGAGGATTTTGCCGGGGCAAATGACGAAATGAGCAACACTGCAATCGGAAAAGCAGGACCATCAGACCGATCATTGTTTACGCTCGGCGGTCTAGACCGAACCATGGGCATGGATAGACGGGCGGTGGACTCCCATGGCAGCCAAGCAGGCGGCCTGGTTGGTCGCGCAGATAACGCCGGCCACGGGCGAGGAACTTCTCCGGCGAATGGGCAACATGAAACCATCCAAGAGCAGTCTTGAGCGTCTTCCCAAGACCTTGCAGACCGGCTGGAAGGAACGAACAGAGGCGGTGGAAGCGGAGCTTGGCAGGTCGGAGCATGTGCCGGACAACGCCTCGCATACTCGCCGTAGATGATGACGAGATGGTGCTTACTGCCACCACGAGAATATTCGAGCTTGTGTTTCAAGGTGCAGAAGGCGACAAGTGGCATCGAGGCCCTTGAGGCACTAAAAGAGTCTGGTGTGCAAATCGATGTCGTGCTAACCGATGTCAATATGCCCGGCGTTAGCGGCATCGATGTTGCTCAGGAAGTCGCATCCACGTGGAGCTCGATCGCTGTGTTGTTGGTCTCGGGCAGAGAGGCTGGGCACGAAGTACTGATGGGGCTACCACCGTCCTTTGGCCTCCTCCAACAAGCCAGTCCCCTGCAGTAGAGCCTCAAACAACTGTGGATATCGAGCATGGAAACCTATCTCCCTGATGCACGCACTAGCGGCGGTCATCGTCTCCTTCTAGAGAACCGGGCTACGCTCCTCCGCGACCCTTGTGCCCAGGTTGCCGTAGCGGTGGTAGTCGTGGCTGATGCTCTGCTCCATCATGTACTGCAAGAGCTCGATACGCCCCTCGCACAAGACTGGTGAGTGGGCAATGAAGATACCCGTGCCGCCTGTGGACCGAAGTACTAGCTCGGGAACCCGTTCTGCGCTGGCATAACGCACCCGATCGGTTTGAGCTGTGGAAATGACCTCCGCAAGCTCCTCATCGCTCTCTTCCACAAACTCTAGCGCCCCTCCCCAAGTGTCGGTCATGACATCCAAGAGGGAGAGGATAGGTGACTCGAGATGGTGTGGTGCGCTGACGGTGATGCGACATCCGGCGATGCGCGCGGCGCACACTCTAGCAAAAATCTCGAACGCAGAGTCGTCTGGATGCACGCGGATGCGTTGTGCCCGAACAGGCAGGTAGCGACGAACGTTGTCTTGGCCGAGCAATCGCACGTGGTCGTGCTCCTGGCCAAACTCGCTGGCGTAGGCTGCGTCGTAGCTCGCAATGGCCCGCAGCACCTTCTGCAACCCATCAGCGGCGACACCTTGGACGTCCGCGCCTGCGGCTCGGCAACGCTTGACGATTCCCTTTCGCAGCCTATCCACCTCTGGGTTGGACACGGATTGATCCCCCGCCTCCACCTGCGCAGCATCCTCAAAGCACATGAGTTGAGCCACGTAGTTTGGCCCGCCGGCCTTGATGCCCGGGCCGAATGCGCTCTTGCCCATCCCCCCAAAAGGTTGTCGTAGGACGATTGCGCCCGTGGTGCCCCGATTCATGTAGAGATTGCCAGCGAGAATCCCCTCTCGCCAGATGGCCTGCTCTCGCTCGTCTAGGCTCTCAATTCCTGATGTGAGGCCAAAGCCAGTTTGATTGACGAGGTCGATGGCGTGTTCGAGATCGTCTGCGCGCATCACCGCCAGCACAGGACCGAAAAACTCAGTCATGTGAGTGTAGCTGCCCGCGCTCACATCCCACTTGACTCCAGGGCTCCACAGATTTGGATTATCGCCGACGCGCTTTGGCAATACCGCCCAGGACTCTCCCTGTTCCAACTCCTTTTGCGCGCGTTCAAGGTCTCCATCGGGAGGATAGATTGCAGGGCCCATCTTGGTGCTCAGCTCATAGGCAGAGCCGACATCGATGCTCTTGACCATATCGCAGAGCGTTTGTTTGAAGGTTGGGTCGTCGTAGACTTCGGCCTCCAGGATCAGAAGCGATGTTGCCGAGCACTTCTGCCCGGCGTGGCCAAACGCAGAACCAACACAGTGCTTTATGGCCTGTTCGCGGTCACTCATTGCTGTGACTACGGTTGCGTTCTTGCCGCCGGTTTCGGCGATGAGATTCATTTCGGGGCGCACATCGAGCATTCGCAGCGCGGTGTCGGTACCGCCGGTAAGAATCACGACATTGACAATCTCTGAAGCAACAAGCCTAGCGCCACCAATGGCTCCAGAGCACGGCACGAACTGCAGTGCCTCCTTCGGAACGCCGGCACGCCAGAAACACTTGCACAGCTCGTACGCCACCAACACAGTGTGAGAAGCGGGTTTGAGTATGACTGTATTGCCGGCGGCCAACGCGGCGGCCACCCCACCGCACGGAATCGCCACGGGAAAATTCCACGGAGGAACAACGACGACAACGCCCGCAGGCTCGGTCTTCACCGACTCCATCGCTCGAAACTCGCGTGCACTCGCCGCGTAGTACTCGACAAAGTCGATGGCTTCACTAATTTCCGGATCGCTCTCGGTGAGAATCTTGCCCCCGTCGACCAGCGCGGCGCCCATGAGATCCCCGCGACCTACTCGCAGCTCTTGCGCAACCTTTGAGAGAATATCTCCTCGTTTCACCTCCCCAAGCTGGTGCCAATTCGACGGATCACGGCGAGCGCAGTCGAGCGCCTGATCGATTTCATCTTCGGTTGCTTGGCTGTAGCGTCCTACGACAACACCAGGCCTCGACGGGTCGAAGCACGGCTTTGCTGCATCTGAGTTGTGCGAGTCGTGGCCAGCTATGACCAGGGGAATCTCAGCTGCATCATCGCCGTATCGAGGCTTCCAACGCGCGATAATTGCTTTGGCCCACTCAACGTTATGAGCCAGAGAGAAGTCGGTATCGGCCTCGTTGCAAAACTCAGAGGTCCGCAAGAGCGCGTCGCGGCACACGGCGACATCGCTCCGCCTATCTTGCGTGCGCCTGGGAAGCGTCAGTGTGTCCTCAACAAGCGCGAAACTCTCAACGAAATCGGACTCGAGCCCGTTCCAAACATCGCTCCCCACTTCGAGAGAGAAGGCGTGCCTGAGGAAGTTCTCCGGGCCGGTATTTTCGTCGAGTCGACGAATGAGATAGCCAATGGCGTTTACAAAATCCTCCTTGCGAGTCGCAGGCGCGTATAGGAGAACGTTGTCAACAAGCTCATGCAGGGCGCGACGCTGATGATTCGCAATGCCCTCAAGCATTTCGAATTGAACCTTGTCTACAACTCCGTTTGAATTGGCGAGTACGAGACCATAGGAGACGTCGAAGAGATTGTGAGACGCCACCCCGATGCGCACAGCCTCCACATTGCAGGGGGTGAGAGCATATTCGAGCATGCGCTTGTAGTTGGCATCCGTCTCGGCCTTCGTCCGATATGGAGCTTGTGGCCAGCCCTCGATGGAGGCCTCGACCTTCTCCGACTCCATGTTTGCCCCTTTGACGATACGAACCGTCACAGGCGCCCCGCCCCTCGCCATGCGCTCTTTGGACCACTCAGTAATTTCATTAAGGACCTCGAAGCTGTCAGGCAAGTACGCCTGCAATGCGATACCGGCATTGACGCTCTCTAGGCCAGGACGTTCGAGAGTTTGCATGAAGACTCTCGAAGTAATGTCCAAGTCTCGATACTCCTCCATATCGAGATAGACGAATTTGGGCACGATGGTGCCATCAGGACGTTCAAACTCAGAGCGCGCAGATGCCCGATACAGTAGCTCCATGCGATCGGAGAGCACGCGTATCGCCTTGTCTCGTCCAATTGGGAAGATTTGCGAATACACCGTAGAGATCTTCACGCTGATGCAATCGATCTCCGCCAACTGGAGCGCCGCCAGATAGGTCTTGAGCCTGGCGCGAGCATCCTCCTCGCCCAATAGAGCCTCCCCAAGATAGTTGACGTTCATGCGTAGTCCGCCGTCTCGGCGACTCTGCAGATGTTTGACAAGAAGCTCGCTCTCCGCGGGCAAGACAACGTTCGCCGTCTCCTCGCGCATCTTGCCCTTGACCATCGGAATGCTGACACCCGGCAAGTGTCCACCAAACGACTGAAAGCCCTTGAGCATGGCCCGGTCGAGGACGGAGAAGAACCGGGGTATGCCCTGCACATCTAGGATGTGAATGAGCTGGTCCGCGACACGCTTGGGTGTTGTGGAACGAAATGCCTGATCGGTGAGCTGCATAAGCGTCGCCCGATCGCCCAGCCCTTCCATCATGCGTTCGAGCTCGCGCTGCTGCCGACGCTCTTGAGGCGTCTGCAAATGGGATCCCCGGATTTGCAAGAGGCGCGCGAGCTGGACGGCTTTCTGAACTTCGGGCGCCACCGACGACTTGGGATCGGGCGCAAGCTCTGCGAGGGTCTCAGCGAGGGACGTGTGGGCGGTATCTTTGGTAGACATGGCGATTGAACTATCCAGAGAATAGTCCCCTCAGAGCCTCTCTGTCATCGCCCCGCTCCACCAGGTGTCATTCTCAGCGGACCGGAGTTGCAATCCGTGGTCCGACAGACCATTGCACGCCAGGGACCAGGCTGCACTCGGCCCCAAAAAAATCGAGCGTAGCTTAGGAGAGGCGGTTGCGAAGCATCGATAGAGCCTGGGTGTGCAGCTGGCACACTCGAGATTCAGTGACGCCCAGAATAGTTCCAATCTCTCGCAGGGTCAATCCTTCGCGGTAGTAGCAGGAGAGCACCATTTGCTCACGTTCGTCTAGCACCTCCAGGGCGGTGATAAGGGCGGCCTTGCGGCGCTGTCTCTCCCCAACATTCGCTCCAGTCCTATGCCCGTCTGAGAGCTCTCCACGAAGGTCGTCGAGATGAATCACAGCAGCCTCGCGAATGTTCGCGTACGCTCGATTGAAGGCCATTTCGCTCATTCCCATTGCTGCGGCTATTTCCGCATCGATGGGGGCGCGTCCAAGTTCAGCTTCCAAATCTCTGGTAGCTTCAGCGACGCGTCTCGCCCCTTGGCGCGCGCGCCGACTAAGAATGTCGTTCTTGCGCAGGTGATCGAGAATCGCCCCGCGAACACGCTTGGCCGCGAACGCCATGAATGGCTCCTGACGCGTCGTGTCGTAACGGGTAGCGGCTTCGGTTAGCCCGAGTAGAGCCGCGGACTCCACATCATCCCGAGAGACCGAGCTCGGTAGGCGTCGCGCCATCTTACGCGCCATCTTTAGCGCCATCCCAAGGTGCATGATGATGAGCTCGTCACGGTCGCTGATTAGATTCGTCGATAGTTTCTGTGCTGTTGCATTCTGCATGTGTCTGCTGTCCTCCCGGTTCGGTGTAGTGCGAACCTCGGGCCAAATCGACTTGGCTCGCAACCCCCCGAAAGCGCTCAGTGTCGCCTATGTAGGCAAAAGCAATGGACTAACTCTGCTGTCATTTCTGACGCCGGGCATGTGGGGAAATTCGGCGGGATCAGCATGCGACGGGCACGTGCCCATGCCCTCTATGAGGTAGGTTTAGTCGTTGGACTACTGCTCGCAGATGAATGCCTCTATGGAAAACGCCGAATCGAACATCGCCCCGCTCGCGGGGGCCAACATGCCCGCCGACCGAGGGCTCACGGGCCTAGGTCTCCTCATGCAGCTGAGTGGGGCTGTCTTTCTCGCCTACGGTGCTCTGCTCACTATGCTGCCGATGTTAGCCCCCGCTGGGGGCGACGGCCGGATGCAATTGCTCATGGTCGCTATCCTCTCGGTGGTGCGTTCGGCCTTCCATCGCAGTGCTGGCAGAGCCCTGCTCTACGGCCACCCCAAAGGCCCCCTGCATCAGGTCAGAATCTATATCGGCGTTGCACTAGCTCAGAGCGTCGCCGTCTTCCTACTACTCGGTGACGCGATGCCGACGAAGACTGGGCTCTACTTGCTCACCGTTCTTGCAGCATGGCCGATTGCACTGGCGGTAGTACTCGCAGCACCCCGATTCCGGAACCTTGGAGCAGACCTCGATAGAGCCGAAGACATGGGCTTCGAATCAGCCGCCGTCCTGATGACAATCTTCGGAATACTCGGAGCGATGACCAGCGGCCTGGTGATCGTCACGATCTATCAGTCTCCATTCTTCCGCCTCAGCGATGTGCCCTCCTTCCTCTGGCTCGGCGTCATCGGCATGCTCTTCGTTCGCTCGATCTTTCACGCGAAAGCAGGGTTGGCAGGCTGCACGGGGGTTGGTGCCGAACATGCTAGTCACAGTGCGGCTCGCTATTTCAATTTCGGCATGACGTCCGCCATCATCGCCTCGGCCGTCCTCATGTTGCAGATGATCATGGAAATGGGCACCCTGCACCTCAGCATCTTTGCGAGCGTGGGTGTGCTTGGCTACTTGCTTCTCGTCTGGCCTCTAATTCTCCGCAACTTTTTCACTGACCGTAACTTCTCCATACTGCTCGACGAGCAAGAGATCACTAGACGCGCCCCCGACACCGGTCTCACGGCTCTAGGTTGGCTGCTTCTCGCCACTGGCAGCCTATCGCTGGCGACCAGTCTTGGCGCGGTGCTCTTCATCGATTCCAAGTTCATGGGTTTGGAGATGTTGAAGCTCTCCTCACTCTCCGCCCCTGGCATTCACTCTCCGTGGTGGAGCATCGGCCTCGCAGCCCTGCAACTCACAGCTGCCTTCGAGCTAATTCGCATGTCCCCCAGATACAAGCTCATCACGACAATCTACGGCGGAGTCTCGGTTGCAGTCACGCTCTACCTTTGGTGGCCGCTGCTCAAGCTGCTCTCCGAGCCGCAGTTTGGAGGCCCTATGGTGTCGATACAGATCTACGGAGCCCTGCTCATGAGTCTCGCGATGGCAATAAGCGCAGTGCTGCTCGTCAATCGCAATACGTCGCCCGACGCCAAGGCGCGAATTAACGAGTCGTAGAGCCGAGGGCAGATGCCCACGCACTCGCTATCGCAGTGCTTCGGGGCCCGGTCCCGTTCGCGCTGAGTATGCGGCTGCCCTCCCCGGCAATCCCGATGGTCACCATCAAGTGGTCCTCGGGCAAGACTGGGAACTTCTCACACCACTCCACAGACGAGACCCCAGAATTGTCTAGGATTTCCTCGAAGCCAATGTGCTCAAGCTCCGCCTCCGCTTCAATGCGATACAGATCCACGTGCACCATCGGCAGCCGGCCCCCGGCATATTCGTTGATAAGCGAGAACGTTGGGCTCGTTACGCGCACCGACTCCGGAACGCCCAGCCCTGCTGCCACTCCTTGGGTGAGCAGGGTCTTGCCTGCACCGAGGTCACCGATGAGGCCAATGACATCTCCAGCTCGCAGAATCGCGGCGAGGGAGCGCCCCGCTTCGAAGGTGGCCTCGGGGCCAAGGCATGCATGCTCCTTGATCATGAGGCCGTTGCTACCACACTTTGCCAGCGGGGCTTGGCTCTGACATCATGCCAGCCATGAGCAATGCAGGCGGTGAGAAACTCAAGAGCAACCTCAAAGCCTGCGGCCTGCTTGACGCGGCCGAAGAGATTAGTGACGGCATGTACCGTATGACCTGGGGATCCGCCACGGTCGTCTGTATTATTCGCGGTACAGCGGTGGTTGCCATCGCTCCAATGTTCGAAGCTCTACCAAAGAAGAACGTTGGCGATTTCTGTGAGCGCATCCTTCATCTCAACTCCGAGATGGGTGGCACGGCATCTTTTGCGATTCAATCGGACGGAACTGTCGTGCTGCAGAGCGGTCGCAGCGTAACGGGTCTCGATCCCAACGAACTCAAGCTACTACTCAATACGGTTGGCAAGTTTGCCGACGACTACGACGACATTCTCGATAAGGAATTCTATCAATGAGCTGGACCCCTTGCCCTGTATGCACTCAGAACAATCCTGCGAGCAGCATGCGCTGCTCCGCGTGTGGCGCCGACTTCGGCGACCCAGATGTGATGGCCATGATGAGCGAAGACGCGAGCAACATAGTCGCTCCCAAAGTCGCGCCAGGTAGCCTTGCTCACAGCAACTTCCTAGGCATCAGCGAAGACGGCCTCGTCGAGGGCTCGGCCCTTCGCAAACTCGCCATCATCGGTTCACTCTTCCTTATTGGCGCATTCCTACTCCCTATCTCCATCGACTTCGGAGACAAGGTCATGGCATGGAAGGCACTCGAGGGTGCGCCTGCAATCGCGCTGCTCTTCCCGGTCCTAGCCGCAATCATGGGCATCGCCAGCGCCATAGTTCCACTGCAGAGCTGGCAGCGTGCGGCAACTCTGCTCGCGGCAGGTCTGGTCGGACTAACCACTTTGCCTTTCCTCGGAAGCCTCTCTGGTAGCCCCGAAGCGCTACTCCCACTCATTTGGCTTGGCGTGGTGGTGAGCAGCTGGGGGCTTGTACTGCGGTGCTACGACTCCCAGAGCATGCTCGCGAGAAAGATCGCTATCGCCGGCGCGGTACTCGCTTTTGTAGGATTCTTCCTGCCGCTCTCCGCCCCCCAGAACGCGGTTCCACTGGAGATGCGCTTCTACTTCCGAGGCGCCCTTGAGAGTGGCAGCGCTTTCACCGTCTACAAGACGGTCTTCAACCGAGACCCAATGGTCTTTTTCAGCAGCATCTATCTCTTCTTGCCCATGTTTCTTCTACCTCTTGGGGCCGCGCTGGCGTGGGCTACGCCCTCGGGGGCCTGGGACAAAATGGGCATGGTGCTCCGTCCGGTTGCGTGGCTAACAGTGCTCTACGTTCCCATTGGATTCGCTCTCTTTGCGTTCAATCTCCTCGGCGAGAACAGCGGCAGGGTCATAATCGACAACGCCTATTACTCTTGGAACGAGGTGACCAATGCAGCCCTTCTCGGTCGTCTGCGGCTCCTCTTACTCGGAAGTGTATTTGCCCTCTGGGCGAGCTTGCCTAGCATGGCACTACTTAGGGCGTTTGGAACACGCTTCGAAGAGACACCTGCGGAGAAGAAATAGGCTCAAACCAAGCGATGCCCTAGGGCTACCTGCGGCAGCTGTCTAGCACGTGCGCTGCCAGCTCATCGAGCGGCGCGACCGTGTCGACAGCCCCCGCACTAATCGCAGCCTTGGGCATGCCGAATACCACGCAGCTCTTCTCGTCCTGCGCGAACGTCCGGGCCCCTGCATCGTGCAACTCTTTCATGCCCATCGCCCCATCGCTCCCCATCCCGGTCAATATGGCAGCAGAGAACTTCTTAGCATCAGAGCGAACGCAGGAGCGAAATAGCATATTCACCGAAGGTCGGTGACCACTCACTTCCGGGCCGCTTGTGAGCCTAGTGACTAGCCCCCCAGGGGCGCCGACAAGTTCCATGTGGTGGCTCCCCGGGGCAATCAAGACGAGGCCTCGCTCGAGCTTCTGTCCCGATTTGGCCTCCATCACTCTCACGGCACAAGCTTCATCTAGATGAGTCGCAAAGTGCCTGGTCTGCGGACTAGGCATGTGCTGAACGATCGCCACAGGCGGGCAATTCCCCGGGAGCTGTCTCAGAAATGTTATGAGAGCCTGCGTCCCACCCGTAGATGCGCCAATGGCGATCGTACGCCGCGTGTCGAAGCAAATCGCAGGGCTCGCGGACGGGGCCGCGAAAGCCTCAGCTGGCGGCGGCGCCCCCACGTTTGAGCGCGCGGCCGCATAGACTGCCCGGGTGAGTCGACGAGAGAACATCTCCTTGCTCACTCCCTTGCCATCGGGTTTCGAAACAAAATCGACAGCCCCTGCATTGAGAGCCTCGAGAGTCAGCGCACTCGCCTGGTCCCTCGTTCCGGACACAAGCACAACAGGAAGAGGAACGTGCTTCATGAGCTTGCGCACAAATTCGATTCCACTCATGCGGGGCATATTGACGTCCATGACGAGGACAGTCGGCTTGCACTTCTTGATCATGGTCCACGCAGTAAATGCATCGTCCGCCCCTGCCGCGACCGTCACCCCTGGCATCGACTCGAGAAGCTCGTGGAGAAGAGCGCGGGCGGTGGCAGAATCGTCCACGTATGCGACACGAATACTCATGCCCCCCCCTCCTTCTCGGCTTCAGTAGCTCGAACGCGCACCGCCCCCGTCGCGCAAGTTAGGTGCGCTTCGATGGAGCTCCGTAATCCCAGCCGCTCGGCGACGACAGGAATTCCCTGCGCCCTTAGAAATGCACGAGTAAACTCTCTATTCAGGTCGGCGGGCCCGCCAGGCTCGCATAGAGCGCCACCAGCACCGAAGAGCTTGGCTTTTAGTCTAGCTCTCCTGGCACCGAGAGCCTGCAATTCACGGATCAGCTTCGGAATCGCCACGTCGCCGTATCGTGCGCTGGCGGCCCCACCAGCGGGGCCCTCCGGAAGTGCGAAGTGGCACATACCTCCGCACCCGGCCACATCATCGTATAGGCACACCGCCACACACGATCCCAACACAGTAGATAGCGTCGTACAATCGGCTCGTGCCACGTAGTCCCCAACAATCAGCGTACGACTCGATGGAGAGAGTAGCGTCCGAGTGCCTCTAGGTTGGATACCAGAAGTCTCTGTGGCTTCGTGCGCCCGCTGATAGACGGTCGACTCCACCTGCGCCAGCTCAGCTGTGAGTACCTCGAGATTCTCGCTGTGCCCCATGATGAGACTACCTCCGGGAAGTAGATGCTTCGTGAGATTCTGTACGAGCCGTCTCTGTGTCGGAACATCGAAGTAGAAAAGCACGTTGCGACAGAAGACCACGTGAAATCTGCTACCAATAGGAAGCGACGCATCCGTCAAGTTCATGCGCGAAAACTGCACCATTGATCGAATCTCAGAGCGAAGTCGCCAATGTCCGTCGGCCTTGTCAACGCCGCGCAGGAAGCGCCGCCTACGCAGTTCGACAGGGAGACCATCCATATCGCTTGCCCGATAGGTCGCCTTCTTCGCGATCTCGAGAGTTTCGGTATCGATATCCGTTGCCAAGAGAGTGGCGCGAGCCTCATCCATATCCAGCGCGTCCGCCAATACCATCGCAGCCGAGTAGACCTCATGACCGCGAGACGCCGCAGCGCTCCAAACTCTGAGTGGCCCATGCTCGAGCCCGCGTCGAAATCTGGCTAGGTATCGAGGAGCAACAGTGGAGACCAAATAGTCGAAGTGGTGTGGTTCTCGAAAGAATGCCGTCTTGTTGGTTGTGAGTGCATTCAAGAAGTGAACACTCTCGGTGGAGCCATAGCCAGAGTTGTCGACATGCTCCAAGTAGTCACAGATCGAAGAGAAATCCTCCTGAATGGCTCGCTTGCTCAAGCGGCCGTGCAAGAGCGCGACTTTCCCTTCACCGAAATGAAGCCCGCCAAGCTGCTTCGCCATGCTGCAAGCCCGAGCGAAGTCTTGCCGGGTGAGCTTCATCTTAGTCTAGAGGTCCTCGAAGGTATCTGCTCCGCCCTCAGGCTCCGGCTGTCCTCCGTCAAATCCCTGCTGTGCCGAAGTATCTCCATGCATGCTTTCTTCCATCGCAGCCATCGCGGAGTAATCAGCAAACGGGGGCTCTGCTGGCACCAGAGCCGTATTGGGATTGCCGGGTGGCACGTCGATAGCTGGTGGCATAGGTGTCGCAACTCGCTCCGGCTGGTGCGTCTTTGCGTCTTGGTCTAGGACGAAGAGGGAGACAATCCCGCGAAGCTGCTCGGCCTGTGCTGCCATACCGTTCGAAGTGTGGTTTAGATTCGTCACCAAGGCTGTATTGGCCTGAGTTACCCTATCGGTTTCAGTCACGGCCATGTTCACCTGGTCAATACCAGACGCCTGCTCGCTGCAAGCATTTGCCATGTCCGCAACCAGCTCTGCAACATTCGTAACCGCACCGACAATCTCGTCAAACGTCTCTCCACTCTTGTTCACCAAGAGCGTGCCGTTGTCGACCTTAGCGACCGTGTTCACAATCAGATGCTTGATCTCTTTCGCAGCGGATGCGCTGCGGCGAGCAAGCGTTCTCACCTCGTGAGCAACAACAGCGAACCCGCGTCCCTGCTCACCCGCACGCGCCGCCTCGACTGCGGCATTCAGTGCCAGTAGATTTGTTTGGAATGCAATGTCGTCAATCGTAAGGATGATATCGGAGATTTGAGTCGAAGCATCGCTCACCTCCTCCATCGCCCTCACTGCGTCGCGGACGGCCTTACCGCCAAGGTCGGCAGTGCTTCGACACTCGTGCGCAAGTTTGCTCGACCGAGTGGCATTCTCTGCCGTGCGTCTAACCGTCGCGGTAATTTCCTCGAGCGAGGCCGCAGTCTCCTCGAGATTGGATGCCTGAGTCTGTGCGCCATTGCTGATGCGATTGGTGCTCGTCCGAAGGAGCCCCGCAGAGCTAGCGACTGATACTGACACCTGCTGCACGTCTGACAAGGCTTCAGAGATATTCCCAATTGCACGATTTAGAGAAGTTGCCATGCGACCAATGTCGCCTTTGGAAGTGACAGCGACACGCCGAGTAAAGTCTCGATTTGCCACCGCGTCGAGCACTTCGGCAGACTCCCTGAGAGGGCCAATGATGCCTCGCGAGATCCACCAAGTGAGAACCATAGTGCAAATACCAATAAAGAGTGCGAGCCCGATGACTAGTTGGCGTTTCGAACCAATGGCATCCGAAGCCTTCTTGCTCGATCCATCTGCATACTCGTACGCCAACGAGACGGTCTCGTTGATGCCAGCTCTATGGTCTTCGTAATGCCCGGCAATCGTGCCAAATGCGATATCGCGGGCGGCATCAGTATTTCCCGCCGTGACTGCCGGCAAGAATTCGTGTTGATAGGCATCGTAGAAGGCCTTTGCGGGCTCATACGAATGCTGCAAGAGCGCTGTTCTAAGCGGTCCAGGTGCGAGTTCTTCAACCCAAACCGTATGCCTCTCGTCGTACTCTCTGATTCGATCCTCCATGTTCGCCTGGTACTTGCGGAGTACCGCAGGGTCTGTTTCCCCAGCCATCCGCAACACCACTAGATACGATTCAACAATGTACTCAGGCGGCGGCAAGATATCCGCAATCAGCTCATTTGCCTGAAACACGCTCGAATAGTAGGAATCTGAAGCATTGGGCTTGAGAGCGCCCGCGCCAATAGAGCTCACGATGATGAGCCCCGCAAAAAAGAGACCAATTAGCAAACCAAGTTTTGTCCGAATACTCATACTAGATTTCTCCTCGCTGAAATGCTGTCCCCTGCAATTCCTCAATGTTCAGGACAATCACAATCTTCTCCCCTGCTCTAACCACGCTCTCCAGGCAGTCCAGGTCCGACGAACACAGATCCGGCATGTCTTCGACCTTGCCGTCATCCACATCCACTACATCGGAGACCGCATCGACGAGGACCCCAAAGATCCGGTCGTGCAATGTCACGACGACAATGACGCTGTTGTTGCCATAGTTCCCCTCGGGCAACCCAAGCCTCCGGCGCAGGTCAATCACAGGAACGACGGCACCTCGCAGATTTATGATCCCACGAACGTACTTCTCCACATTCGGTACCGGAGTAACCTCTACGAACCGACGCACTTCCTGTACTTGAAGAATCGGGAATCCGAATTCTTCTTGGCCGAGAAAGAACGTTAGAAGCTGATTCTCTAGGTTCGTATTGAACGAAAAATCAACGAAGTCATCTTCCTCTGAATACGCCATTTCTTGCACAGTCACCCCTTCTAGGCCGCTAGGACCGATTTTTGAGTTGAGCGTGCGAGATTTTCTATCCCCACGACATCGACAATCATCGCGATACTTCCATCACTCATTACGCTCACTCCTATGATCCCTGGAACTCTTCGAAAGTTGTCCTGTAGATTCTTCACCAGTAATTGCCGTTGGTCGACGATTTCATCGACGAGAATCGCGAGCGTGCGCTCGCCAACATTTACGACGAGTAGGACTCCGCCATTCGAGCGAGAGTCATCTTGGTCTTCGGGGCTACTGTTCCCCAAGACATCCGCTAGGCGAACAATGGGAGTCGTTACATTGCGAACGACACAGACTTCTTCTCCGCCAGCGATTCGACGCCGCTTGACCTGATTGGGCCTGAGCGACTCAACCACGTTTGCTAGTGGCACGACATAATTCCGGTGAGAGTCTCGTATGACTAGGCCATCGATAACCGCCATGGTCAGTGGCAACGCGATTCGAATTTTGGTTCCTGCGCCTAGTTCGGTCTTCACCGTGATGTCACCGCCGAGATTCTCGACATTCGTCTTGACGACGTCCATGCCTACCCCACGACCGGAGACGGAAGTCACCTTCTGCGCAGTGGAGAGCCCTGGATGGAAGACAAGATTGGTGAGTTCCTGCTCGTTAGCGACCTCACCGGGCGCGATCAATCCGCAGGATTCAGCCTTGGCCCTGAGGCGCTCAAGATCTATGCCCGCCCCATCATCAGAGATCTCAATAATCACCTCACCGCCAATATGCGCAGCGTTGATCGACAAGCACCCTTGCTCGTCCTTCCCATTCAGAGCACGTTCGACGGAATCTTCTATCCCGTGGTCGAGAGAGTTTCGAACGACGTGACCCAGGGGATCAATGAGCAGCTCCGCGACTCTCTTATCAAGCTCAGTCTCCTGCCCAGACATTTCGAGTCGGACACTCTTGCCAAGCTGTGCGCTAAGATCGCGCACCATGCGCGGGAAGCGCCGAAGAGTTGCCTCTAGCGGAACCATGCGCATCGTGAGAACGCCTTCCTGTATGGCACGTGTATTCCGAGCGAGTTCCTCTACCGCTTCCTGCAGAAGAACTAGATCTTCCATCTTGAAATTTTGAACGATGTGCTCGATGCTTGACTGAACCGTGACGAGTTCGCCAACCATGTTCATGAGCGCGTCAATGCGTGTGACATCGACACGCAGCGTCGACGCTTGGCCAGGTCTCTGCCGCTTTGCGTCCTTGTCTGATGCTGCGACATCACCCCCTGGTTCTGCGCCGTTGCCAACGTTCGGTTCGATTGACCGCCGAGCCCCCGCCGGCTCAATCTCCTCCTCGACCACCAAGATGACCAATTCGAGTTCACTTGAGTACGGCTCGGCAGCTGCGACTATGTCTTCCTCCGATACGTAGCCCTGCAAGTCGAAGGTCCAACGCACGCGGGTCTCCATGCCCGTACCAGTAGGATCTGCGGGGATAGTGCTACTTTCGCCAATGAAGCCCAGCGCGGCAATCGCGTCTAGCTGCGCTTCAAACGTAGCCGACGCATCGAGCGGCAGCGGACTGAAGAGGATCTTATAGGAGATGCACTCATCGAGGCCATCGATAGCAATATCGGCCATCCTTTCGACTTCAGCCCTATGCTCGATGAGGTTGTGAAGAGCCTCGACTAGGTCGCGAAAATCTGGTTCTGGAACGTCGTGCGCCCATGCGTCCAACAGGGCACAGCACTTGTCGACGCCCTTTAGGAGCATGTCGATGAGGTCTGACGTGACCCCAACCCTATGCGTGCGAAGGGCGTCTAGGATCTCTTCAAGCTCGTGAGCCACCAATGCCAGGTTTGAGAGCCCGGCAATCGCGGAGCTGCCTTTGAGTGAGTGAGCCGCCCGAAAGACCGTATTCATCACGCTGGCATCGAGCTCGGTGTCGGAGTTGTCTCCAATCTCCATGAGCCGATTCTCTAGGATGCCTAGATGCTCGGTGGCTTCTTCTAAGAAGATCGCGGATGGTTCTGAATTGCTTGTCATCGATTGTCTAGATAGCGTGGATGTGCCGAGATGCCGTCCCGCGGCTGCACTGATCCACTGGTGTTGCTGCTTTCGCCTGTGTTCTCGCTACGAAGCTGAGAAGGGAGTCGTGTTTCGATGTTACGAAACTCGGCCTACCACGAACGTACGAACGTAAATCGACCTGCCACGCCGTCACCTGATGCCTTCGAATCGTAGCCCAGAAAAATGCCGAGAGTATTATTCGCTCCGTAGCCCAGGTTTACCCTGACTCCTACGGGAATCCCGACAACACCGGAACCCGTCATATCATCGTCAGTAATCTGATAGGTGAGTTCGGCTTGAGGCCCCAAAGAGAGATTCTCAGTCGCCGCGTAGAGAAGAAAGTTGCGCGTGTAGAGACTGTCGACAGCGTCGTCCGCGAATGGAGTATTGAAGAAGCCTTGAATCCACGACTCCAAGTAGATGGAGTCGTTCGAGTAAACCGTGAACAGCTGTGGCGCGATGAGGCTAGTGACTTCAGATGTTCCGTAGTCGACACCAAGTCCAACCATCGGCGTCACGGCAAGGTCGCCGAATGAGAACGCTGGTCCGATGTCGAACTCGGCGAATGTTCCTACGACGTAGATATCAGACGCGATACTCACGCCTCCAACCGTATGAGTAGCTCCTACCCAAAACTGTGTTCCAAGCGCATCGGTATCAATCCGAAACCAGCCGGACACTTCTTCTTCGTCCGCTGGCGCCTCTTCGGTAGACTCTTCAGCCGGAGGTGTAGGCGAGGCATCATCTGCGACTGCGCTTGGGAGCCAAATCGCTGTCGACAGCAGGGTAGTGGTTAGAAGGTTAGTGCTGAGCTTCATGTCATTCCATTTTCGGGCAAGAGTGCATCTTGCTTAATTGACATAGTGAGTCGGCCAACTGGGCCATCCCTGGAGAGGAGATGGGTAGAGAATGTGGAATCCCGGAAGTTCGGTGACGGCTGGCTAGATCTCTGCGCACTTACGGGCGGAGCATTGCAACAGTTCAATTTTCCAATGTGCCGAAAGCGATACTTGACCAAGAGCAAGTCCCCTGGCTCACACGTTGCTCAGCCTTGCCGTCGAACAGAGACTTGTCTATTGAACCAGCATTAGACGGCGCTGCCTGAACACTCAGCTAGACCGTCGAGCGAAAAGAATGACCGAGGACGGTGAGTTCTGATTTCTTGGAGTGCAAGGCGCGAATGAGGATTTTGCCGGGGCAAATGACGAAATGAGCAACGCTGCAATCGGGAAAGCAGGACCATCAGACCGATCATTGTTTACGCTCGGCGGTCTAGTCTTAGTCAAGCGAGCCCAAGCGCATGTCGAGTAGTGGCAAAATCTCCGCACTCGCAAGCCACGGCTTCGGATCAACATAGCGAAGGTTCCGCGAAACATCGCGCACCGTGAAGTGCAGATGAGGTAATGAGTGTTCTATGCCCGTACGCCCGAGTGTGCCGAGCCACTGCCCAGCTTCGACCGGCTCTCCCGCGCGCATATCAGGAGCAGTTCTATCAAGGTGAAAATACTCGGTGCGCAGTCCGATGTCCTCGTGGCGGATCCAAACGTAGCGCCCACCACTGGCATGCCGATCCGCTTCGACCTTCTCGATGATTCCATGCCGAATCGCTACAACGGGTGTGCCACGAGGAGCATCCAAGTCCACTCCGCAGTGACCGCGACCGCATTCCTTGGGGCGCGTCCCTGGTCGCATCGCCCTGAATAGGCGAGTCTGTTTCACGGGCACTTGCTCTTCCGAGCCGGCAACGGGGTGCACCCAGCCATCGCCTTCGGCGAGAATAGGAGCTGTGGGCTCGACAAGTTCCAATGGATCCGACGAGAGATAGAGAAGTTCGGTTTCGGGACGAAGTTCGCTCGCAAGGTCGGGCATAGCAACAACCCTGTAGGTTTCTTGATGCCCACCGAAAGCGAGGAGCGACGTTGCAAGAATCACGATCAGTGATAAAAGAACTCGTAGACCAGATAGACGCCAACCACTCTTGGCGAAGGCGGGTTGTCCGACGCCCCCTGCTCTCGACTCACCTTCCCCGCCAACCGGCACGACTATCGTGAGAAGCGAAGCCCCCGCCTCAGTCGCTGGCAAGAGTGCCTCCCCCACCTCCGACTCAGCGACACTCAAGAGCTGTGGCGAAGCTGCGGTCGATGGTGAGACACACTCCGTGCACAGCCTTACGACTCGCGCCCCTAGCACCCGGGCAACTGCGCGCACAGGCTCTACCGACGCGCCGCATCGGTTGCATGGAAACAGCTGAGGCGTTGACTGCGACACAGCGCCTAGAAGCGTAACAGAGAATCCCTTAGAGCCGTAAGGCCCCGATGGAGGCCCATGTAGGATTCGATTCCTAGAGATATTCGCAGTTTACTCGTAGTTGAAACGGCTTAGTTCTCGGAAGAGATCGAAGCGTTCACGAATCATGGCTTCATCGAGATCTCGGAGGCCATCGAGGCTGAACTGCTCAACGAGGAAAGAGGCCATCACACTGCCGTAGATCATGGCTGTCCGAATGGCTTCGTGGTCGATTTCGCCACTGTAGCTCGCAAGGTAGCCCATGAACCCCCCAGCGAAACTATCACCGGCGCCAGTGGGGTCCTTGGGCTCCTCGAGAGGAAGAGCTGGGGCGAAGAAGTTGCTGCCCTCGTGGAAGAGCATGGCGCCCGCATCGCCGCGCTTGATGACAAGGGTCTCGGGGCCCATTGCCCTGATCTTCTTTGCCGCTTTGACGAGGCTGTACTCCCCTGAGAGTTGGCGCGCTTCTTCGTCGTTGATGATGAGAGTCTGCACCTTGGAGAGCATGACGTGTAGTTCGTCGAGCGCGCAGTCCATCCAGAAGTTCATTGTGTCGGCGGCGACTACGATGGGCTTCTTGGCCTGCTCCAAAACTGCACTTTGTAGACTCGGGTGGATGTTGCCCAAGAAAAGAAGCTCGCAGTCTTTGTGTGCCTCTCCGAGCTTCGGCTGAAAATCCGCGAAGACTCCAAGTTGAGTATCGAGTGTGTCTCGGCGGCTCAGATCGTCTGAGTACTTGCCCTTCCAGAGGAAGGTCTTGCCGTCCGCGTGCTCGATGCCGCTGGTGTCGATGTTTCGACTCTCAAAATACTCGATGTGCTCTTTGGGGAAGTCGCTTCCGACAACGCCGACAATGGACACAGCGTTGGTGAAATACGCAGCGGCAGCGGAGAAGAAGGATGCCGACCCCCCGAGCAGCTGAGGGAAGTGGCCAAACGGACCGTCGATGTCATCGAATGCGACGGAGCCGACAACCAGGAGAGAGCGATTTGCGGAGTTCTTCATTTGACGTTTCTTCGTGACGATAGGTACTTCGAGAGAATCGGACCGAGACGCGCTTCGGTTTCCGAAGAGATGGCTTCGGTCGGTGTGAAGATGGCGTTGTCCAGAGCGGTTGCGGCGATACAAGTATGCTCTGCGGGAAGATGATGCGGCATCTTTGCGACGATCTCCTTGGCCAACTCAGAATTGTACTTAAGCACCTCTAGGAGAGATGTCACGGAGACATCGTCCTCGTCTTCGTGCCAACAATCGTAGTCAGTTGATAGCGCGAGGGTGCAGTAGCTAATCTGAGCCTCTCTTGCGAGTTTGGCCTCGGGCATATTCGTCATACCGATGACGTCGACCCCCCAGCTGCGGTAGAGAAGCGACTCGGCTCGGGTCGAGAACTGGGGGCCATTCATAGCGAGGTACGTTCCCCCGCTGTGCACCTTGACGTCTCGGCCACAGGCCGACGCTTGCTCACACGCTATGTCGTAAGAAATCTTGGCCAGGACAGGGCTCACCGGCTCTCCGAAGGCAATATGAGCGACGCAGCCACTGCCAAAGAACGTGCTCTCGCGTCCATGGGTTCGGTCGATGTATTGGTCCACAATGAGGATGTCCCCGGGACGCACATCTTCTCGCATAGAGCCGACAGCCGAGAGGGAGACCAAGTAATCGACCCCCATTTGCTTCAGCGCGTAGACGTTGGCGCGGTAGTTGATTTCGTGAGGCAGCAAGGTATGCCCCTCGCCGTGGCGTGCCAAGAAGACCATCGTGACGTCGCCAGACTCAGTCTCCATCGTGCCAAGCATTAGCTTGCTCGATGGCGAACCAAAGGGAGTCTCGACGCTGTGTTCTTCTAAGTTGGCAAGGCCGGGTAGATCGTAGATGCCACTGCCACCTATCACCCCCAATACGCGATTTGTCATGATATCCTCACCGTGTTTTCGGTGCGGTGTACCATCTTGGGTGCGGGCTTTCAACGTGCAGAACAAGGTGGAGAAACTCGTCGCCGAGGGGCGCTACAAAGAGGCAGCCGAAGCGGCAAGTGCCTCTCATGCTCACAGTCGCGCGGCAGATCTCTACGAGAGAATCTGGAACTTTGCGGCAGCGGCCGCGTGTGCAGAAGAGGCGGGGGATCTTCCGCGCGCACTATCCAATGCCCTCGAGGCGAAGGACTCGTCGAACGCCCAGCGCCTCGCATCTGTTTTGCGAGCACAGGGGGACGAAGGCAAGCAGCACGCTCTAGAGGCCTTCGCCTCGAGGCGTCACTTCGCTAGTGCCGCAAAGCTCGCCGAGGAGTTGGGTGAGCACGAAGTCGCAATGCAGCACTACCTCGATGGGCAGCTCGATGTGGACGCGGCAAGGTTGATGGTGGTATTTGGCCGGGACCGAGACGCAGGCAAACTTCTCGAGCGCGCAATTGAGACCCTAAATCCAGGCGACGAACGCAACCAGGCATCCCTCGCCTTGGGCCTCTTGCTCGCGAGGCTGATGCAGCACGAAGAGGCGATCCGCCGGCTCCAAGAGGCACGTGAGACCAAGGCTCTTCGCGCGCAGGCTGAGCGCGCGCTCATTCGCGAGTTCGTGGCGCTAGGTTTGCGTGATGCGGCCCGAGAGGTGCTCGTGGAATTGCGCAAGAGCGACGCCTCCGTGGCGCGTGAGCTCGACGCCTTCCTGCGACAGAATCAACTCAAAGCCCCTAAGAAGCGATCCGCGCGCGAGCGCAAGATTGTCGGGGGCCGCTACAAGCTTGAACGACTCCTGGGGGCAGGCTCGTCCGGGCGTGTCTATCGAGCCAACGACGAAGTCTCCAACAAGACGGTCGCAGTGAAACTCTTAGCGGGCGCCCACGCCCATGGCAGTGAAGCCTACGCTCGCTTCGCGCGCGAGGCCAAGCTGGCGACCGGCCTGCGGCACCCAAACCTCATCGAAGTCTACGATTTTTCCGACTCCCAAGGCTTCTTGGTCATGGAGCTCATGCCTGGAGATTCTCTGGAGAAGAAGCTCCGTGAGGGCATGACTCCGGTTTCGGTGCGGCGCATGTGCCTCGATGTCTTGAGCGGCCTCGAGCTTGCCCATCAGAGAGGCATCATTCACAGAGATCTAAAACCCGCCAATATCTTCTTCGACGCTCGTGGCATCGCCAAGATCGGCGATTTTGGTGTTGCTCACTTGCTCGACTTGGGACAAACGCAAACCGGCGGTCTAATCGGAACCCTCGCCTACATGGCTCCCGAGCAAATCACTGGTGCCCCGCTCAGTATCGCAGCCGACCTCTACGGTATCGGCGTGACGCTGTTTGAAGCGCTGACCTCCCGCCTCCCCTTCCAGGGCCCTGACTTTGTTGCCCAGCACCTGGGCGAAGAGCCTCCAGTGCCTTCAGAAGTTTCCCAGTGCGACCCATCGTGGGATGACATCATATTGCGGCTGTTGGCGAAGAATCCAGGCGACCGATTCGACTCGATCGACGCCCTCCGGCGGGCTCTCCACGCTCTTCACTTGCGGGACGAATCGCAGCCACTGCTCATCCCCGACGTGCACAATAGGACGGCGACGGTGGTCAAGCGCACGACCGGCCCCCTGGTTGCGGCAACCGCCCCCGAGAGCGCCGAAGAGGCCAAGACGCGGTATGCCTTTGAGACCCCTCTTGGCACCACGGCCAACTCCACCCTCGCCCGAGCAATCGATACGACTCTCAACCGCTCCGTTATCATCGAGAGATATTCAGAGGCGCTAAGCGAGGAGTCAGAGCGGCGCCTCTACGCGCTGGCCCGAGGTGGCGGCCCCTTCTTGCAACGGGCCCTCGCCTACGAGCGCGGCGATGGAGAGGAGAACAAACCGGTTGCGATATTCGAGGCCCCTGCGGGCTCGCCAATAGGAGAAAGGAGCGAGGCTCTCTCGACCCGGCTGGCAACCCGGTTGCTCAAGCGTCTAGCTCGTGCAATTGCCCCCCTTCACGCGAGTGACAGAGCACACGGTAGCTTGCACGGAGCGTCAGTTCTTCTCGACGACCGCAGCCACCCCACCGTGCTCGTCTGCGGCCTCAGGGAACCCGACGAACCGCCAACCGCGGCCGATGACGTGCAGCAAATCATGCGGATCATTAGTACGTCAGTAGGTGAGCCTATCGAACAGGGAGACGACGATGCGCGGGCATTGGTAGAGGCGCTCCTCGAAACACCCGGCTACGAAACCCGTGAAACGCTCCTCTCTATGCCGCGAAACGATGGCGAAGAGCTTCACAGCCTTGCCGAAGCTATAGAGCTAGTCCTGCTTCGGCAAAAACAAGGCTCGATTCCATGAACGAGCGAATGCACGTAACTACCCACTTCTTGCAAATGCACCATGTCGGCGAAGGCCGGGACGTGGCTTGTCCAGCCGAGACCAGCGTCGTGCGGTCACACGACCTATCACCGGAATTGTACAGACGGCTCTACAACGACGTCGGCACCCGGTGGCTTTGGTATGAGAGAAGCGAGCTCAATGACAAAGACCTCAGCCAACTGATCGGTGATCCAGCGGTATCGATCTACACCTTGATGCACAAAGGCGAGGTCGCGGGATTCACCGAGCTGCGCCACACCGCGGATGAGGGAATCCAGATTCTCTACTTCGGCCTCATGCCCACTCACATAGGTCTCGGCCTAGGGCGCTACTTCCTCGATTGGATCGTGCGTACCACCTTCGTAGACGAGCCTCAGCGCCTGTGGGTGCACACCTGTAGTCTGGATCATCCCAGCGCCCTCACCACGTACGAGCAGGCAGGGTTCACGACCTACCGACGCGAAAGTGGCTGGGTTACCATTCCTGCGCAGGCTTTGGCGCGGCGAGAGAAGTCCTAGTCTGCTCCTGCTCTGGTCGCAAGCTCTCGTCTGAGGGGCCGAAGCGCCAACGATAGCGATACTCATAGCCCGGGCGCTGCATCACCAAAGTGAGCTCACTCATGCTGCTCACGAAGATATCCTGCTCGTGAAACGTATAGTCACCGTCGCCCTGGAAGGTTGTAATCATCTGCAGGGGATGTCCATTGGGCTCGTGTGGACCGCCCGCAGTAATCGGGACAAAGGCTCTCGAGTTGGTACTCATATCTACCCTATCGATCCCTTCGGGCAGGTGCCGCTCACCTTCCGAATCTTCAATCCAAACACGCCAGTGAGACGGATTGGCGATGCTTGAAGAGCGATGTCGAAGGCAAACGTGGAAGCGCAGCCTATCTTTGGAGACCACCACAAAATACACGGAGTTGGCGAGCTTCATGCGCCTTGGCAAGTACATATCCCCCAAGGCAATCACTTGGGGAACCGACGTACGGGCGATATCAGTGATTCCCAACTGCAGGGCCGGCTGAACCGTTTCGCTGGTCCACGAGCGGCCACAAGAGACGCAAAGAACCAAGATCAGCGCAAGCCTCAGTTTCCCCCAAATCGGCCTCACAAATTCACCAATCGCCCCAAAGTGCGGATCACTTGAGCGCAATGCTATCCTGGGAACGTGTATTGCGAGCACTGGATAGGCTAGGTTCGAGGCATGAGTCATGCCGATGTATCGACGGACCACGCCGGCATCCACCGTGTTCTCAAAGCCACCTTTGGCTTCGAGGAGCTACGCCCGGGACAACTCGAAGTCATCGAGGATGTGCTCACCGGAAAACCACTGATCTCCGTAATGCCCACAGGAGCTGGCAAGTCCCTGTGCTACCAGCTGCCGGCCACTCTACTCGCGGAACAAGGGGGGGTGAGCCTCGTCGTCTCACCACTCATCGCTCTCATGAAGGATCAGGTGGACTCGCTGCACGCTCGCGGCGTGCGCACGGCGGCGCTAACGAGCGCTTCTTCACCGGCCGAGCAGAGCGAGATGCTCGACGGCATCCGCCGCAGTGATTTCGACATCGTATATGTCGCACCAGAGCGCTTCCGAAGCTCGCGCTTCATGTCAGCGCTGCGCAAGATCCGATCGTCGTTGGCTCTCTTGGCCATTGACGAAGCCCACTGTATCTCCGAGTGGGGCCACGATTTCCGCCCAGCCTACCGCCTATTGGGCAAGGCAATCATCGATCTCAAGCCCCCTAGGCTGCTCGCCGTCACGGCCACCGCTACGCCGCAGGTTCGAGTCGATATTGCAAATCAGTTGGGGATGCAAGAGCCCACTCTGCATGTTCGTGGCTTCTCTCGCCCCGGCCTCACCTTCGCCGTAGAACACTGCGGTGGGCCGAAGGACAAAGCGAAGCTAATAGTTGAGAAGATTGCGAATCTACGCGAAGGCTCAGCCCTGGTCTACGCAGCAACACGGAAGAACGCGGAGCGCTACGCCTCAGAGCTCGCCGAAGCAGACGTGCGAGCTCGAGCGTATCACGCCGGCCTCGATGACCAGCACAGAGATGCCATTCAAGACGAGTTCATGAACGGCGACATCGATGTCATCGTCGCGACAAACGCCTTCGGCATGGGCGTGGACAAGACTGATGTTCGTCTGGTGATTCACGCTGACCTAACTCGCAGCATCGAGGCCTACTATCAGGAAGCCGGACGTGCTGGGCGCGATGGAGATCCGGCAACCTGTGTCCTGCTCTTCAATCACGGAGATGTCCGCCTCCAAGAGTTTCTAATCGACGCCTCCTTTCCTAAAGCAGACGTGTTGCGAAGCCTTTGGAAGCTACTTCGCGAGCGACCGGGGTTGGGCATGCACCAGCTCCCCGACTACGATCTGCCCGGGTCTCCTCATGAGAGCACGCTCACCTCAGCCGTGCGCGTCTTGGCAAGGCACGGCTACCTAGTTGATGACGGGGGCGCATTGCGAGCAGTGCAGCCGAAGGAGATCGACGGTGAGTATCCTGCGTTCGACGCGGAAGCCTCAGAGCGGCGAGCCGATGTCGAGCGAGACAAGCTGCGAACAATGATCGAATACTCGTATCACACCGCTTGCAGACACGGATTCGTGCTCGACTACTTCGGCGAAGATCGAAACGCCGATGCCCAACGCTGTGAGGTCTGCGACAACTGCCTCGGCTACGGCGAGGCCAAAGAGCTCACAGATTCTCAGCAGGAGCACGCCGAGTTGCTGCTCCGAGTTGTAGGCGAAATTGACGGCCGCTTTGGGCGCAAGCGCATCGTCGGCATCGCAAATGGCAGCGACGATGACGAGCGCTTCTACGGAATGCCACAGCGAGGCTCGCTATCAGGTTCCAGCCAGAAGGACCTTCTCGACTTGCTGCGAGCTCTGGAAGCGGCAGCGCTGCTCGAACAGAGCCGAGGCGAGTATCCCACCATCAAGCTCACGCGAACCGGCAAGAAGATCGTGAGCGGCCGCGCCGAACTCGACCCGGAGCTTCTGCGCCTGATTCCCAGTTCGTCAAAGAAGAGCCGCAAAGCGCGAAAGACGACAGCTCCCGCTGGCAACGCAGACCCCGGGGCTACGGCGCGCCTGAAGCAATTGCGCACTGCCCTTGCGAAGGAGCACAACGTTCCCTCCTACGTGATCTTCTCCAATCGAACTCTCGACGAACTCGCTACCGTAATGCCGACCAATCTAGATGGCCTTGGCGATGTGCACGGCATTGGCCCATCGAGAGTTGAGAAATACGGCGAGGACATTATCGCAACGCTAGCGAACGACAGCAGGCGGTCTTGAGAAACCTCCGGGGAACGGGTCGGCAGTTTCGCGCCTTCGAATCTCATCGGTAGTCCACTGAGATCCGCGTTCGGAGAAGAAGGCAAAGCCAATCACTCCGACGTTGCGGTCACCAGACGTCTTTGCTGCAGGTTTCTTCCCTAACCGAGTGGCGATTGTTGCAGGTGCACACCCTGGTACGAGCGCGCAGCTCCTGGAGACGCGTGCCCCGGTAGGCGCTTTGCTGCTGGATACCAGCGAGATTGTTGTAGTGAACGGCAACCTGTGCAAAGGGCCGCGCTGCTGCTCGCTCGAAGCGCCGTTGCACTACGTCCGAGGAGCGACGTTCGCCGAAGCGAGTTCCGAGCCCTGGGCGCTCTTGGGACTCTGCAGCGACGGACTCGCCCACCACAGAACTGGTCGCGCCATATTAAGGGCGGCACCGAACGCGTGGCGCTAAGGCGAGTTCCAGAAGAACTCGGAGCGTCGGCACTACCATAGGATTCGGGGGCGCGACTTCGATACGCTGCCCCCCCTCTTCCACCTCCACCTCCTTGCGCCGAGTGATTGGACGGCCGTACGCCGGAGTATTTGATCGCTTGGCGGGCCTGTAGCCGCCGCCACAGGCGAGCAAGAGCGCGGCAAAGGCGACAACCAACGTGGATAGAGCATTTCGTTTCTTTGGCATCATCAGGTTTCTCCTTGCCCTAGAACGACGCCACTTCCGTTTCCTTTCACTTCTATAGGTAGAAAGGTGCAGGCGGATAGTCGCCAATTTCTTGGTATCCCACACTCCCCCACTTAGGATTACATATATGAGCCAATCCGAACGACGCCACAACCGCAGCGCCAACACCACCCGAGCCCTCTGCTTCCAACTCAGCGCCTCGCTCAAACGAGCTGACCTAGAAGGAATGGTCCTGGCGGACGAAGAGGGCGTGTGCCTGGCAACAGCTGGCGATGATCATGCCTGTGACGAGATCGCTGCCCATTTGTCTCTCATGGGGCGCAAGGTTGGAAAGTTCGAAGGTGTGCTCTACGGACCGGATGCGCAGTGGGACATTCACATGAAGCGTTTCGACGTCGAAGGCACGAACCTCTACATATGCGCCATCGGCAATGGCGAGGTGCGCAATGACCAGCTCCAACAATCCATAAACGGCGTCGCCCGCATCCTGATGCCGGCATAGGTAATCTGGTGCCAAGTAACTTGGCTCTAGTTGGGCGGCGAGCCAAGATACCGGCGATGCACAAGCTCGCCCTTCTACTCATTCCCGCCCTTGCCCTTGGTGCATGCTCCAAAGACGGCAAGAAGAAGGCCGATCCGGAACACAACCTCGGCTCAGGGACCACGCCCCACGCCAAGCCAGGGGATCCAAAGGCCAACGTAATTGCGACACTGAGTATCGACTGGGAAGGTGCCTATCTCTCGGATGCGGGGCTTGAGGCGCTAGCCGATTTTCGCAAGACCTGGGAGCACGCCCCCATCACCCACTTTGTCTGCCCTGCCTATTTTCTGCAGTCCTCCGACAAAGCTGAAGCCGCAGCGACGGTCCAGTCCCACATTCGCGAGGGCGACGAGGTCGGTCTACACATTCACTCTTGGAAGAGCCTGGCCGAGAGAGCTGGAGTTCCCTTCAGAAGCTCTCCGAACTTCTATGCGGACAAGACAGAACTCATCGCCTTCGACCAGAACGACCGAGGCTATGAGGTCTCGCTTAGCGCCTATGGCCCACAAGAGCTTGCGAAGCTCGTACAATCGTCCCTCGCACTTCTCGAGGAGAATGGTCTTGGCAAGGCAACATCGTTCCGCGCAGGCGGTTACGTCACCAGCCCTGCGCTTCTCGAAGCCGTGCGAAGTGCAGGCATGCACGTTGACTCATCGTCGAGTTGGTCGCCTTGGTACAAGGAGGGGCAAGGCAACTTCCAGAAGGAACTCGCTAGGCTCTGGCCCCGATTGCAGGAACTCACCCAGCCCTACGGAATCGATACCAGCGCCGGTGCAATCATCGAGGTACCAAACACGGGCAGCTTCGTCGAATACGTCAGCACCGACCAGATGATTGGTCACCTGGAAAGAGCGGCCGCCCTCTCCCGTTCGACTGGAGCCCCGGTCTACGTGAACTTCGGCGCCCACCAAGAAACGGCTGATGAATTCATCTATCTCCTCTCCGACGCATGGGAAAGTAGACCCTCGTGGCAACTAGCAATCTAGAAGAACTCCGGGCAGAGCTCGGCACCATAGATACTGAGCTACTCGCACTCATTAAGCGACGGCAGAGCACAGCGCTTCGCATTGGCGAGGCCAAACGCTCGGATGGGCGCGCCACTCGCGACTACACCCAAGAGGCCAATGTGCTTCGGAGGGCGATGAACAAGGCCGACTCAGTGGGGCTAGATCGGAAGATTACCAAATCTCTGATGCTCTTGCTGATTCGCTCCTCCCTCTCGGCCCAAGAGCAAGACCGAGTCGCGAAGGCCGAGGGCGGTGATGGCAAGAGTGCGCTTATCATCGGTGGCGCAGGCAAGATGGGGCAATGGTTTGCCAGCTTCCTTCGCTCGCAGGGCTTTAACGTTGTTGTTGCGGATCCGAGTGGAACGGTGGATGGCTGCGATCATGTCGACGACTGGCAGGAGGGCCCTCTCGACCAAGATTTGATCGTTGTGGCAACCCCGTTGGGTACCTCCGCCACGATCCTTTCCCAACTAGCCAAAGCAAAACCCGCTGGCGTTGTCTTCGACATTGGCTCACTAAAGAGTCCGTTGCGAAGCGGTCTACACGCACTGCGCGACGCAGGGGTACAAGTTACCTCCGTGCACCCAATGTTTGGACCAGATACAGATCTGCTTTCTGAACGCCATGTGATCTTCATCGATATCGGTTGTGAGGCCGCCAACGCCAAGGCGAAAGAACTCTTCTCATCCACGATGGCGACCCAGGTGGATATGGACCTTGAGAGCCACGACAGGCTAATCGCCTATGTCTTGGGGCTATCGCACGCTCTCAACCTAGCCTTCACAACGGCGCTTGCAGAGAGTGGCGAGGCTGCCCCGATGCTCGCCAAGCTCTCTAGTACGACGTTCGACGCCCAGCTTTCGCTCGCCTCTAGCGTCACGCAAGAGAACCCCAAGCTCTACTTCGAGATTCAGCGGCTCAACGACTATGGCACGGAGTCCCTTACAGCACTGCTCTACGCGGTGGAGCGACTGCGCTCAGTGATTCGGGCAGGAGACGAACGAGCCTTTGTAACTCTGATGGAGAAGGCTTCGAGCTACTTAGGTGGCCGCGGAAGAGACGTCTAGACCGTCGAGCGAAAAGAATGACCGAGGATGGTGAGTTCTGATTCTTCGAGTGCAAGGCGCTAATGAGGATTTTTCCGGGACAAATGACGAAATGAGCAACGCTGCAATCGGGAAAGCAGGACCATTGGACCGATCATTGTTTACGCTCGGCGGTCTAGCACAATTGTCGGACGTAACGCTTTGACAGCAGCCATTACCCGCGATACGCCTCGTCTATGACCTACGCAAAGACGCTGCTCCCAAGACTCATCGGAGCAGTCCTATCGGCCACGCTTGCTTCGTGCGGCTCCCCCGAAGCGCCGAAGAAGGCGCCCCACCTTCTGGCACCGAACTCTCAGGTCGTCCCCAAAGACGATGCGGCGCAGAGTTTTTCCTATCCACAGACTCGTCGCGAGGAAGTCGTAGACACGTATCACGGAACCGAGGTCATCGACGCCTATCGCTGGCTCGAGGACGCGGATTCGGCGGAGACTGCAGCTTGGGTCGCCGCAGAGAACAAGGTGACATTTGCGTACCTCGAGACAATCCCGGAGAGAAAGACCCTTGTCGAACGCCTAACCAAGCTCTGGGACTACGAGAAATTCGGAACACCACGCAAGAAGGGAGAACGCTACTTCTACTCGCGAAATGACGGTCTCCAAAACCAAAGTGTTGTCTACTGGGCAAACGCGTTGAAAGACGAGCCCAAGGTACTGCTAGACCCCAACACACTTAGCAAAGACGGTACCGTAGCGCTCGGCAGCTACAGCATTTCCGACGACGGCAAGTACATGGCCTACGGCCTGCAAGCCGCAGGAAGCGACTGGGCCACCTGGCGCGTTCGAGAAGTTGCCACCGGCAAAGACCTGGGGGAGCGCCTCGAGTGGATCAAGTTTTCGGGAGCTAGCTGGGATAAACAAAGCACCGGCTTCTACTATGGCCGCTTCCCAAAGCCCGCCGAAGGCGCAGGTCTCACCGAGGCCAACTTTGATCAGAAAGTGTATTTCCACAAAGTTGGAACGCCGCAAGAGGAAGACAGGATGGTCTTCGAAACCAAGGACAATCCGAAGTGGAGCTCGGATGTGGAGGTCTCGGAGGACGGGCGCTACCTGGTGGCCTCCGTTACAAAGGGAACGGGACCAATGAACCAGGTGCACGTTCGCGACTCGAAAGCCAAGGGCAGGAAGGCCGGCTTCCGCCCCATCGTAAGCGTCTTTGAAGCTGAATACTCATTCCTCGGCAACAAGGGCTACACCTTCTACTTCCAAACCGACAATGGGGCACCTCGCGGTCGAATCATCAGCCTCGATGTCCGCAAGCCAGGCCAGGAGAGCTGGAAAGAAATCGTCTCACAAAGCGATGCGACCCTCCGCTCCACCAACCTTGTCGGTGGCAAGCTCGTCACAACCTATTTGCGAGATGCGAAATCCGAGATCGTGATTCGCAACCTTGCCGGCAAAGAGCTCAAACATGTTGAGTTGCCGGGCATCGGATCCGCTGCAGGCTTTGGTGGTAGCAGCCAGCAAATGGAGACCTTCTACAGTTTCAGCGGATTCACTTCTCCCCTGGCCATCTACCGCTATGACTTTGGTACCGGCAAGAGCACTCTCCTCAAGGAGCCCAAGGTCGACTTCGACGCTAGCCAATTCGAAACCAAGCAAGTCTTCTACACGAGCAAGGACGGCACTAGGGTGCCCATGTTCATCGTGCACAAGAAGGGCCTAGAGCTCGACGGCACCAACCCGACCATGCTCTACGGCTATGGTGGATTCAGCATTTCTCTAGCGCCAAGGTTCTCGGTACAGCGTATTGCATGGCTCGAGATGGGCGGTGTCTTGGCCATTCCCAATCTACGCGGCGGCGGCGAGTACGGCGAGGAGTGGCATGTCGCCGGCACCAAGCTCCAGAAACAGAATGTCTTTGACGACTTCATTGCTGCAGCAGAGTGGCTCATTGCCCAGAACTATACGTCCAGCCCCAAGCTCGCCATCTCTGGCCGCTCCAACGGTGGGCTCCTCGTCGGTGCGGTGATGACTCAGCGCCCGGAACTATTCGGAGCCGCCCTGCCTGGCGTCGGTGTGCTCGACATGCTTCGCTTCCACAAATTCACCATCGGCTGGGCGTGGATCGACGACTATGGATCATCGGAGGACCCTGCGGAGTTCGAGGCCTTGCGCGCCTACTCCCCGTATCACAACCTCAAAGAAGTGGCATACCCGGCGACTCTAATCACAACGGCAGACCACGACGATCGCGTAGTTCCCGCTCACAGCTTCAAGTTCGCCGCCGAACTTCAGCGAGTTCACACTGGCGAGACGCCGGTCATGATTCGAATCGAGACCAAGTCTGGGCACGGTGCCGGCAAGCCGACATCCAAACGAATTCTGGACGCAGCCGACAACTACGCCTTTCTGGTCAAAGTCCTTGGCATGAAGTAGCTCACTTCCTATTGATGCCGTCGCTCGGCAGTGACATGCCGAGCAAGAAGAGCCCTAGACCGCCAAGCACTTGCAACCTCGACACGAATCCATTGCTGAGAAGACTCAAGTATGTACGTTGAATTTCATGGAGCCGCAGGCGAGGTAAGTCTCGATGAATTAGCCGCACAGAGCAAGAATACGGACGACTACCAGCGGCCGGACATCTCAGTTGTTGGACAGTTTCCTGGGCGGGTATGGTCTCCAAGCTCAGAGCTTTGGCGAGTGCTACCCCAAGGCAACCCTATGGGTACCATTCGGCTTAAGAGAGAGCGTAAGACTCTACGATACCTGCAATGAGTTTCAAAGGATCAGAACGTCACCTCGGAACACCTCTGCCGTCTCACTACCCCGCCACGATTGCCACGTCGAAGAAGGAGTCGCTCTCACCTTGCGCGAAGTCGCCAGCACCCTCTAGCGTAGGGCGCATGAGCCGTGCCCCAGTCTCCACCATCTTTGACGATTCGCGTTGGACCGAAGTTCCAGGATTCGACTTCGAGGACATCACCTATCACCGAGCCAAGGATCAAGGCACGGTGCGCATAGCCTTTCACAGGCCAGAGTGTCGCAATGCCTTCCGTCCAAAGACCGTAGACGAGCTCTACCGAGCACTCGACCACGCGCGACAGTGGAGCGATGTCGGCTGTGTCCTCATCACCGGAAACGGTCCCTCAGCCAAAGACTCTGGTTGGGCATTCTGCTCCGGCGGAGACCAGCGGATTCGCGGTGAAGACGGCTACAAGTACGAGGGCGCGGATGGCGCTGCTCCGGCCCCGGCGAGGCTAGGGCGCCTGCACATCCTCGAAGTACAGCGTCTGATTCGCTTCATGCCCAAGATCGTCATTGCCGTGGTCTCGGGTTGGGCGGTCGGCGGCGGGCACAGCCTGCATGTCGTTTGTGACATGAGCATCGCCTCCGAGGAGCACGCGATCTTCAAACAAACAGATCCGGATGTGGCGAGCTTCGATTCAGGTTACGGCTCCGCACTACTCGCTCGTCAAATTGGCCAGAAACGCGCCCGAGAAGTCTTCTACCTCGGCCTCAACTACAACGCGCAAGAAGCTATGGATATGGGCATGGTCAATGCCGTCGTGCCACATGCCGAACTCGAGGACAAGGCCCTGGAGTGGGGAAGGCTCATCAACTCCAAGAGCCCGACGGCGATGCGCATGCTCAAGTACGGTTTCAATCTACCCGACGACGGCATGGTGGGGCAGCAGCTCTTTGCCGGGGAGGCCACGCGCCTCGCCTACGGAACAGCAGAGGCCAAAGAGGGGCGCGACGCCTTCCTGGAGAAGCGCCCCCAGGACTACAGCGAATTCCCCTGGCACTACTAGATGTCCTCGGCATAAGTGGTGATCGTTATTCTTCATGCTTTCAGAGGCTTTCCGGTGTAGGTCCAGGAAAATGGTTTCGCCAGGGTGGCGTTGAAATAGTTTATGAAGCTGTTTAGCTTGCTCTTGAGATCATCAAGTGACGCAAAACTGCCGCGCTTGAGCACACGCCTAGCCAAAATACTGAACCAGATCTCGACCTGGTTCATCCAAGAACAATGACGGGGCGTAAACTGAAACCGTATTTGGTGTGACACGTC
>JAAEPE010000715.1 GCA_024222395.1 Myxococcales bacterium
CACCTACGCCTTTCAGTTCGATAACCGTAGCGAGTTTGCGGTCGTGCGCGACGCCCAAGGGCCCCAGTTCGACTTTCGCCTCACCTCGCACGATGCCGACGTGGTTCTTGAGCACAAGCCGCTACACCTGAGCAACCACTAGGACCTGCGCGGTTCAGTGGGGGCTGTCGGCCTTGCACAGATTCATAGCTACCAAGGCTTGCCACTCATTCCCGACTACCAAGCAGCGGGTGGCGGACTTTTTGCGATAGAGCGTTTCATCGGCCACGACATGAAGTTTGAGGCCGGCGTCCGTCTCGATGTTCTGCATCGGAATGCATCCATTGTGCGGAGTGACTTTCTAAGACTTATTCGAAGCGGCCAACTCGACGCCGATGCCTGCGACGGGGGCGAAGGCGACCAGGTGGATTGCGCGTCGACCTTCACCACCTTCTCGGCATCGGTGGGGGGGCTGTACCAGTTTTCCAAGCCGTGGTCAGTCAAGCTCGAGCTAGCTACGGCTGCCCGCCCGCCGAACCCCGATGAGCAGTACCTC
>JAAEPE010000716.1 GCA_024222395.1 Myxococcales bacterium
CAATCGTCGAAGCCTCGATCATAGAACCTGGTTCCTCTTCCCAATCTCGAGCCCGTTCCTTCCTTGTGGCGTTCGGAAACGCTTCAGCATGTCTGCGAAGCCAGTCCAAGTCGAATCTTCGCCTACGACCGCATCGAGACACATTGCTCAAGACGTCGCCGGTTTCTCGATGCAAACGAATCAATCGATTGACCGTGGCTTCACCAACCCCGAACAGCTCAGCGGTCTCTACAAAGAAGCCAGACAGTCCACTTTGATACGCCTCGACAATCTTTCGACGAACAGCAATCGGAATCATCTAGCCGTTTGATCATGAACACGCCTGCCACGCAAGTTCTCGATCAAGCTTTATGCTCGGCGGTCTAGCCAGTGGCCTTCTTTTCTTGAACTACTTCGCGAGGGCCTACATGTCAAGTTTGAAATTCGCCATTCGACGCTTCAGCTCGAATGCGAAGAGACTGGCGAGATGTCCTGTGAGAACGGTTGCGACTGAGATATGCTCTTGCCCTGCGATGGCCTAGCCCCAAAGCAAGTCGCGCAACCCAGACGACCTACGGGTTGGCGTCTGAATACACGTTCTGAGCAACGCGTAATCTGCGTAGATCGTGAGGCTCTTCTTCGCCCTCGTGATCGCAGTGTAGATAAGTTCGCGCGTGAGCACCGGCGATTGCTCGGCGGGTAGAACAATCGCGATGTCGTCGAATTCCGAGCCTTGGCTCTTGTGAATGCTCATTGCGTAGACCGGGTCATGGGCGGGCAGGCGCCCTGGCGCGACAGAACGAGCTTCTCCTTCGGGGCTGTCGAAGAATACGCGCAAACCCCTCTCTGTTTGCATCACTACCCCAACGTCGCCGTTGAATAGCTGCAGTTCGTAGTCATTGACCTTCACCATGAGCGGCTGCTTCTCATAGTGCGGCTGTCCCGATGTCGCGCGTCCTCGAAGATCGAGTTGTCGGCGCACCTCGGTGTTGAGCGACGAAACGGATGCTGGCCCTGAATGGTGCGCACAGAGGACGCGAAAATTTCCAAGGGCGAGCAGTGCCTCCTCTGGAGTACGCGCGTTGTGAAAGGTTCGATAACCGTCTCCCAGCTGGGTGGGAAGCTCGGTTCCTAGCCGGTTCTTTGGGAGCGTCGCTCGCAATTGCACATCGGGAAGTCGTGCATTGCCAAGGACTTCGAGGGCAGTGTCCGCGTCTCCCTGGTTGACGGCTCTCGCGAGGGCCTCGATTCCGCTGCCCTCTTTGTATCGATAGCTCTTGGTGAGATGTGTAACGCATTGGGCGATGCCTGACGAGGCACTTGTATCAGAAGAACTCTTGCCGGAGTTGCAAATATCACCGAGAACTGCTCCTGCATCAACCGACGCCAGCTGGTCTTTGTCGCCCAGCAAGATGAGCCTTGCATGGGCGGGGACGGCAGCGACGAGTCGTGACATAAGGGCCACGTTCACCATCGAGGCCTCGTCCACGAGCACCAAGTCGGTCACAAGTGGGTTGTCTTGGTTGTGGCGAAAGCGCGTGCTGCTCCTCGGAATAGAGCCGAGTGCCCGGTGGATCGTCGACGCATCGTCGGCAATTGCGTCTTTGACTTGGTCGGAACAGGGCAGGGCGTCTTTGGCCTTCTGAATGGACTCGACGAGCCGTGCTGCAGCCTTGCCTGTTGGGGCAAGTAGGGTCATTCGAGGTGGTGCCTTGTCATCAGCAAGAGCCTGTTCGACGAGCAGCGCCAGGATCTTCACGACGGTGAACGTCTTGCCAGTTCCCGGCCCCCCGGAGACGACGGCAAATGGGGTACGACTCGCGAGCAAGGCCGCTTGCCGTTGCCTATCGGCTTCGCTAGCGCCCGGAAAGAGCTGTTCCAATACGGCTGTGAGGTCGGGGGCGCTTCTTCCGTCGGCTTCGGCGCCGTCGGATATGCGATGAGAGATTGCGCTGGCCAGAAACTGCTCGTGCTGCCAGTAACGACGGAGATAGAGCCGCCCTCTGTTTGAGAGAACGAGAGGGGTGGCTGCGCTTCCATCGGAAACCATCGGGCTATCCGTGATGGTTTCACGCCATGCATCGAGGCCAGGAAATGACCTCGAGCATTCCAGTTCGAGGCCTGCTGTTTGGCCCGCGATGCTCGCCAAGTCGAGGCAGACATGGCCTTCTCCGAGCTTCGCACTGGTCATCGCCGCAGCGAGTAAGAGTTCTTCTCGCTCCTCGCTCGCAATCTTGGCGACACCTCGGGCAAAGTGGTAATCAATCGAGCGTATGACGCCGCCACTGCGGAGCTCGTCCAGGGTTGGCAGGGTCATCGGGCCTCCTCTCCACCTAGAGCCTTGCTAAGAGCCGCGACCTCGTCGCGACTGGGTTTGTCGAAGTAGATGCCGTTGCCCCTAGGCGCGGCGGCGTGCATGCCGCGCATATAGAGATAGAAGACTCCGCCAACGTCTCGCTCGTAGTCGTAGTCTTCTATGCGCATGCGCAAGTAGCGATCGAGCGCAACCAGGTAGATATGATACTGGAGAATGTAGTGGCGCTCCATCATGGAGCGGCCTAGGGCCTCTGGCCTGTAGTCCCCGTAGTGGGCGCCTAGCTTGTTGGACTTGTAGTCCACGAGGTACCAGCGGCCTTCGTGCTCGAAAACGAGGTCGATGAAGCCCCTAAGAAACCCGCGGAGCGGGCGGAAGCCCAGCCCTCGAACTTGCTGTAGGTAGTGCTCTGGCCAAGGAGGTGCGGATCTCCGGGCCAAGGCGTCGGCAAGCATCTCGGCTTGGAAGTGACTCTGGCCGGGGCGCACTGGGACGCTAAACTCAAGCTCGTCGAGACGCTGCTCACGGCTGATGTCGGCCAGGCAGAGTGCTTCGCCACCGGCCCCGGTCTCAAGCGGCGTGCGCAAGACCTGTTCGTAGGCGAGCACCACCTGATCACTCCATCGTCCCGGATCGAAACCAAAGGAGGAGAGGCTCTCTTCCACGTAAACTCGAAGGCTATCAGAAGAGTTCACGGTTTCGGAGACTTCTGTAAAATCTATGTGTTCAAAGATGTGATGCAGCATCTGCCCAGGATGCGCGCCCGCTGGCACGTTGCTCATTGTGATGACTTCACCTCGATTTGCCGTCGTGGTGTCGCTTGCCTGCTCCGCGCTCGCAGCATCGTGATCTCGCTCGGTCTCTGCATTGCGAGTTAGCCCTGTGAAGCTCGAAGTGCGCCAAGTGTTAGAGAACCTACGACTCGCTTCCCGGCTTTCGAGTGTAGCCCCATCCTTCGAAATCTGCTCGTAGGCCGGGCCTTCGTAGGCGAGCAGCGGGCGAACGCCGAGCCCATGGTCTGTATGCCTTTGTAGTGCGCTCCAGAGTTCTTCGTCCTCGAGTTTCTCAATGCGCTTGGCAAAGTCCTTGAGAGAGGACCAGTTGGTCTCTAGCTCGTCGCCACGCAACAATAGATAGGCGAGCGCAGAGCTACCGAAAGATGCGGTCACGCCACACACCACCGAGCAACGATGACGTGAGCGAGTTAGCGCCACGTAGAGCAGGCGCAGATCTTCGGCCAGAGTTTCGCGATTGAAGTGCTTCTTGTGATCGTCTATCTGGTCACTGCCGATATCGAGCTTGAGGCGATTGTCGTCCTGCGCATCGTGAAAACGAACCACGCTGGGATTGGCGTGGGCGGCCGACTGCCCTTGCCAGAGAAACGGACAGTAGACAATGCCGTATTCGAGCCCTTTGCTCTTGTGCACAGTTACGACATTTACCGAGGCGGCGTCTGTCTCGAGACGAAGCTGGGCTGCCTCACCCTCGGCGCCGCGCGCTGTGGAATCGACGCGCATGGAGTCCAGCCAGGCGCAGAGGACCTGCGGCCCCACCCCGGAAAGAAGCGCGCGTTCCTGCAAGAGCTCTGCGAGTTGACCGAGATTCGTCATCTTGCGCTCGCCGCCAATGCGTGAGAGCAATCGGACTGCGACCCCTTCCTCGTGCATCATCTGGGAAAATGCCGGAAAGAAGCCGCGCACCGTCCAGGTCTCATGCCACCTTCGAAACGAGAAGAGGGCGTCTTCCCAAGCTTCTTCGTCGTCCAATAGGGTTGCCAGGTCGTTGCCAGTGCGCCCCAATACGTCGGTGGCAAGTGCAGCGCGAATGGCGCCCCGATCACCAGGGAAGGCCATGGCATAGAGCACTCGGCCAAGCTCCTCTGCATCGCCTGTGGTGAAGACGCAGCTATCACTTTCCAGAACAGAGGGGACGCCGCACGTGCCGAGAGCGTCTTGTACGGCCTGTGCCTGTGCATTGGTTCGAACTAGCACAGCAATGTCACCAGGAACCACCGGCTCGCCTTCCAAGGTGGCATCACTGCGAAGTAGGCGAACGATTTCACCGGCGACTCGCTCTGCGCACAGCGGAGTCGCGGCCCCTTTCGCAACCGGCTTGGGCGTACCGTTCTTCAGCCGCGTCGTGCCATCGCTTCCGTCGCTGCGCTTGCGGTCGAGAACGAGAAGTTCTAGGGCTGCCGAGTTTGTCGTTGTATCGACGAGAGCATTTTCGGCGGTTGGTGCGTGGCCGACGCCTTCAAATTCCAAATTCGGGAAGAGAAAACTCTCCTTGGGATTCTCAAAGAACGCGTTGGTGGCCCGCACCATGTCTGGGCTGGAACGGTAGTTCGTTGCCAGCGTATGGGTCTTGCCTTCGGCATCGCCGCGAGCTTTGAAATAGGTGAATAGGTCAGCACCTCGAAACCCGTAGATTGCTTGTTTTGGATCTCCAATCAGAAAGAGAGCACGGCCCGGCTTTGCCTCTCCGCCACTGCGATAAATCCGCTGAAAGATCTCGTACTGCACAGGGTCGGTATCTTGGAACTCGTCGATAAGGGCAATGGGATAGCGTTCGGCAATGGCACCGGTGAGATGCTCGCCCGCCTCCCCCGCACGTAGGGCCTCGCGAAGCTGCAGAAGAAGATCGTCGAAGCTCAGCGTCGAGTGCTCGAGTTTGCGAGACGTATTTTCCTGGCGGACGTAGGCCACGAGGCGAAGACGCAGGGCCATCAACTGAGCTTCGAACTCTGCCGTAGCTCGCTCACTTTCTGCGAGGAATTTGCTAGCAAGGGCGAAGAATCCGTGTTCTGGGGGGGATTTCCCCTTCTTCGTGCCCTTTCCTGCAGCGAGTCCTTCGGTACTAAGGCGGGCCAGAGGGTGCTTCTCGCCCGTCAGGACGGCAGTCTCGCTCGCAAAGAGGTGATCGATTGCTGGAGCGTACTTCCCTGAGACTTGCTCGGGCTTGTAAGAAGTCTTCTTTAGGTCGCCGTGCGCGAGAATGCACCCCAGAATCTCCTCCCTATTCTCGTTCCAAGAGCTGCGGGCGAGTGCGAAGTGCTCCTGAAACGCATCGAGGTTTCCAGTGGCCACCGAAGACGCATCAGTCGCCTCCGGCAATACCTGCAAATCCGGGTTGCCAATCACCTTCTTGGCTAGGTCGCGAAGGTCTCCTGGCCCGAGCTTGCGGCTCTGATAGAAGGCAAAGAGGCTCGGATCAACATCGAACATTTCGTTGGCCCAAAAGTCATCGGCGATATCGCTGGCGAGTTGCCGATCGTCGACTTCGAACTCACTCTCAAACGCTGTTCCGCTCTCAAATGCCGACTCTTGCAGGCATCGCTGACAGAACCCGTGGATGGTGAAGATGCTCGCTTGATCAAAGGAGCGCAGAGCGAGGCTCAGGCGCTTGCAGTCGTTGTCTACCTCGCCGTTCTTGATCCGTGTTTCGACGAGGGCCTGCAGCGATATATCTGCAGTCTCTTGGGTGCGGAGAGCAACTCTCGTTTCTGCGATGCGGCGCCGGATGCGGTCTCGCAACGCGGAGGTGGCGGCCCTGGTGTAGGTCACGACGAGGAGATTCTCGACGCAGGCCGAGGTTTCCAAGAGACTGCGAACGTAGAGGGTGGCGATAGCGTATGTCTTGCCGGTGCCTGCACTCGCCTCAATTAGGTTCGTGCCTGCAAGTGCTACCTGGTTGGCGTCTAGAGGTACCAGAGACACTAGATACGCTCCCGATGCGCAAAGAGAGGGGCGAAGACCAACATAGAGAGTTCAGAGAAGTTCTTGTATCTCTCCGGAACCGATTCGAACGGCCTGTAGTCCGGGTGTATTGGATCGCTGGCGCCGTAGAGTTGTTGAACGTAGGCGTCATCGAAATCTGAGATGCCGTGACTGAAGTCGCTTCCTCTATAGACGTCCCGCGCCTTGGCCAGGGAATCATCGGGGCCGGCTGATGGATCCTTTTCCAGAGCCGCAGTCCAGTGCTTTGCAAACGCGCTGGATGCCTGTGGAAAGAACGGAAGCGGAGTTGTCTGCCCGGTCTCAAAGACGTCCACAAGGCTTTGCAGTGCTGCGTCGGCATTCTCAACGGGCCGCAGCCGCATGCCTGCTGCATTGTTGCCAGCGCGCCCAATGGCAATGGTCTCTCGTGGGTATCCGTCGCGTTCCTGGTGGCATAGGAAGAGGTGTTCGATCCATGCGCGCAGTTCGCGGCGACCCGAAAGAGCGGAATAGGAAATGTCTTGGCGCGCATCGGGCCAAAGCGATGCGAGTTGGCCAACGATATGCGTGCGTCCCAAGGTCACATCAACCTCGAGGTTATCTAGAGCATCATCACAACGAAACGGCTTGGCCATCTCGACAATGGCCTCTACGACGGGAATCTCTCCGCGGAGATGGTGCACGCCTGGAGTGCCCAGGGGCAGCGCGCCGGACGCACGAAGCGACTTCATGGCCTTTCCGACGTCGCCATGCTCCATCAACGTCTTGAGTAGGAGGTCGCCGACGCGCCACTTCTCCAACCCCTCCAGTTGCATCGGCTCTCTTGTCGCCAGCTCGTCTTGGTCATTCCGGAGCCGAAGTCCGATTCGACGATTTAGGAAAGAGCGTGATGTCTGTGTGAAGAATGCTAGAAACTCTCCCAAATCGACTTCTCGCCTGTCTTCGGCTGACCGTGCTGTCTCGACGACCGGAGCTTCGATGAAGCAGGTGCGCTCGGTAGACTCGGCACGAAGGGTCTTCGCCGCCCTGCAATCTCGGCGTGAGTAGCGGAAGAGCTGTGTGTCCTCGCCACTAAAATAGCGAGGGGAGAATGCCTGAAGGGGATGGCGCATCAAGACAGAGTGCTGTGCGGTGCTCTGGTGCGCGATGGAGATGAGCTGTTCCACCAGCACTGAGGCCGGCAGCACCGCATTAGTCTGATGGTCTTGTCCCGTGTAAGTGATTATCAAGGCGTCGCGAGCGGAGAGGAGGGCCTCGAGAAATAGATAGCGATCATCGTCCCTGGGCTTTCTATCGCCGAGTCGAGGATTGCTGCTGACAAGATCGAAGCTAAGCTCAGTCGCGTTCTTAGGAAAGGCGCCGTCGTTCATGCCAACGATGCAGACGACACGATGCGGGATGCTGCGCATAGGCATGAGTTGGCAGAAGCTAATGCCGCCCGAGAGGAAGTTCGAACGGGTGCCGTTGTCGAGCCAAGTCTTCTCCACAATCGGCAAGAGTGCCGAGAGAGAAATTGCCTCGTCGAATTGGTAGCGCTTCGCGTGCTCGCTGAGCTTGGCGAAACTCTCGCGCAGGAGTTGATGTTGGCTTGCGGTGTTGTCGTCGCTCCGAATAACGCTGGACAGGGCCCGCTCGAGCAGTGGCTGCCAGCTCTGCATGCTGTGGCTACTGAGAAATAGCTTCTGCAGCGCGAAGATGCTCTCGCAGAAATCGACGAAGCGACCGAGCAAGTCGGCCACACCACCTTCGATATCATCAAAGGCCAGGGTCCCAGCAAAGAGTTCGTCGTTGGTCGTTGGTGAGGCATAGCCCAGCAGCAGCCTCTCTAGCCCGAAACGCCATGTATTGAGCTTGCTGAACGGTTGGCCCTCAAGCTCGCGGTGGGCGGCATCGGTGCCCCAGCGGATGTTGGTCTCGGCAATCCAAGAGGCTACCGTCGGCAACTCATCGGCTTCGATAGCGAACCTCTCTCGCACGACCTCGATGGAAAGAAGGTCGAGAAGGGCAGGGCCGGTGAGTCGACTCGGAACTAGTTCGAGCAAGCGTGCAAAGGCGTCCAGGACGGGGTAGGCGGCGCGTGGCGTCCTATCCGCAATGTGGAAGGGAAGTGCGTCGCCGCCATCGAGTTTTTCTGAGAAGACCGCGTCGATGAAGGGGGCATAGCTTTCGATGTCGGGAGTCATCACGATGATGTCTCGTGCTTCCAATGTAGGATCAGCGTCGAGCCGTGCAGTGATTTGGTCTCGCAAGACCTCAAGCTCGCGAGTCGCACCATGGCACGAGTGAACCGTCAGGCTTCGGTCGCCCGGAGCGACGGATAGCTTTTCTGAGTCTTCGCCTCTGTCTCGAAGTCGCAGAATGTCGGATTGCACAAGGCCGAGGAGCGAGGTTGCATCCGGTTCCTGATATTGCTCGGTGAGGTCGACATAGTCGACGTCCCGCTCGAGCAAGTATTGAAAGTCGCGATGTAGGCGACCTAGCGTGGCGAGCACTTCATTGCCGACTTCAAGGTCTTCGTTTGAGGTCTCGCTGAGCGCTGCGCGAAGTACCTCTCGGCGACTACGCGTATCGACCCAATACTCCTGTGATGGGCTAAGTAGAAAGAGGTGCACTTGGACGCGGCTTGCGAGAGCAGCAAGGACTCGCAGGTAGAGGGGGGGCAATGCCGAGATGCCAAAGAGGGAGATACGCTCTGGAAAACCAGCGATAGGGCCTGATTTGGCTGCAAGAGCCGCCATGAACTCGGCCTCGCGGGTGCCGACGTGGGTAATGCCGTGCTCCCGCACCAGGGCTTGCCATAGTTGAGCCTGCCAATCGGAACCGCTTCGTTCTTCCCATTGGGTGAGTAGCTCTGGGCGATACACGGCATAGCCGTCGAGCATGGTTGCTACGCGCTCGGCGAGCTGCAGGAGTTTTCTATGCTCAACATCGCCCTCGAGATAGCTGCGAATCTGTTCAAAACCACTGCGCCCAGCCATTTCGTGCAAACCACGGGCGGTCGCCCAAGTGAGCTCGGCAGACGCCCATGGCTCGGCTACGCTTTCTGATAGAAGCTTGCCAAACGCTCGGTCGACAATACCCCGGACGAAAGGAAAGTCGGGATTGGCCCAGACCCCATGTCGCTTAGAGAGTTCCTGAGTGAGCCAGCGCTCCATGCCTTTGCCCTGAACAACAATGCACTCGCTCTCGAGCGGACCGCCAACAGGTGTGGCCACAACATCTGCGAGCCTGGCGACAAGCACCTCGGCTCTATTACTGCGATGGAGGAACATAGAAGGTGGCAAATAGTACGCGGTCTAGTCACCAAGCGCAGCGCCAGCGAAGACAAAGAGGCGCCTGTCGCAACGGACTAGACCGCCGAGCGGAAAGAATGACCGAGGATGGTGAGTTCTGATTTTTCGAGTGCAAGGCGCGAATGAGGATTTTGCCCGGGCAAATGACGAAATGAGCAACGCTGCAATCGGGAAAGCGGGACCATCAGACCGATCATTGTCTACGCTCGGCGGTCTAGGCCTGTCGTTGCCCCAATGCCTGGTGCAGAGCACCAGGGATTGGGGCCGAAGGCGCGAAACGATCACTCTCGGTGCAGCCGAGAGTGTAGACAATCTGGTGCCAACTGCTTTGGCACTAAATTGTCTAAGGCTCGATGCAGACTTGTTCGGAAACCGAACACGTGAAGCCATCGCTACACGTGTCGCCAGCACCACATGCCGGTCGCTCGCAGAACCGATTGAATCCTTCTTCGGGACAGACATACGGTTCTGGGCAAGGAGTGAAGTCGCCGCATCGGCGTTGCGCGCAGCGGCCTCTGAAGTTGCAGCTCTTGCCCGGACTGCAGTCCAGATCACCTTCACAGAGGCGGACACAAGCTCCGAAGCGGCACTCGAAGTCATCCCCACACTCGGCGTCCTCGGTGCAGCCATTGCAGATGCCCCCTGGAGATTGCACAGAGCACGTCATCTCGCCCGCGCAATCGGTGTTGCTCGCACAGTCTACCGGCTGGAAGGCGAGGTTGGCGTCGGCCGGCACTGCACCGGCGTCGGTCTGGCCTGTCGAACCACCATCGTCTCCAGCGTCGCTAAAGATATCTCCAGGGCCCGCGTCGGTCAGAGGCCCAACACCCGAGCCGTCTAGGGCGTCGGAGTTACCGCCCTGACATGCGGCAGAGGGAATAAGTGCAAGACAAAACACGACTGGCCGAAACATGCCGAGAGGCTAGTCTGTTTGGCATCAAGATGCCGATTTGCAGGGTGGTTTGAGCGTACAAGAACACTCTCCGACCTCGGTGATGCGGTCGATTGTGATCCCGAGATTGGCCTGGAAGCCGGAGCTACCGCTGCTGTAGAGATCGCACCTCTAATGATCTTGGCGTCATACGTCGTGGTGAAGGCCCCCTCAGGCGAACCGAATATCGTTCTGGGAACATGTTGTATGGGAGTTCTCTCGGTCGGCAAACGCGGGGCTACCCGAGCGTTTAGTCTCTGAGGCGCTCTTGTTTGTGGATCGAGACTGCTACTGTGCGCTCGTCATGGAGTCCAACAAGCGCGAAGAGAGCAAGATCTGCGGAAAACACGCCAGTCGAGCCGTATTCGCCCGACGCCCCGGCGATATCATCCGAGTCTTTGTGAGCGAGAAGATGACCCAGGAGTTCGGGGATCTGCTGAAGTTCTGCGCGCAGAACCACATGGCCTACCGCGTGGCGGGGGAAGCTGAACTCGAGAAGGTCTCCGGAGCTAGACATCACGAGGGAATTTGCGTCGTTGCTAACGCTCCCGCTCCCATGGTCCTAGCTGACGTAGTAGCCGCGCCAGGGCCGGGGTTGATTCTCGCGCTCGACGGTGTGGCGAATCCCCATAATATAGGAACACTTCTTAGAACGGCCGCTCATTTCGGTGGACGAGCGGTACTCGTCGGCGGGCCCCTTCGCAGGCTTTCACCTGCCGTATATCGCACAGCTGAGGGGGCAGCCGAACACGTCGGTGTCCTCCTAACTGACGACTTGGCGCCTCTCCTCACCCAGTGCAGCGAGGCTGGCTTCAAGGTCTGTGCGACATCCAGCCACAAAGGGCGCGATCTCTACGAGCAGGCTTTGCCACCTCGCATGTGCATTCTCTTGGGGGCTGAGCGCGACGGGCTGTCAGATGCGCTTACCGCCACCGCCGACCAGCATCTTTGTATTCCCGGGACCTCTGCTGTGGAAAGCCTAAATGTGGCGTCTTCTGCCGCAGTCTTCCTCGCTGAGCACTGGCGGACACAAGCCAGTTCTTGATTGCAACCGCAACTGTGGGTACCCTGAGTGCTTTATGGTGTTTCGGCTAGTGTCCCAAGCGTAAACATGTATCAGAGTCATAAATACCGAGTCGCAGCCATCAGCATATTGGTGCTGTGGGTAGTGCTGCCACTGGTTACCCTGGGGCACGTTGTAGTAGAAGATCACACCTACTGCGCGGATCATCAGCGTCTCGAAGAGACCGGCGATGCTCAGGATAGCGCCGGCCACGCCGCGTTGGTATTGGACGCTGACGAAGCTGCTACCGCGAATTCGGGTTCCTCCCCCGCTGACGGCACCGGGGGACACGAACGCTGTGCTCTGGGCGATGACGTCGCTCGCGACGCTCAGTGCCCAGGCTACCTACTCCCAACGCTAGTGCCGCAGCTTGCGTTCGCTGCCCTTGGGCCCTCCAATGTCGGTGGCGTGCACTTGAGTATTTCGATTCTACGCGCAGCGCCCAAAAACTCTCCTCCAACGCTCTCGGCTTGATGCAGCAGCAATCGCCCTGGCTGTGGGCGATCGATGAGTATGGTGGGCGCGCGGAAGCTATGTGTGTGCCGCAACTAGGAGAAGAGATGTATACATTTCGTCGGCGAAGGAGCGCCTTGCGCTACTACGTCAAGGCGGTCTGCACAATCGTTGGTGTTCTGCTAGCCCAATCTGGGGCGGTTGGCGCTCAGCCCCAAGCAGAACAGCCGTGCAATACCAAACTCGATGGTCACGTCGTTGATGTTTCCACTCACGAGCCCATCGGAGGCGCGACGATTCTCGTCGATGGCAAGCCCGTGGCACTCTCCGAGGGGGACGGGCGCTTCGTCCTAAGCAATCTGTGCTGGAGGGAGGTCGAGGTCACAGCCAACCGTGCTGACTACGAAGCCAAGAGTCAGCTCGTGGCTGTCGGTCAGTCTCGGTCATTGGAACTTCTCCTACGACCGCGCCTCAGTGAGACAATTGTAATTCGAGGTCTAGATACAGGCATACCGCGAATGTCATCCGCGACCGTTCTTGATGGCGAGGCACTCGAAGCAACCCGGGGTGCGTCCTTCTCAGACGCCCTTGCAAGAATCCCAGGCGTGGCACAGCTTCGCTCAGCAAGTGGTACAGCGAAGCCCATCGTGCGCGGCCAACTCGGACGCCGTCTTCTTCTATTGGTCGACTCGATAGCGCATCGCTCCCAGGAATGGGGCCTCGACCATGCACCCGAGGTGGATCCCTTTGTTGCCGACAAGCTGACTGTGGTGCGCGGTGCCTCCGGCGTGCGCTATGGACCCGGCGCGATTGGCGGTGCCGTGGTTGCCTCACCACCCAAGCTCTTAACGTCGCCGGGCCTTACTACGGAGACCCATCTCATGGGCTATGTCGCCCGGGGAGCCGGTTTCGCGAGTCGCGTGCAAGTGGCACCCAAGAGTCTCCCGGGCTTTGCCTACCAAGTACAAGGTACTGCCAAACGACTCGCTGCAGCGAGCGCCCCCGACTACGCCCTCCACAACACAGGTTCCTTCGAGTCGAACTTGGGCGGCACCATGGGGTACCGAGTTGGCGATGCCGAATACACCCTCTCGTACCGGCACTACCAGGCCACCCTCGGCGTGTGCGCGTGTCTCAGTATTGAGACGAGTGATGATTTTGCTGCTGGGCTCGCGCGGCGTCGTCCAGTCGGCTCTGAGCACTTCGAGGCAAACTTGGCCATAGAACGGGCCAAGCAATCCATCTCCCACGAGCAAGCGGTCGCTCGAGGCCGTTGGTCGCGAACGGCGTGGGGCAACGTGAGCGCCACCTACGCCTTTCAGTTCGATAACCGTAGCGAGTTTGCGGTCGTGCGCGACGCCCAAGGGCCCCAGTTCGACTTTCGCCTCACCTCGCACGATGCCGACGTGGTTCTTGAGCACAAGCCGCTACACCTGAGCAACCACTGGCACCTGCGCGGTTCAGTGGGGGCTGTCGGCCTTGCACAGATTCACAGCTACCAAGGCTTGCCACTCATTCCCGACTACCAAGCAGCGGGTGGCGGACTTTTTGCGATAGAGCGTTTCATCGGCCACGACATGGAGTTTGAGGCCGGCGTCCGTCTCGATGTTCTGCATCGGAATGCATCCATTGTGCGGAGTGACTTTCTAAGACTTATTCGAAGCGGCCAACTCGACGCCGATGCCTGCGACGGGGGCGATGGCGACCAGGTGGATTGCGCGTCGACCTTCACCACCTTCTCGGCATCGGTGGGGGGGCTGTACCAGTTTTCCAAGCCGTGGTCAGTCAAGCTCGAGCTAGCTACGGCTGCCCGCCCGCCGAACCCCGATGAGCAGTACCTC
>JAAEPE010000717.1 GCA_024222395.1 Myxococcales bacterium
GAGACAACAAGCTATCGGTGTCACGGCAGTGCGAGCTTCTCGCCCTGGCGCGCTCCACCTTCTATCGAATACTCGTGGAAATTCCGCAAAGCGAAATCGCGTTGATGGAGTGGATTGACCTGTGCCACCTTGAGCATCCGTGCTACGGAACTCGTCGCATTCGAGACTGGCTCGAGGATCGAGGACTTAATGTGAACCGGAAGCGAGTACGCCGATTGAAGCGCAAACTGGCCATCGAGGCCAGATATCCGAAGAAGCGCCTTAGCCGACCAGGGAAAGGCCATCAGATATATCCCTATCTACTTCGGGACGTCATTATCAGCCACCCCGACCACGTCTGGGCCACGGATATCACCTACATCCCCATGGCCAAAGCCCTCGTCTACCTTGTTGCCATACTCGATCTCTACTCGCGGCGTGTCCTGGCCTGGCGGCTTTCCAACACCATGGACGTGTCCTTCTGCATCGAAGCGTTAGAGGAAGCTCTCGAGAGGTATGGGCCGCCCGAAATCTTCAACTCAGACCAGGGGAGTCAATTCAC
>JAAEPE010000718.1 GCA_024222395.1 Myxococcales bacterium
GAAGACACGTCACCATCGCCCTCACTTGAGTACTCAGAATCGGCGATCAACGCTGAATTGGGCGAGTTTGACCAGCGATCGCTTTGCCTCACTCTCTGGCAGGCAGTCCAAGGACCTGATGGCGCGTTCCTTGAATGATTCTGCAACTCGTTGGGTGTATAACCTCGCATCACTCTTCTGGAGGAAAGGCATCGCGCCTGCCAATCGGTCATCAACGGGGCCGGTCAGTATTTTGCAGATCTCGTTCCATTGCGGAGCCGGTACTGTTTCCCGAAGTCGGATCAGGGGAAGTGTCATCTTGCCCTGACCGATATCGGTACCGAGCGTCTTTCCGACAGTGCTATCATCACCCCACAGATCCAGAAAGTCGTCAGCGATCTGAAAAGCAACGCCGAGTGAGTCGCCATAGCATCCCATGGCTTCTACGGTAGCTTCCGTCCCGCCGGAGTACTTTGCTCCCAACTCGCAGGCGACCCGGCAAAGTTCGGCCGTTTTGCCCCGAATCATGGCGAAGTAATCCTCTTCGGAAATGTTCAACACATCTCGTGCCAACACCTGTCTCAATTCACCCTCGCAGACCAACCGCGCTGCCTCTCCTACCATTCGACACGCCTCCGTTGACGATAGGGTTGCAGCGAGGCGGAAGCTTTGTGCGAACAGATAGTCGCCGACCAGGATACTGGTGTGTTCGTTCCAGCGAGCGTTGATTGTTGCGACGTGACGGCGGGTCTCTGCCTCGTCCAGCACATCATCGTGTATGAGAGTAGCAGTGTGGACCATTTCCACGACACTACCTAGGACGATGTGGTCAGGACCGAGCGAACCAACCGCGATGCCAGAGAGCAGCAATAAGGCGGGGCGGAGTCGTTTTCCGCCCAACTGTGTGCCGTGCTGTAGCACCGGACCCAAATCCTTGTGAGGGCTTCGGAGTTCGAGAGCTAAACGCCGCTCGACGGCCATAAGCTCGGAAGCAACAGGTGAACTCAAACGCAAC
>JAAEPE010000719.1 GCA_024222395.1 Myxococcales bacterium
CCTTTCCGCTGGACCTGGCGTACTGACAAACTCCAGAATCGAAAGCGCGAATCCACCTAAGGAATCCTCCGTTACCATGTTCAAAAACAAAGCTGAACACTACGACGCCGGGCACGTTGCAGAACTGCTCCATCAACACGGCGCGAGGCATCTTCGTGCTCGCAAGTATGGCTCGGCCGTGCTCGTCGAGTCTGGCCCCGAAGTCGAGCCAAGCAAGCACTTCTGCGTGCGTCGAGACACCGTGCACCTTTGGTGCCTCGACATGGCACATCATCACGGTTGATGGGAGCCGATTCCTTTTCGAGAGAATCTCGATGAGTTGGTTCAAGTCGTCATCGACAATTTTTCATGGACCCTTACTCCGGTCGACCAATAACCCGGAACGGACTTCCGATCTCGAGTACTAGTGGACGTGTTTCTGCTTGGGCACGTGAGGACCAACAAGGTCCAGCGGCTCGAGCAGGTCGCAGATGGCTGCGGGAACCCTCATGCCCGAGCTCGGAAACTCGAGCCCGTTGACTTCTTTGAGAGCGTTCGGAAAGAAGATAATCGGTTCGGCCTTGCCGTTGTAGCCGAGTTGCACGAGTGCATTCTTGTTGACGACTTGATCCTCGTTTGGATGGAAGTGCTCACGCATACGATAGAAGCCCTGAGCCTTCACTGGCTCGAGCCCATCGATGAACTCATCGCTATTGACCAGGAATCCCTTCTCGCCAAAGCCCCAGACGTTGTTGACGTTCTCATCTGGGAGGATGACCATCGAATCACCTTGCTGAGAGTGGTTGTGATAGTAGACCAACCTTGGCGCTTCAATTAGCTCTTCGCCAGCCGGGATAGGACGGGTGGATCGGTACAGTCCGCAGTCTTTACTCATCTTCGTTTCTCTTTCAGTGTCTGACAGGCAAGGCACAGAGCCGTTTCAGGCTTGGCGCCTAGCCTTCTATAGCCAATGGGTTCTTCGCAATGTAGGCAATCGCCGTACTCATCTCGTTTGTGTGAGGCGATTGCTGCCAAGACTCGGTCGTAGCGCTGGCGCGAGGCTCGGCGCGAGGCCTCCGCCATCTTCTGCTGCTGCATGGCGTCCATGCGACTTAGGCGGCCGATTGGCTCATCCAAGTCCACCGGGCGGACACCGAGGGCCAAGTCCTCAAGCTGCGATTCAATCTCGCCCCGAAGCCTCAGGAGCTCAATTCGGAGCTCCTCTCTCTCGCTCGGGGTCAACTCCTCGGCCATCGCGGGCAAGCATAACGGCGAAAGCCCGACCTCGCTCGTCGCTATCTTCCGTGCCACGAATGCCGCCGTCTGTCGAGTACGCGACACCAGAATCTGGGCAAATCGTCCCCCTATCGGACCAGACCGAAGCTCTACCGAGCCAGGCTGAAGCTCCCAAGCTCTATGGCCTCACTCTCTGGGCGGGAGCCCAGCTTTCCAAGGGCAAAATAGCTGTGATACATCGCAGGGGTCGAGTGAGATGCGCAAAAGGGCGCATACGATTCGAGGAGATAGAAATCAACCATGCGAAGACACATTTTCTCAGTCCTATTTCTTGGTGCCTTTGTTCTTTCTGCCTGCGGCAGTGTCCCCGAAATCCCCGGTGCCCTGGGATCCGCCAAGGCCACAGACGTCAATCCCAATGGCTGCGGAAACTATGCAGCCACCGACGTTGGCAAGAAGCTCAAGGGCTTTCTCAGGGCCACCCTCGCTCTCGACAAGGCAGTCCTTGAGGCGGAAGCCGAGATGAAGATTAGCTGTGCCGGAATGGCCAAAGAGCTGGGCGTCTCAGAGGGCGGCGATACTAAGACGGTTTGCAATGCAGTCGCCGACTCCATCAAGGAGAACCTCAGCGTTGGTCTCAAAGCTGGCGCTGCTCTCACCATCAACTACGAACAAGCCACCTGCACCATGAGCGCAAGTGCCGCTGCCAGTGCAGCAGCAAGTTGTGAGGGCAAGGCGAGCGCGGACGTCGGCGTGAACTGCGAGGGCACATGCAACGGCACATGCAACGGCGAATGCGAGGGTTCCACTGGGTCCGGCGGCACGTGTGAAGGCACTTGCAAGGGCACATGCGAAGGTACCTGTGAGGGCTACGCAGACGTGGAGGCCAGCGCGGAGTGCGAGGCACAAGCTGAAGTGAGCGCTAGCCTCGAAGCTGAATGCACCGAGCCCAAGCTCGAGGTCGAGTTCACTGCCGAAGTGGTGCTTGATGGCCCGAAGGTAGAGAAGGTGAAAGCCGCACTCATGGTCGGTTTGCCGAAACTCCTCATGCTACAGGCTAAAGTTCAAAGCCCACTCCGTGGCGCCTTTGAGACCTGGGCTGCATCAGCCAAAGAACTCTCAGATTCCAGCCTCAAGCTCGCCCGATCGCTCGATGACCAGGCCACCTGTGTGAGCGGACAGCTCGCCGGGGCCTTCGGCATGGTTGCGAAGGTACAAGCTAGCCTCGACGTGCAAATCGAAGTCTCAGCATCGATCTCGACCTCCGCATCCGCAGAAGGCTCTGCCGGTGGCTCTGCTGGAAGCTGATCCTCGACAAAAGGCAGTAGTCGCCTAGGGGGTTCACGAGGCGCTGGCCGAAGCTAGCGTCTCGTTTGGTCTCGGGCTCCTTGCCCCGAGGTTCCCCTTGTAAGTCCTGTGCATTCTGTGTACGAAGCGCTGCCCCAACGAAGGCCCTTGCTATGAAAAACCTTACCGAGTTCTCTGGAGTTATCTTGCGTCAAGCTGCCGAGGTGCGCAGCACCCAGCTGGCCGCACTGAAGGCAGCTGCCAAAGCTGCGCCCGCTGTCGAAGCCGCTGTCGAAGCTGCGACGGATGAAGCCGCTGTCGAAGCTGCGACGGATGAAGCCGCTGTCGAAGCTGCGACGGATGAAGCCGCTGTCGAAGCTGCGACGGATGAAGCCGCTGTCGAAGCTGCGCCTAAGGAGCCAGCGGCAGAAGCCGCAGCTGAAGAAGCTCCTGCAGACGGCAAGCCCAAAGAAGCTCACGTCGATGACGAGGCGCTGGCGGCAGCGGTCGGTGCAGACATGGGGATCGAAGGCGATCGCCTCAAGTACCTCATGGGAGCACTCAAGGCCGTAGGCCGCAAAGGCATGGCCCAGGTTCGCAAAGTTCGAGTCTTTCAGGGTGAGGAAGGCCCCAAGGGCGCATTCAGCATCGACGACTTGCACTTCGTCGTAGATCGCATCGTTGTCGCAAACAAATCCAAAGACGACCGCGGCCCCAAGGGTCGCGGCGGCAAGGGCGGCAAGGGCGGCAAGGGACGTGGTCGTAGTGAAGGCCGAGGCGGCCCTGGCGGTGGTGGTGGTGGCGCTCCTGGCGGAGGACGACCTGTCGGCCAACGAGGCGGTGGCGGCTTTGACGTCATGGGCAAAGACGAGCGCCCTGGCAATGTACCGACAGGCGGACTTGGCTGGAGCCTCTCCCGGAAGCCTGACAGTGAGAAGAACGAAGGGCGCGGTCGCGGAAAGCCCGGCCGCAAGGGCCCACGCCGCGGAAAGCCCGGTGCAAAGCCGGGCGAAGACCGCAAGCCAAACAATCGCAATCGCAAGCCACGCCCTGACGCCGGCACCAAGGCACCAGAAGTGACAGTCAAGGCTCCGATGGTCGCCCCTGGCAACAAGCCTGCGAACGTCGAAGTAGGCAAGGTCGCGGAACCAAAGGTGCCAGAGGCGACAAAAACCGAATCGTAAGGGCGATAACGTCCCGTCTCGCGCCCCTTCTGGGAACGCGAGGCCAGGCTGCGGCGTGCGAGTTTTTCCAACGAAGCGAGCGGTGTGTACTATGCTAAGTCACCCTGCCCCCAGCCAATTGGAGAATCCGACATGACAACCCCCAAGCGCATCATCATCCCCCTCGCAATCGCTCTCTTGGCCGCCTTCTCATGGGCTCAGGAAACCGATGCCAATGCCGGCAGGAAGACCAAGTTAGATAAGGCATTCAAGGGTACCATCCTCATCAGCAGCGACGCTCTGCCAACGCCTGATGCAGAAGACCCTGCGGGCACAATCAAGACTTACAAGTCCCTTCACAAGACGGTCATCGAAGGAGACGTTGTTGACGGCGTTGCAACATGGAATTTCCATTTCACTGCCTTCGTCAAGAGCAAGCCGAAGACAAGCAGTCTCACCCTCGAGTTCTACACCGACGACAAAGAGAAGCTCTTTGTCGCCGATAAGCGCCTTGAAGGTGCCGCCCCCAACCTCTCGATCCTCACGTCGACGGTGAGCATCAGCGAAGATGAAAACCTCAACAGGAATCGCAAGTACGTTCTGAAGCTGGTGGCAAGGAGGGGCAAGAAGAGCGTCACCCTTGCGACAACCAAGCTAGCCACGAAGTAGTCGCAACGCTATTCCCGCGCTCGCTAGAAGAGGCGCCCCTGGCTGCCCGCGGGCGGGCTTCCGCTCAGGGGAATGCCGAGATGCTCGTACGCCTGCCGGGTCGCCATGCGGCCCCTTGGCGAGCGAGTCACAAACCCTGCCTGCAAGAGGAATGGCTCTACGACTTCTTCTAGCGTTCCCCTCTCTTCGCTGAGAGAAGCGGCAATCGCCTCTACCCCAACGGGACCGCCATCGAAGCGTTCGATGACTACACTGAGATACTGGCGATCGAGATGGTCGAGACCGCACTCATCAACACGCAGTCGTTTGAGCGCGCCATCGGCGACGATTCGATTTATGCTTCCATCGCCCTCAACCTCGGCGAAGTCGCGGACGCGGCGCAGTAGCCGATTGGCAATTCGAGGAGTTCCTCTGGAACGGCGAGCGATTTCCTTTGCGCCAGACGAGTCAATTTGCAGATTGAGCAGGCGTGCCGACCGATCCACGATGATCGTCAGCTCTTCGACGTTGTAGTAGCGAAGTTGCCAGTGAAAGCCGAAACGGTCGAGCATCGGCGAGGAGAGTGAGCCCATACGCGTGGTAGCACCCAATAGCGTGAAGCGCGGCAACATCATGTTCACGGACTTCGCGTGTGGCCCCTCGCCGACAAAGAAGTCAAAGCGAAAATCCTCGATCGCCGGATAGATTGCTTCTTCGACTACCGGGCTTAGCCTGTGAATCTCATCGATGAAGAGCACGTCACCTTCGCGCAAATCGGTGAGTGCGCTGGCGAGCACCCCCTTGTGATCGATGGCTGGCCCGCTGGTGACGTGCACCTTGGCGCCCATTTCATTTGCGATGACATGAGCGAGCGTCGTCTTGCCAAGCCCTGGTGGGCCTGCAAAGAGAAAGTGGTCGAGCACCCAACCGCCCTTCTTGGCCGCGGCAACTGAGACCATGAGATTGTCGATAACCTCGCTCTGCCCGACATACTCGTCAAAACTCTGTGGCCGCAGGGCATTTTGAAAGCTCGTCTCGTCCGTCGTCTCTACTGGAGAGACGTCGCTATCTCGCATCGGAAGTTCGCTGTCTTCGTGTTTCTTTCGTCCCATATGTCCTACCTCGGCATCGCCTGAAGCGCTTGGCGCATGACGGACTCGAGAGTCGCTGTTGGGTCGTCTGGCAAGTGGTCAACGACCTTCTCTGCGGCTTGCTTGCGATATCCTAGCTGCACCAAGGCCAAGACTACATCGTTGTGCACAGGCGAGCGCTTGCTCGCCGACTTGCTCTGAGCAGCCGCGCCGTCCGTCGGCACTGCCATAGCCATACCGTCGGCTTCCCATGTCATAAGGAGTGCCTCGCACTTCTCGTGCAACTCGACGACGAGCATCTCAGAGGTTTTCTTGCCCACCCCCTTGATACCGAGCAATCCTTTGCTGTTCTTTGCCGCGATGAGCTGAGCGATTTCCACGGGCCCGGCTCCAGCGGATAAGATCTTTATTGCGGATGATGGCCCGACATTCTTAACCGTCACCAGCAGATCAAAGAGCTCGCGCTCACCCACGTCCGCAAAGCCGTATAGGCTCATTTTGTGGTCTAGATATTGGGTGAATATGCGAAGAGAGACCTCAGCCCCAATTTCGCTCATCGATGCCAGTGTGTGTGTAGAGGCATGAACCTCGTAGCCCACTCCTGCGCACTCAATGAGCACACTGCTCACCCCCCGGTCGATTACTTTACCGCGTAGATTGCCTATCATCTCTGTAATGCCTTGACCGCTGGGGGGCGGCCTCCGTGTGATTGCGTGCGACGATCGATATCGAATCGCACGCCATGAGTGGTCGCCACGGCCAATGCATCCGCGGCATCGGCCTCGGGCGGCGTGCGAAGACCGAGCAGCGCGCTCACCATGTTTGCCACTTGCATTTTTGGGGCGTTGCCCTTGCCGGTGACGCTCTGTTTGATAAGCGCTGGTGCGTAGGAATACACAACGAGCCCCGAGAGCCCCGCCACAGCTAGAACCGAACCGCGCGCCTGAGCCAATGCCAGCCCCGAACGCGGGTTCTTGCCAACAAAGACATCCTCGACAGCCATCACCGTCGGACGAAGCTCGTTGATAACGTCGGTAAGCCAGCAGGCGATGCTGCCAAGACGAGTCTCTGCGCTGCCTGTGCGCTCCGGGCTTAGCACCCCGCACTCCACATAGCTGCACGCCCGCCTATCACTCACATCAATGACTGCGTAGCCGCAAAGGCGACTTCCTGGGTCGACGCCGAGAACCCTCATGCACTGCACATTAGCCCAGGTACCGCCACGCTCCAATCTTCTTGCAGAGGCTTTTGCAGCGGTGGATCCCCGGAGAGCGTCTCGCGCGATGAAGGTACCGCGTTCATGACGCGGGAATGTCGCATCTGCCAGTGCCGGGCCTCCCTGCAGACCTGCGATTAGGCCGGCGGCATGTCAATGTGCCTGGTCAGCCGGATAGGAAGGGCTGACGATTGCCAGTGATTCGAGCAAGACCACAACCTCTGCCAGGGGCAGACCGATGACATTGCTAATCGAGCCGCGCACTTCCGTCACGAAGGCGGCGGCCATCCCCTGCACTGCGTAGCCGCCCGCCTTGCCGCGCCATTCGCCGCCGGCGACGTAGGCTGCGAGTTCTGCATCCGAGAAGGCGCGCATGTGCACCTCGGTTGTCACAGCTTGAGTATGAGCCACGGGCTCCCCCCCAGTGCGGTGCAGCGCCATGGCTGTAGTCACCCGATGAACACCACCGCGCAGTCGGCCTAGCATCGCACTGGCGCTGGCCTCATCAGCAGGCTTGCCCAGCGCCTCCCCGCCTTCTTCTACAATGGTGTCAGCAGCCAAGACCCACGCCTTGGGATTCAACTCGGCGACGGCCCGTGCCTTCTCAGCTGCGACCCGCACCACATAGTCCATCACCGATTCACCCGGTAGGGCGGATTCATCAATACCTGCGGGAAGCACTCGTGCGTCGATTCCCACGCGTGCGAGGAGTTCTTTTCGACGAGGAGACGCTGAGGCGAGAATAAGGGCCGGTGACATGGACTCGGAGGCTACCCTAGCAAGGCCGCTCTGAGATACTCTCTAGTCGTTGCGAAGCCAGCTCGCCATAGCCTCTTTGGCCCTCCCGGGATTCGGGCTAGGCGCTCTTGCGTGCGGTGGTGGGCACCCAGGCGGCTCACCTCCCGATGCTGCCTCGGTCGACGCCCGAACACCCGCCGACAGTGGGACGGGCGGCGACGCGAGCGCTCCACTGGGATGGGTGGACTTCGCCATCAGTGGGTGCACGACGGGCGATGGCAGCGAAGCCTCTCCGTGCCTAGGGCCGAGCCCGTTGCTCCTTCGGTTTACCGTTTTGGCTCCCGCACCGATTGACGCGCAAGCCTGGAGTTTCGGCGACGGCACTGAGCCCGATACTAGCCTCGGCCCAGTGCACCGCTTTGCCGAACCAGGGAGTTATGATATTTCGCTCAACGTCGATGGGCCCGGCGGAAGCGCTGGGCGTGTTCGACTTGCCGCTGTGATCGTCATGCCCGCACCTCTGGGATCCGCATGCGAGAAAGGCAGCCAATGCGCTAGCGCCGATTGCGCATGTGATACGGAAGACGCGTGCCCACCCCCGCTCGACACTGGGATTTGCATGCTCGATTGCGCCGATGACGTGGCCTGTGGCGCGAACGTCTGCATTGACCTTGGCAGCGAGGGAGAAGAGCCCTGGCAAAGGAGCACCTGCCTGCCGAGCTGTGATCCAATGGCTCCAGACTGTGGTCTAGAGGCATCCTGCCAGGCCCTTCGCGGCGTAGGCGGCGCAATGAACTTTGCGTGCTTTGCCCCAGGCGTTCTCGCTCCGATTGGTGCGAGCTGTCGCGATGCGGCCGGCGCGTTAGACGAAGAGGTCTGCGCCAGCGGCGAATGCTTGGAGTTGGGAATCCGCGGCATGTGCTCGACGGGTTGCGATGAATCCGAGTGCCCTTCTGGCTCCGCCTGCATTACGCCGACGAGCGGATCGCCGCAGCCATTCTGCGCGCCTACTTGCGACACGTTCGCCTGTGATGCCGACGGCCTCCTGAGCTGCCGCGCCTCTGGAGACGACTTCACGGTGAGCGAAGCCGAGGTCGCCGAGGGTTACTGCACTCCGAGTTTCCCCTAGCCACGCTGGCCCAAACGCAAAACGGGCACCCAAGATGGATACCCGCCAAGCTCTAGCCGAGTGAATCTCGGCCGTGAGCTGCTATTGCCCGCCCTGAGGAGGGAAGCCGCCTCCTTGAGGTGGCATTCCGCCTTGCGGAGGCATTCCGCCTTGCGGAGGCATTCCGCCTTGCGGAGGCATTCCGCCTTGCGGAGGCATTCCGCCCTGTGGTGGATAGCCGCCGCCCATCGAAGGATAGCCGCCGGGCATTGGAGCATAGCCGCTTTTTGTAAGCAGCCGCTTTGCTTCTTCGTAGGCGGCTGGTGCAGTCAGCATCAGAACGCCAAAGAATGCGCAGGCGTATATGAGAAGGCGAACACCAACGAGAAGAGCCGCCGTGAAGCCC
>JAAEPE010000720.1 GCA_024222395.1 Myxococcales bacterium
AGGAGGCGGGGCGGGTGAGACAACGTGCGTGACTGCGACCTTGGTGCCGGCGATCACCGCAAACAGTAGCTTACTTAAGCGTCCAATTCTCCACCGACACATGGCAGGGTTACTTACAGAGGAACAGGAGGAGGAGGATCTTAGGGCAGCGCTCGCCACCCTCGTCGAGAAACAAGAAACGCTGCCACGGTTGATATCCGACGTTCAGGCACGCGTCAACGAGCACGCGAATCGGTTGCATCGAAAGCAGGCCAATGTGGACTCGATGGCTGCCATTCAGACCGACATGGAGCGTGGGCTGACGAAGATTTTGGCCACCTACTCCTCCAGGCTTGGCCTGTCTCTGACGCCCAAGGATGGGGCGATCGAGATTGGGTTCACGCAGGTGAGTCGGGAAAATCCAGACAAGATGTACTCTATGAATCTGCTCATCGGAGACGACGGTGTGTATTCGGTGCAAAAGGTGCCGGCTGGGTGCGTTGTGTGCGGCGTGTTTTTCTCGTTCGATCGTCTGGTTGTCGACTCGACCATCTGCGCG
>JAAEPE010000721.1 GCA_024222395.1 Myxococcales bacterium
ATGGAGCACCGACATCACATACATCAGACTCGCGACCGGCTTTGCCTATCTCGTCGCCGTCATGGACTGGTATTCGCGCTATGTTATTTCGTGGCGGCTCTCAAACTCGATGGATGCATCCTTCTGTATCGAATGTCTTGAATCGGCGCTCGGCACAGGTGAGCCGGCTGGGGTGCCCTTCGAAGAATTACGCTCAGAGGACGGCATGACCTGTGGCGTGTCCGCCGAAGAAGATTTGTGGTGCTTTGGGAGCACGTACTACACGACGAATCCTGAAGGGCTCCCTGAAGAGATGCTCGTGGCGCTCGGAAAGCCGGTCAAAAGACGCTCAAAGACAAGATGCAAGAGCGCAGAATCAAGAAGCTTGAGAAGGAATTGAGCCGCAAAGAAAAGGTGCTTATTTAAACGAGCCAGTCCTCTATTCACCTCGACAAACGTCTCATCTTCGCGATGGCTAGAAGGGATGAGAGCCCCAGCAGGTCACCGTGCCCGCATCATCCAGAGCGCACGTGTGCCCGCCGTAAGCTACTACAATACCCTGCTATGGCACTGTGCTTTGACCAGAGCCGTCGTCGCCCCAGCAGGAGACCGCGCCCGCATCATCCAGAGCGCACGTGTGGCGCCCTCCCGCCGTCACCTGCACTACTGTTCCAAGCGCAGCCGGCACTATGCTGGCTTCGCCGAGCTCGTCGTCGTCGTCGTCGTCGTCCCTGCCCCAGCAGGAGACCGTGCCCGTATCATCCAGAGCGCACGTGTGGCGCGCTCCCGCCGTCACCACCACCGCTAAGCCCCCCGCATCTGGCGCCGGCCCAGATCCGAAGCGCGTCGCGCCCTCCCGCCGTCACCTGCACGACTGTCCCAAGCCCATCCGGCACCGTACTTTGACCATTCTGGTCGTCGCCCCAGCAGGAGACCGCGCCCGCATCATCCAGAGCGCACGTGTGGCCCCCTCCCGCCGTCACCTGCACGACTTTCCCAAGCGCATCCGGCACCTGCGTACTTTGACCATCGTAGTCGTTGCCCCAGCAGGAGACCGCGCCCGCAGCATCCAGGGCGCACGTGTGGCGCCCTCCCGCCGTCAC
>JAAEPE010000722.1 GCA_024222395.1 Myxococcales bacterium
AGGAGAGTGCGTAGTCGGCGTGTTCCTCGATGCCTGTGCCGACGGTTAGAATATTTGGGTCGAAGATGATGTCTTCGGGAGGGAATCCGGCCTTGTCCACGAGCAGGTGATAGGCGCGAGTGCAAATCGCCACACGCCTCTCGGTATTGTCGGCTTGGCCTACCTCATCGAAGGCCATGACGACGACTGCAGCTCCGTATTGGCGAATCAGGCGCGCTTGCTCGAGAAAGGACTCTTCGCCTTCCTTCAGGGAGATCGAGTTGACGACTCCCTTGCCCTGCATGCATTTGAGACCAGCCTCGAGAATCGTGAACTTGGAGGAGTCGAGCATGACCGGGACACGGGAGATATCCGGCTCGGCCGCAATCAAGTTGAGAAAGTGCGTCATTGCCTGCTCGCCATCGAGCATGCCGTCATCCAAATTGATGTCGATGATGTTTGCGCCGCCATCAACCTGATTGCGTGCCACCTCGAGCGCTTCTTCAAACTTCTCTTCCATGATGAGACGACGGAAACGCCTCGAGCCGGTGACGTTCGTGCGCTCACCAATCATGGTGAAGTTGGACTCTTTGGTTAGCTCTAGGCGCTCGAGCCCAGAGAGGCGCAGGCGCTTCGGCGACTCGGCGGGTTTCCGAGGAGTAATACCCCTAGACACTTCCGCAATGGCTTCGATGTGCTCTGGAGTGGTGCCGCAGCAGCCGCCGGCTATGTTGAGCCATCCCGCCTTCATGAACTCGCCGAGGGTGGTGGCGAGCGCACCGGGCGTTTCGTCGTAGCCTCCAAACTCGTTGGGAAGCCCGGCGTTGGGATAGCAGCTGGTTGGCATGCTCGCGATGCGCGACATCTCTTCCATGTAGGGGCGCATGTCGTCCGCACCGAGTGCGCAGTTGATGCCAATCGAGAACAAGTCGTGGTTTGCGACGGAGGTGTAGAACGCCTCGACGGTTTGCCCAGATAGGGTGCGGCCACTCTTGTCGGTAATGGTCACCGAGCACATCACCGGTGCCGGCGTCTTGTGTTCGCGATTTGCTCTGGCGATGGCAAAGAGCGCGGCCTTCATGTTGAGAGTGTCGAAGGATGTCTCGGCCAAGAGAATGTCGACGCCGCCGTCGAGCAAGGCCTTTGCTTGCTCGTGATATGCGAGCACCAGTTCATCGAAGGTGATGGCGCGGAACGCTGGGTCGTTAACATCCGGCGATAGGGATGCGGTCTTGTTTGCGGGACCGATGGACCCGGCTACGAAGCTGCGGCGGCCTGTGGCCTTGAGAAAATCATCGGCGGCTTCTCGCGCAACCTTGGCCGATGCGAGATTCATTTCGCGCACAAACTTCTGGAGGTTGTAGTCCTCCATGGAAACTTGTGTGGCGTTAAAGGTATTGGTCTCGATGATATCGGCGCCAGCTTCGAGGAAGCGGGTGTGAATATCGCGAATGACCCCGGGGGCCGTGATGCTCAGAAGGTCGTTGCAGCCCTCGAGCGAGCTGTCGTGGTTGGCGAAACGACTACCTCGGAAATCGGCCTCACCCAGCTCATAAGGCTGGATCAGGCTTCCCATTGCCCCATCCATGATCAGAATTCGTTCTTCCAGGGCGTTCTTAAGCTGCTTCTGCGTATTCACGGCGGAGCTAAGTCTATACGATTCGCGCGCTATGAAAACGGCTCATCAAGGTATCCTCGATTCCATTTGCCAAGGCGTCGGAAACACGCCCCTGGTTCGTCTCTCGCGTATCGCTCGCGACCTTCCCTGCGAAGTGCTGGGCAAGTGCGAGTTCATGAACCCCGGCGGTTCGGTTAAGGATCGAATTGGCGTTCGGATGATTGAGGACGCGGAGAAGGCGGGTCGAATCAAACCCGGCGATACGCTAATAGAACCAACTTCGGGCAACACCGGAATCGGCATGGCACTAGCCGGTGCAGTGAAGGGATACCGAGTCATCATCACCATGCCGGAGAAGATGAGTCGCGAGAAGCAGGTCGTCCTGGAATCGCTCGGCGCAGAGATCATCCGCACACCGACTGAGGCCGCTTTCGATGCTCCAGAAAGTCATATCGGCGTAGCCAAGCGTCTCAACGAAGTCATTCCAAACTCTCACATCCTCGATCAGTACTCGAACATGAGTAACCCACTCGCCCACACCGAGGGAACTGGGCGCGAGATTCTAGAGCAGTGCGAAGGCAAGCTCGATGCGGTTGTCATGGGCGCTGGCACGGGCGGCACAATTTCCGGCGTTGCTCGCGCTATCAAGGCCGAGCTTCCCAACTGCCAAATCATTGGTGTCGATCCAGAAGGCTCCATCCTAGCTGGCCCCGGCGAGATCAAAGGCTACAAGGTCGAGGGAATTGGCTACGACTTCATCCCTGAGGTTCTCGATCGCAGCCTCGTCGACCGTTGGATCAAGAGCAACGACCGCGACTCCTTCCGAGCTGCTCGTCAGCTGATTCGCCAGGAAGGTCTGCTCGTCGGTGGCTCTTCGGGAACGGCTATGTGGGCCGCTTTGCAAGTTGCAAAGGAAATGAAAGAGGGCCAACGCGTCGTCGTCGTGCTGCCCGATTCCGTTCGCAACTACATGACCAAGTTCGTCGACGATAGCTGGATGCGCCAGCACGGCTACCAGCAAGTCGATTGGGAGCTGGGAACGATCGCAGAGATGATTCGCGCCATGCCTCCATGTGAGCTTCTCACCGCAAACCTCACCGACGAGGTTGGCGACGTTGTGGAGCGATTCCGCGAGCACGGCTACTCTCAGCTTCCGGTTCTCGACGATGGGCAACTCGTTGGCATTCTAACCGAGGCCGATGTACTGCACGCGATGGTCTCTGGCCGGGTTCGCAAGGATTCGAAGGCTGCCGAGATCATGGAGCGCAAGGTCTCCACGGTCGCCCTTAATGCCGATTCAAGCGAGCTGCCGCGAATTTTCGACCGCGGTGAAGTCGCCATCGTCATCGGTGATGGCGGCAAGGTTGAGCGAATCATTACCAAGCTAGATCTCATCGACCACTTGGCCACGCAGAACCAAGCGTAGCTTGGGATAGATAGAGTCTGCCAAGCCGCTGACTTCTAAGGCCTGCGCTACTTCGCTCGGTGAGTGCGCAGCCACGCGGCAGCTTCAGCGGCAGCTTCGGGGCGAGTCTCAAGCAAATCCTTGCGGGCTTGCTCCGCCAAAGCTCGCGCTTCTCCTCGGTTTGATGGCGAGTGCCACAGGGCATAGGCGAGCAGTAGGCGCGCCTCTGCTGTGCGTTGGGGAGCGCTTTGCGTGTCCTCCTGGAGCTTGATAGCGCGCCTCAAAATGCTCGCGGCTTCCGAATAGTTCCCAAGGTTGAAGTTTGACTCTCCCAGACCCGTTAAGAGGTACGCCGTGCTGGAATGGTCGGGGCCGAGCTTGAGTTCGTGAAGGGCGATGGCCTGCTCGAAGCGTTCCATCGCGTCCTCCCATTGCCCCTTGTGTTCGTGCACGATCGCAATATTTGAGAGCACATTGGCAAGGACCAATTCCTGATCTGCCATGAGGCTAGGTAGAATAAGCCTGTGTTTCTGATTTCCGCCTTGGTACCCAAGCCTTCCAATGTTTCGTCGTCGTCACCTCCGACACCGTTCCCGGCTACCGCATCGTGCGCGTCTGTGGTCTGGCGCGTGGCAACACAGTCCGAGCACGCAACTTCGGCAGAGATTTTCTGGCGGGAATC
>JAAEPE010000723.1 GCA_024222395.1 Myxococcales bacterium
AAACGTCGTCCGGCTACACGAGCTCGTCAGGCAACAAGCAATCCGCCAACCGCCCAAGCCAAGGGTGTTGCCGGAAATGCTACGCAGAGCCGCAAGCCGACCGACCGACCTCCCACAGCTACGCCCTCCAAAAAGCCCCCGTCTGAGGGCAAATAACCTCTTGAATAGCCTTGTGACGTCGTGCCCCGAACGTGAGCCACAGGCAACATGAGACGCCGACGAAGCCCCCAACGCGCCTGCTCGCCAATCGCCTGCTCGCCAATCGCCAGCTCGCTAATCGCCAGCTCGCCAATCGCCAGTCACGACTACACCAGCAGCCTAATCGGCCTCTACCCTCCGCCACTTTGCTGCAGGTTTAGCCGCTGCGGTTACTAAGGCCAAACCCGCGACCGGTCTTTTCTTTTCGTCGTCGCAATCAAACGAGATCCAGCGCCAGCTAAAAGACGTTCCGAAAACAACCGTCTCATCGATCCATTCCTGCCCGACCTCGAGGACAAACATGCTTCCCGGACTCAGCCTCTTTGATATGACCGGACAGACAGCCATCGTGACTGGTGGTTCCAAAGGACTTGGAAAAGCCATCGCAGAAGGATTGGCATCTGCGGGAGCCAACGTTGCCTTGATTAGTCGCAATCAATTCGAGGCTGAGGCAGCAGCCAAGGAGATAGCAGACACCTACCAGACCCAAACACTGGGCCTTGAAGTTGACGTCACAAAACAGCCTGACATCGAAGCGATGGTCGGTACCGTATTCGAAAAGTTTGGTCGCATCGATGCTCTGGTCAATAATGCAGGAATCAACATTCGTGGCCCTATTAGCGAGTTAACTCTCGAGCAGTTCCGCGAGGTTCAGCAAGTGAATGTAGAAGGTATCTGGATTGCCACTCGTGCTGTTCTACCGATCATGAAGAAACAGGGCTGCGGTCGTGTGATCAACCTTGCCAGCACTCTCGGTCTTGTCGGATTAGCAAATCGGACCCCCTACGCAACCAGTAAAGGCGCAGTGGTCCAACTGACGCGCGCCATGGCCCTTGAGTTTGCAGAAAATGACATCACTGTGAACGCCATTTGTCCCGGGCCTTTCCTGACCCCCATGAATGAACCGATCGCAGACACAGAGGAGGCGAAGAAGTTCATTGTCGGTGCGGTCGCCATGAATCGCTGGGGGAGGCTGGAAGAGATTCAAGGTGCAGCAATCTACCTTGCTAGCCGAGCTTCAAGCTTCACAACAGGCAGCATGTTGGTCGTCGATGGGGGTTGGACCGCCCGCTAATGCGATCAAGTTGTCTGAGGAGACGTAATCGCGCAC
>JAAEPE010000724.1 GCA_024222395.1 Myxococcales bacterium
CGGCTTTGCCTTGGCTGTGGGTCTCTTCTTCTGGGCCATCTCGGGTGGATTCTCTGTGACGACTGGCAGAAGACTCGTTGGCATGACATTGGGGACATGAGCAAGTACCCAGAGCTTCGCTGGCTGAACCACTACTGGATCCTGATAGACCTAGAAGGATTTGCATTCTCGTGTCGTGGCAAGAAGCGGAAGGCCGTTCGAGCTCTGAAGCGGTACTACTCGAATCATCAACACCGAAAGAGACACCGCTATTTCCGAGATGTGGGATTCATGATCGGCTCTGGATTACTCGAGAGTGGCCACCGCCACGTCCTCCAAAAGCGGATGAAGCGCGCTGGACAGCACTGGAGCCAGCCTCGCGCAGAGCAAATGGCGCACCTCCGGGCCGCGTACAGGACGGCGGGTCCTCGAAAGTTCTACGACGCGATCCGCCGCGCCGCCTAGATCTCAGATCGATCTCACACCCCGTGGTGACTCCCGAATTGGCGTCTTGGGTGCTCTCGGCGTAGTATTAGTGTGCTGTGGCCCGTTTTCGAGCACCTGCCAACGTCCAGCTAAGACGCGCTCAGATCGTCCTGATCTTGGCCACGTTGCTGCCGACCATCATGCTCATTGCGACGGGCATTGTGCTCTTGGCTATCGGCAACGATACGCCATCACTGGTTGCAGGCGTCTTGGTACTTGCCTTCTGCACGACATCCCTCACGGGCTACATACTCGGGTCAATATTCATGAGCCGAGGTGCTCAGATCGCCCGTTTTCAGAACGATTTTCTCTCGGCGGTTTCCCATGAACTACGCACGCCGCTTACCTCGATCGGCATCTTCATCACAACGCTCCGAGATGAACGTCTAACCGATCCCGTTCGCAAAGAACAGTGCCTTGACATCCTTGATCAAGAGGTCAATCGTCTGCAGGGGCTTGTAGAGAAACTCTTACGTCTCTCGAAGATCGAAGCGGGTGGCCATGGTTTCACCAGTGCTCCTGTAGACGTCACCGAACTCATCGCTAGCAGTCTCTCGGCATTTGATGCCGCAACCATGCACGATCATACCGACATCGAGATCTCTCACGACGAAGGGCTCTACGTACTCGGCGACGTGCAGGCGCTCGAGCAAGCCATAGGCAATCTACTAATCAACGCCTGGAAATACACGCCCAGTGAGACTCGCAAAATCTCGCTCGAAGCCCGCGGCACCCGCCGCCACGTCGACATATCCATTCGAGACAACGGCCCCGGCATTCCCCGTGAGGAGCAAGAGCAGATCTTCTCGGAGTTCGAACGCGGGCGCGACGCGATAGATGATGCGAGGAAACGCGGGAGCGGCCTCGGTCTGGCGATCGTGCGCGCAATTCTGCGGGATCACAAAGGGCGAGTTTCGCTCAAGAGCCACCCGGGCGAGGGCTCCGAATTTCGCATTCGATTGCCAATTCCCTAGTACCCTTGAGGGCGCGACATGAATTCAAAAACCTTCATCCTGGTAGCCGAAGACGACACGGCGATCGCGACCGGTCTTGCGATGAACCTCGAATTAGAGGGCTACCGAAGCCTAGTTGTTGAAGACGGCGTTCAAGCATCGGAAGTGCTCAACGGCGACAGGGCGCCAGATCTCGTTCTGCTCGATATCGGTATGCCTCGCAAGGACGGTCTCGAGCTGCTCAACGAGTTGCGGGCGGCAGGCAATAAGACTCCGGTCATAGTTCTCTCGGCGCGGCTGAGCGAGTCGGACAAGGTGGCGGCGCTGCGGCTTGGAGCGGACGACTATGTCACCAAGCCATTTGCGCTCGCCGAGCTAATGGCAAGAATTTCGGCGGTCTTGCGCCGTAGCCAGGCCGCGGCGCAGGAGATTCCCCCTCCGCCACGCCCGATCGCCGCGCATTCCTTCGGCGAAATCCGCGTCGACCGCACGACCCGCGTCGTAACACGTAACGACGACGAAGTTGCTCTCACACATTTGGAGTTTGAGCTCCTGTGCTTCTTCACCGACAATCCGGGAAGAGTCTTAGGTCGCGATCGGATCCTCAGTAGTGTCTGGGGGACTTCAGGATCCAGGCGTACCGTCGATAATTTCGTCGCACAGCTTCGCTCGAAGCTAGAAGTGGATCCAGAGGCCCCCAAACACTTCATCACCGTTCGCGGATCCGGATATCGATTCGTTGCCTAGCGCGTCGATGCGTGGCCTGCCTCGCCGAGCGCTCTGCCTCCGCCTTCCGCCCGGCGAGTGTGAAGTTCGACGAGACCAAGAAGGAGAGAGCGCCGCCCGCCTCAACATAGGGCCTAATGGCGCCCCGCCCCAGATGCCATCGACCGGTGAAGCCCGCATCGATGTAAGTGGTGGCTAGCTTGGCCTCTAGCCCGCCAACTCCACCTTCTTTGAACCCTCGGGTAACGAGCGCTAGGAATCTGGTGTTCTTTGAAACACCAGATTAGCGGCCCACGTCGTGGTCCGGTTTCTTTGGAATTGTCGATCCGGAACGACTAATCCGACAGAATTTGATCTGTTGGTGGCATGACGCTCGGAAAGACACCAACTCAGCAGGACCTTCTGGGTTCCAGCTCAAGCTAAACGGCGGACGACGAGCACGGGTGAGAGACCGGAGCCGAGCTTCATCTCTGCAGCTGCACGCTGGCTTTCGCCCGGAACCACCATCATTTCCCGTCCCGCTTGCGCGGAACACTAGGAAGTTGGTGTTTGACAGCAACTTCCCAGGTCGACGACCGACTCAAAGGAGGTACACACATTGAGGGCGAGCATCGCTCCAAGGGCAACGCCAAACTTGGGATCCAGATCGGCGGCTGAGGTGGCGAATTCGGCTCTCGACAGGCCGACGATCACACCATAGGAGGTCTTCTTCTTTTCGCGTAGGGCGGCAGGAGCCACAGGCACCGTTGGCGGCGGCCCCAGGTAGTGCATCATTGTTTCTGTAAATTGGCCTCGGCGTGAGCCGCAGGCCATGGTTCACCCTCCTTTTCCCCACAAACGAAAGGATGACAGAAACCATGACACACGAATTTGAACGTACGGATTACAGGCAGTATTGGAGATCATTGGCCGCGAAGGATTTGGCGGAATGCAATCTGCGATGACTGCACTGCTCAACGAGGCGATGCGGCTTGAGCGAGAATATTGTCTCGGCGCGCGGTCGCATGAGCGCACCGAAACCCGAACAGGGTATGCCAATGGCCTCAAACCCAACACTTCAAACCCAAGACCTCAAACCCAACACTTCAAACCCAAGACCTCAACCCAAAGACAATGCAAACGCGTGCTCGGGAAAGCCCCG
>JAAEPE010000725.1 GCA_024222395.1 Myxococcales bacterium
CAATCCGGCACACATTCTTCGTTCCCTAGGCGGCTGCGTGCTGCCACCTAAGGCCTGGAGACTTTGATCAAACGAGGCCCCACATCTCCGCTCTTTGTTTGCGAATTGGAAACGCCTGCGCGACCCAGGTTCCCGGGTTTCCCTTATGCCCTCGCCCTGCTCACCGACCCCGGTAGGATTACACCGCCCTAGCCAAATAGCGGACGTTGCGATGTTGCCTGCTGGGCCCTCAAAACCATCAGCTCCTACATCTTCACCATTTCGGGGCTCAATCACACAGCTCGTGCATTCGCTGTCTACGCTTCGCAGACAGGCTCACCCCTCGTCCACGCAAGACTCGCTACCAACCGGCTGGCGAAACCTTGGTCACGCGGAACTCTCATCCGCTGGGCAACGATGAAAAGTTCCTAGATTACATTGTGTTCTCTTTGCCCTCTGCCAGAGCTTCGCCTGGCGCAATGAATGGTTGTGATTATGCTGCATAGGCGAGCTGAGGGTTGTCCAAGTACTCGTCAACCTTGGCTTCCTCAGACAGCGGGGCTAAACCGAGCCGCAAGCAACGCTGTAGCTGTAGATGTCCGCTGCGTGATCGTGAGCCAAGAGAACATGACGGTCGGTATTCTCAGCGGTCTCGACTTCTGTCGCGCCGCGATCTAGAGAACCCTGCCTGGCGTTGACTCACACCGACGCCGGCGAACAAGTGCGCGGTACTAGTTCGCGCCGGCTGCTTCGGCTTGCTGCTGCTGCGCGGCCTGAGCGGCTTCAAACTCATGCAAGCGAACGCCTAGTCGCTTGACAAGCCGGACCTGGCGCTTCGCGACACTGCGACTCACCTTGGCGTTGCCGGTGCGTTGAATGGAGCGTGCCTCTGCCAGCATTGAAATGGCACGGCTCATCTCGCCAGCCTTGAACGCCTTCTCTGCCCCCTTCGTCAGCTCGGGGAGCGCATTGGTAAACGACTTGTTCACAAGTGTTTGGGCCAGCTTCGTGTTGAAGTCCGCACCACCCTCGTGAGCAATGTTCGCGACCATTTCAAGGACGTCCCAAGTCATCTGGCTATCGCCAGCCTTGGAGTACGCCTTCGCCATCTTGAAGCCCTCCTTGACGAGTTCTTTGGCCATGCTCTTGGTCTGTCGACCGCCGCCTCTAAGCTCCGCAGCGAATGCGAAGTTTCGACCAGCAGCTTCAAGGTCTCCGGCCTTCATGGAACTTGAGGCGCTCTTGCGAACATTGGAGAACGCGCGCTTGGTTACCCTTGCTTTCTGCCAGCGACCATAGACTCCGAGTTTGCCCTTGGCTTCGAGCACCGTAAGCGCATTCAGTGCGTCAGCGGTCCCCTCGACGCTTCCCAGTTTCGATCGTACCTTAGCGCCCTTGAGCGCAGCGTTCTTGACCGACCGCGTGGTACGCCAAACGGCAAAGCGCTCACGCATCGACAGCTTCTGGGGCCCCTTCACGAATTGGCCCTTGGCGTTCCTGAGCGGCGACCGACCAATCTCGGCTGCAGCCCCGGTTAGGTCGCCAGCCCTGAGGGCTTTCTTAGTCTTGCCTGTCTGCCCTCTTACAGCACTGCGCAGAGTGAGACCGGCTCGTAGCTTCTTGCCAGCAGCAGAGAGCCTGCTCGGCCTCGCAGCACTCGTACGCTTCCTAGTTTTGGCGAGTGCGCGCGCCTTCTGTCGAACAGCCAATGCCGGGCGCGCCCGCTTCACATTGCTAACCTTCTTGGTCGCCGCCTTGTAGCGATTGGCCTCGACCAGGCCCGGCTCGTGGAAGGCGAGGAGGGAGAAAGCGATGAGTATTAGGAAAAAGCGCATGGTTTGGTGTCCGCTAGCGGCCTACTGCAGCTTAAGAAACTTGAAGTCCGCATTGCCAGCCTCGCCGGCCGCATTTCCGTAGAGAGTCACCGCGTCGTGACTGCCGGAGTTCAAAAGTCGTCGAGCAGCACCGATCGCGCCGACCGAAAGTCCCACTTTGAGCTCTGGTGCGTGCTCCTTAAGAGCAGCGGTTACAAAGCCGGCACAGCTGAAATTCGTTGGACCACTTCCAGCCATGGAGAACCCGTGCCCTGCATTGGCGAAGGTCTCGAACTTTTGCTTGAGCTTTGCAATCTGCTGCGACGTTCGAGCGTAGACAAAGCCATAGCCGGCACTATTCACCCAGCGCATGGCGTCACTGAAATTCTGATTGCGAGCGCCGCTCGGCCCTGGCATGTCGTACATGCGGTCGCCGACGCGAACCAAGAGGTGTCCATAGCTACTTGCGTGCGGCATGAACATGATCTCAACCGAGTTCTTCATGGCCCTGGCGTACTCGCCGGTCTTTGCTTTTGGAGCGACCATCAGAGGCTTGCCCCGAAGTGATGCTTTGAGCCCGGCCGACACGGTTGTCGGCTTGAAAGCCTCCGTCCCGCGAAGCTTGGCCGCGCCCCTCTTTGCAGCGGCGACCTTGGCTGGTTTGACCTTTGCGGGCCTTGCTCGTTGAGCATCGGCAGTGGATTGCAGCCCAAGCAATCCGACCAGGAATGCTGCGCTGATGCTGACGAGACGAAGTGTGCGGCGTAGGGAGTTTGTGGACATGGAAGTTCTTCTAGAAACGGGAAATGGGAAACGGGCGGAGGAGCCGAGTTATCTCTGTCCTTTGGCCACTACGGCAGCTTTGCGCTCTTTTTGTTGCGTGCGAAGTTGCTCACGCAGCCCCTTGCGAAACTTGGGATGCGCAACTTTGATGAGCGCCTCAGCGCGCTGGGTCATGTTCTTGCCGTCCAGGTGAGCAACGCCATATTCGGTGACGATGAACTGCACGTCGTGCATGCCCGTCGTCACGATGTCACCGCTGCCGAGCTGGAAAGCAATCTTGGAGACCAACTTGGTAGAGCCATCGGCCTGCTTGATTTTGGATGTCGAGGGCAACGTTAGAATTGCCTTGCCACCCTTGGAGAGCATGGCACCGCGAAAGAAGTCCTGCTGCCCGCCAATACCACTGTAGTTGCGGTTGCCGACGTACTGAGCATTCGCTTGGCCGGCGAGGTCTACTCGCAGTGCCGTGTTAATCGAGATCATGTTGGGAATTCGAGAGAGTCCCACAATGCTATTGGTGACGTCGGATGGCTGAGCTTCGAGTTTCTTGTTGTTGTCCATCCACTCGAGCATCTTCTTTGAGCCAAGTGCGAAGGAGTAGACAACCTTGCCACGAACAGCACCTGACTTGACGAGTTTCATAGCGCCATCAGAGATCATCTCACTGTGAATGCTGAGGTCTTTGCGACCGCTAGATGCAAGCAAACCAGCCACCGCGTCGGTGGTGCTACCAATGCCGAACTGAAGGGTTGAGCGCTTGGGGATAAGCCCCATAACGTGCTTCGCGATGCGAACGTCCACCTTGGAGGGCGCTGAAGGCTCAATGGTTGAGATCTCAGCGTTCGACTTGACCATGTAGTCGATTTTGCTCTTGTGAAAGCGCGTTGCACCAAAGGTGCGAGGAACGTTTGGATTGACTTCGGCGATGACCTTCTTGGCCACCGACATCGCTGCCAGGGTTGCACCGGCTGTTGGTCCAAGACTCACCATGCCGTTCTTATCGGGCGGAGAAACCTGAATCACCGCGACATCGATGGGCAGGGACTTGTCCATGATGAGGCCGGCAACGCGACTTAGGTGAACGGGAACAAAGTCACCGCGTCCGGAGGCAATGGCGTCGCGATTGTTGGCGCCAATGAAAACAGAATTGGCGATGATTGTATCGGTATCAAAGAGACGCTTGGAGGCAGTGTTGGTGAGTCCAACAATCTTGATGGGGTTCTTCGAGCTGAGCTTGTCGGTGCGCTGGCCCAGTGCTTTGACCACGGACTTGGCCACAGAGTGACCAATGGGAATGTAGACATTCGAGCCCGGGCGAATCTGACCTGCAGCCTGAGCAGCCGTTCGGTAGGTGGGCTCTTTGACAGTGTTGGTTCCGAGCTTCGTCGCCCTCTTTGGCGTTCGAACCTTCGCCGCCTTGGTAGCACGTAGGGCCTTGGCCTTGCGCGCAGCCCTCTTGGCCCTAGCCTTGGCAGTGGCCGCGGCCTTAGCAGTGGCCACGGCCTTCGCTTTGGCCTTGGCAGTGGCCGGGGCTTTGACCGTGGTCTTGGCGCCCCTTCCCCGCTGAGCCTCACTTTGTGCAGGTGCCCAGGCAAGGAGCATTGCGGTGAAGAACGCAATGGACGTGGCTTTGATTGAAGAGGCTCTCATATTTTGGCTCTATTGAAATCTCGACTCGGTGCGTGGCAGCAAGGACTAGTTCGTCGCCGTTGCGACGGGTGCGCCACCGCGCTCAGGTGGAATGATTCCAAGACCATCCTTCTTGTAGCCATCGCTCTTGACCACGTTACCCTTTGCGTTGAACTTGCCCATAATCTGGAGGTCGAATTCCATATTCTTGAAATCGGCGTGAGCCTCAGTAGCAATGACACCCACGACTGGGACGTTCTTAGAAAGCATGAGGTCGTACATCCACTTCGCAGGATCTTGAGAGCGGCTAACGCCCATTATCTCGGAGAGCGTCTTGCGAGCAACGAGCTCTGGTGGACGCTTAGGAAAGTTCTTAAGGATGACGTCGAACTCTTTGACGAGGCGTCGTGCGGAAGCCTTGGTGTGATTGCTCATACCCGGTGCTTTCAGAGCCTTCTTTAGAAGTGCTTGGCGAGCAGGTCCGTCGGCAGCTTTGGAAAGAGCGGAGTGAAGCCCGTCTTTGAATTCCACACCGAGGCCACCAGACTTGGCAGCCTTGATTACTTGCGTGTCGACTCGCTTAGCCCAGCGCTGAAGGCCGCCAATCGGTGCCGACGTTGCCCAGTTAGTACAAGCCGTCTCGTAGATCCACTTGCCTCGGCTGTTCTTGAAGCCATAGACCTGCTTCTTATTCGACTGGCCGGCCTCAACTCCAGCATTGAGGTACTTGGTGAAGCGAGCCATCTGCGCGTTGTTGATTTGAGCAGGAGCCATGTACTGCATTCGGGGAATGCTGGCTTCCTTCATTTGCGCGCCATAGGTGTTGTGAGTAAGGGTCGTTCCGCCGCCCTGGTCTGCGACCAAGGTGTGCAAGTGATTGGGGGCCGATGGAGCCGCAAACCAAATCACGTTCTCGCCCATGGACTCACGGAAGAGCTCCTTAGTCTCAGGAAGAACTTCGAAGAAGGTCTTATGGGATTTGGTGACCCGGTTGGTCTTTCCGTTCTTGAGCATTCCGCGAAGACGACGCGTGAACATCTGAACGTTCTGGCCTTTCGACTTGGCTACGTCGCGAAAGACCTGCAGACGAGCGCCAAGCGGTGCGATTGACAATTGGTCGCGAAACGTCTTGTGTGAACCCCTTACCAATCGCCCTCCTGCGCTGTGCATCTAGAAGGTGTAGAGCCAATGCATGGGACGAAAGAGAAACGGCCGAGACGATGTTTCTCGGCTTGAAACGGTGCGCCGCTGGCGCTCCAGTGGAATATCG
>JAAEPE010000726.1 GCA_024222395.1 Myxococcales bacterium
CGCTCCGTCACCGAGGCTAGGTAGAATAAACCTAGCCTCGACAGGGCTCTAGGAACCGGAGGTGCCGCATTGTGGGCTGTTCTATTGATGGGCCTTATTGTAGCCGCTCCGGCTTGCACCCCTACAACACCGACCCCTGTTATTGACGAAAGAGAAGGCATGACTGATCGAGCGAAAAAAATTGAGAAGTTTTGGCTTTGGTTCCAAAAAAAGTCACCTGGCTTCGACGGGAAGCCGGGACCGGAGGTGGCAGCTGCCATTCACTCGCGATTGGTTAAGGAGGCTAGCCAATCGGCGCGATGACATGGAGTACACAGGTAGCCGAAAGGATGAAGGCGAGGCACGTTTGAGCCGTAGTGCGCTCCTGCACGGCCTGTCTGTGAAGTCGAGTGTGCTGCCTGGTGAGGACCCGGAAGAGTTCTCGGTATTTCGCGATCAGCTTTGGGCGAGTCTAGGCCCGACTAACGCATTGGAAGACGTACCCGTTGAGCGCGTTATCCATTGCTTTTGGGGCCTTCGTCGAGCCGGTCGAATCTTCAACGACCTTCTCAAGCGAGTTGGACAGAATCGTCGGAATCAACACGCCATGAAGTCTCGAGGTAGCTCCTTGCCGCTAGAGAATGAACTCGGCTGGGCTTTCGAAGCTGCGAACAGTGCGGCCATAGATAGAATAGAGAAGTACGAAGTGCGCGTGGAGAAATCCGCGATGCTAGCCTCTTGGAATTGGCCTTGCGGGTGCCGTACTCATCTTGGCCAACCTCATTGGCGCGAAACAGCGCGAGCACTTCGAACGAAACGCCAGCCCGCTGTGGTCATCTCGCGATCCGATGCTGCGCTCCATTCGCCTGACCATGATGTCCTTCATGACAGCGATTCCCTTGCTGCTCGTATACGCGTGGATGCAGCCGATCGTGGACTCAACCGCGACCACAGCCCTGCCCCTAGCAGTGTTCCTCAGCCTGGCAGTGGTAGCTTCTGCTAGCCTCGAAATCTAGCCTCTGAGCATGCGGCCGTCTATACTGTGCCAGCACAACCGATACAGTTGTAAGAAGGTGTGAGTTCAGAGAGAGAGCGACCAAGGCGGATAGCTGCTAGCTTGGAGTCATGGTGCCGCACAAAACACTTCTCGCTTCCTTTCTCGTGATCTCAAGCCTTGGATTTGTGTCGTCAACAAGAGCCGAGCAGTCGAGTGACCCAAACTGGGAGCCACCTGCCCCAGTGTCCCCAACCCTTGAGCAAGAAGCTGCGCCCATGCTTGGAGTTGGCTACAAGATTGGCAATGGCATTGGATTCCTTGGCGCTGACGTTATAGTCTCGCCCATTCCGCATTTTGGTCTGGACATTCAAGTTGCTTGGATTTCCGGATTCGACAGTGCCTTTGCCCTAGCTCCTTCCGCTCAGGGCTACTTATTCGAACGAGGCTCTACACCCTATATTGGAACAGGTTTTCAGTATGTCTACGCTACGCTTGACGGGGTGACTGCCAGTGGTGTTGGCTTCTTTGCGAATGTCGGCTATGAGTGGAAATGGAAATCTGGCCTAGGGATCCTTCTTGGCGGTGGAGTACAGTATCTCCAGGAAATCACCGCTAGCAGCGGATCGACCATGGTCACCGTCGGCGGACAAACCGCACCAAACCTGGAGTTCAGTGTGCGCTACCGTTTCCTGTAGAACGGAGGCTAGAAGGCGAATCGCGACAAGATGGAAGATGGGATTCTAGTGCAAAGTTGCCGGTGGCTTCGGGCTGCTGGTGACCTGCCTGGCGGAAATAGGACCAGAAATGCATGAGAAAGCAAATAGGGTCCGGCAAGGTGCTGAACTCAAGAAGGTGGCATGACAGATCGAACAAATCGAAGCCACGCTAGCGAGGGAAGGCTAGGTGAGGTGTGCCCAGTACCCAACTCTTCTACTTCGCTGCAATGCTCAGAGATGGTCGGCCGCTCATTGCAGTGCCGCCATTGGCAAGTTCGGTGTGTTTCTTTCTGCATTCTCGGGCTGAGAACAACGGGCGCGATGCCCGCATCCATGGCAGCGCCAACTGCGATGCCTTCCGAGCAGGCGCATTGGCTCCGGGTGAGCAACCGCCAGATGAATGCGGTCGATGCCCGACCAGATGGCCTCGAGCGCGTTTGCTGCATCATTCGGTTGCCGAGGTATCTCGACGAG
>JAAEPE010000727.1 GCA_024222395.1 Myxococcales bacterium
AAGAGGCTGCGGAGTTTGTTCTCGGGGATGCCGGTGCCGGTATCGCGGAAGCGCACCTCGGCGAAAGACCCGTAGCCAAGCCTCGAACGCCGTCTACGTGTACTGATGATTTCCAGGCGACCGCTGCCTTCCATGGCCTGGAGCGCATTGAGACCCAGATTTAGAAAGACCTGTCGGAGTTGTTCTGGGTCGCCGGCCACCGGAGGAATCAGCTCGTCGAGGCGTACATCGATTTCAATGTTTGCTGCCGCCTTGTCGGTTTCGATGAGCTGCACCGTCTTGCGCACGACGTCGTTGACGTTGATGTGGCCATAGGCAACAGGTTCGGTCTTTGACGGGCGGGCGTAGTCCAAGAACTGGGTGACGACGTTGTTGAGCCGATTGACCTCCTCAATAATAATGTCGATCCACTCAGCCGACTCTTGGACATTTTCCAGGGGCTTGCCGTCGGGCCCTACCAAGAGCTGGGCGGCGCCCTTGATCGCTCCTAGCGGATTACGGATCTCGTGGGCCAGACCGGCAGCCATCTCGCCGATAGCCGCGAGCCGGTCTCGGTCCTTGACCCGCTCGTAACTTTGGGTGTTCTCGATGGTGCGGCCGCACTCCTCGGCCAGTCTGCGGAAGGTGTCGATGTCGTCGAGGTCAAAGGCTCCCGCGAGGCGCTCATCTCGGAAGCCGAGAAGCCCCAATAGCCATGGGCCTTGTTCTGTCTCCTCCGAACCAAAGATTGGTACCAAGAGGGTTGCTTTGAGAGCTTCACAGGTGCGCTGTGCAGATTGCATCTCCTCGCGCTCTCGTTGTTCCCCCCCATCCTCTCCCTCGAGGTTTTGAATCGCACGAGTTAGGACATCCGCATCCACATAGCCTTCGCGCAAGCGAGTGAGAAATGGGCGATGCATTGCTGCCTCGAATCGGTCGGCTCCGGCCACCGGTCCGAAGTGACCGAGCAAGTCGTACGCAGCGCCATCTGAGTCAATGAGGTAGATACAGGCGTGTGTGATACGGCGACTCTCCTCGGCACCCACCATAATTTTCCGAGTCATATCGGCGAGGTCGACGGCTTCGGAGAGCTCGCGGCGGGCGTCGGCGATTCGCCCTCGGAGTTCGTGACGTTGACGCACCAGCCAGCCATTTATGGTGTTCTCTAGCCTGGAGCGCACCGGCTCAAAGAGCACGAGGATTACGAAGGATGCGACGAGGGAATTGAGGAGCCATAGGCCCTCTTGCCCGCTTCCCAGCCAAGCCAGAAGCAGTCCGTAGACCGCCCATAGGAGCACGACCAAGGTGCCAAGGACGATCATCTTGCCCACGAGCTCGTTGAGGTCGAGAAGGCGGTAGCGGAAGAGAGTTTGGGAGAGAAAATAGAGATAGAGGATTGTGAGAATATTTCCGATGGTCGGCCCGGCAGTTCCGAAGTAGGGCAGGGTCTCGGTGAGCGAAAGGGTGATAGCGACCGCGCCACCGGTGAGCAGGTACCGAATGCGGGTCTTCGCAACTCGGCTCGGAGTTCGCCGCCACTGCTGCCAGAGCTCGAACATGCAGCGGTAGAGTCCACCGTAGACGTAGACTCCAAAGGGGATGAGAAACCAGGTTTCCTCGTGAATCGGGCGGAAGAGGGCCGAGTAGATGAGCCCCATGTACGCGCCGAAAGTCCATGCTAGGGTGGTGCGTGGCGGCCTGCGCTTGCCGCCAATGGCAGGCTCTGCCATGAACTCGCGGAAGAACTGTAGGGCCACCGGCGGAATCGTGGCGGCGGGCCAGAGGGCGAGCCACTGCACCATCGGCTCGCCCGTCACCATGGCGATGAAGTTGCATAGATGCCAGGCCGAGACCATGAACGTGAAGGCGGCAAATGCGGTGTAGGTGCGCCTCGTGCGATCGCGAAGTAGGACCGAGGCTCCGATGGCAAGGATGACCAGGGTCGCCAGGAGCGATGAGATTGCCAGTACGTTCAACGGGCCCCAGGGTAGCATTCCGGGGCCGCAGTGATTAGGTTCAGGTTGCTGTGAATGCTACGAGGAATGAGCCCGGGGCCGACTCGGTGAGTGGCCCTAGGTTGATTACCATCGCTGGCGCCAAAGGCGGCACCGGCAAGTCGGTGATCGCTGCCAATGTCGGCGTCTTCCTTGCGACGCTTGGCAAGCGTGTAGTCCTTGTTGACGCTGCCTTTGGCGCTGCGACTCTGCACTCCTTCGTCGGAGCGAGCGAAGCAACCCAAACCCTGGCGGGCTTCTTGGCACGCGAAGACGCACAACTTGAGGAGATTCTCGTCTCCACACCGATCTCGAACCTGCAGTTGGTGAGTGGCGAGCGTGATCCGGGGTGGGCAGCCAATCCGCGCATCGAGCAGCTCGAGAAATTTCGCGAGCGGATTCGTGAACTCGATGTGGACTATGTCGTCTTAGATCTAGGACCGGGGACGAGAGATAGTGTTCTGGATCTCTTTCTCGATGCGGACATGAGCATCCTCACCTGCAATGCCGAGCCTACGGCCGTAGAGCTTACGTACCGCTTCGTCAAGGCTGCTTTCGTACACAGCCTTCGGCGGGCTGGACATGGCGCTCTGACCAAGATGACGGTGGATGAGGCCCGCGAGTTCGAAGGAGGCATCGCGGCTCCACTCGACCTCTTGCAGAGAGGCTTGGCACGCCACCCGCCTGATTCAGAAGAAGTCGCAACGCTTCGCAGCCATATGAAGAATCTCACGCCGTACCTGGTGCTCAACTTCGCACGTTCCAAGGGGGACATGGACTTGGGCAAGGATATTGCCACCGCTGCAACCAAGCGCTTTGGCATCGTGGTCCCGTATCTCGGCCACGTGGAATACGACGATGCGGTCTGGGTCTCGTTGCGGAGGCGGCGACCACTCCTGGTGGAGCACCCTGAGTCTCGGGCATCCAAGTGCATAGAGAAAATTACTCGCCGAATTCTGGGGCTTGAGGCCGATAGCGCGTGCAAGATGACTTTGCCAGGCGACTCGCTATACGACCTTCTCGAGGTGGCCCCGACGGCGAGCGAGGAGCACATTCGCCGAGCCAATCGTCGCATTCGTCAGGTTTATGCCAAGGACTCGGCGGTAGTCGGTGGGCTTTACACCGCGGCTGGGCTCGGGGTCCTGCATCGCCGACTCGAAGAGGCATATGTGACCCTGATGAATCCCGCAAAGCGCCGAGCCAACGACTTGGCACTCTTCCCCGACGGCATTCCGAATGAGCCCATTGTCGACATGCCATCTGCCCAGGTCGGTGTGGCCCCGGTCGTGGGTGAGCGCCCCGGCGCGCCGAAGGTCGACGAGAATACCGAGTACACCGGAGAGCTTCTCATGCTCTTTCGCGAGTCTCGGGGCCTCGAGATCAGAGAAATCGCGGATCGCAGCAAGATCGGCATAGTCTACCTGGACGCCATCGAGAAGGAGGCGTTCGAGGAGTTGCCGGCGGTAGTGTATGTCCGCGGTTTTCTGCTGGAATACGCCAAGATGCTCGAACTGGATGTGACTCAGGTTGTCGAGACCTATCTCGCTCGCGTCCGCCTTTGGCGCGAGGAAAACATCGCCGAGTAGGGACTCGGTGTGCAGGGCAGGCTGGTGCTTTGGGCGAAACGAGCGCCTGAGCTTGACCCAAGGAGACGGCGAGCCCTACGATCGGTGTAATGGCAAGCCTCATTGATAAGTCCAAACGTGCCCGTCAGCTCGCTCGCGCCATCGCCTCCGACCTGACTCTCTATCACGAGGCGAAGATCCTCGAGGGGATTGCAAACGACAGCCTCTTTGACGTCATGTCCGAAGAGATTGAAGAAGGCAGCGCACTATTCAAGAGTCGGGTCACCCCTGAGCTCTTCGAAGATGGCATCTACGAGCGCGCTCTCGTCGACGTTCTCGTGAAGTCCAAGGGACACGTCAAATCGAAGATCTGGTAGACGACGATCATCTGACGGAGGGGCAGGTCTCGCGCCATGTCTTTGGCAGCGAGACCGATGCTCCGAATCTGCGAGTCCGGCTCGATCACTTCCTCGTTGGTACTGAGCTCGAACTCACGCGCTCTCAGATCAAGCGCTTGATAGACGAGGGCTGTGTCCTCGTGAATGGCAAACCCGCCAAGACCAGCACAAAGCTTCGCCCCGGCGACGAAGCCGTGGTCACCCAACCGCCGCCGGTTGAGGCGCGTGCAGTGCCTCAGGGCATCCCCTTGAGCATCCTCTACGAGGACGCACATTTGATCGTGGTGGATAAGGCTCCAGGCATGGTCGTGCATCCGGCACCCGGGCATCCCGATGGCACGCTAGTCAATGCGCTCCTTGGCCACTGTACGGATTTGAGCGGCATCGGCGGCGAGTTGCGGCCCGGCATAGTGCACCGCATTGATAAGGATACGTCTGGGATTCTTGTCGTGAGCAAGGATGATGCGGCTCATCACGGGTTGGCAGACGGGTTTAAGAATAAGACCCATCACCGCCAGTATCTCGCCATAGCCTTTCCCGGGCCGAAGGCGGGCGCCGGCAAAATGGATACGCTGCACGGAAGACACCCGGTGCATCGCAAGCGCTTCTCCTCGAAGGTTAGTTGTGGCAAGACTGCGGTGACGCACTACACCGTCGTGAAACGTTTCGTCGAGCCAGTGGCACTGCTCCAGTTGCGGCTGGAAACCGGCCGTACTCACCAAATTCGGGTGCACTGTGCTGATTCGGGCTTCCCGCTCTTGGCCGATCCTGTGTACAGCCGCGTTCCGAAGAGCGAGCCTTTGCGAAGTCTTGCTCAGGGACTGGGAAGGCAAGCACTGCATGCCGCTGAGCTGGGGTTTGAGCATCCGATTACTGGGGAGGCAATGCTCTTTAGGAGCCCGCTTCCAGCTGATATACAAGCGGTGCTCGACGCCCTCCGCCCAGTAGCGTAGCGTTTGGGCCATGGAAGTTTCTGGAGAGATTCGCCTGTATCAAAGTGCGCTCATCGACGAGTCTGTCTTCTGGCACGGCTTCCCGGAGCGCACGGGCGGCGTATCAAGCGACGAGCGCCTATCGCTAAATCTCGGCCACCGCTGGGGCGATGCCCCGGCCAACATTCAGCGCAACCGAGAACTGGTCTGCGAGCACGGTGGTTTTGCGTTTGAGGATTTGTTGGTGACAAAGCACGTGCACGGCACCAAGGTTTGGACCGTCGGCGAGGAGCTTCTCGATCCACCCGAATTCGACGGCCTCGTGAGTGACGTGGCAGGCAAGGTACTCGGCGCGTTTGCGGCCGATTGCATCCCACTAGTATTTGCTGATGCTGAGGCAAAGGTCTGCGGCGCTGCGCATGCCGGCTGGCGAGGCGTTGTTGGCAAGGTGGCGGTCAATGTTGTGCGCGCCATGGCCCAGAAGGGGGCGGCGATGGATCGCATTCGTGTGGCACTTGGGCCGAGCATTGGGCCTTGCTGCTTTGAAGTCGGCAGTGAGCTGGTAGAGGAATTCTCAGCGGCATTTCCTGGAGTGGAAGGCCTTGTGGTGGACGGGCCGGCGAAGGAGCACATCAATTTGCGGGTCGCGACTCGGGTGCAGCTAGAAGAGGTTGGGGTGCAGCCAGAGAATATTGATGACACGCCGCCGTGTACGAAGTGCCACCCCTCACGCTTTTTCTCGTATCGGCGAGACGGGCAGGCTGGTGGCGTGCATATGGGATACATTGGTGTGAGGCACTTGTAAGCAACCGCGCTGCGGCTGCGGCTCCCTGACACCGGCTCCGGATCTCGTGTCCACTTACCTCGCGACAGGGGCTAGTCTTTCAAACTATGTCGTGCTCCTCCAGGTGTTCGACGGCGCAGCAGCGCAAAGAGAAGTGCGAGGTAGAGAAGGCCGGTGCTGCCACTCTGTCCGCCAGTGCAGCCACCTCCACCTCCATCTCCATCATCCCCGCCAGAGCCCGCATCTCCGTCGCTTGTTCGTGCGCCAGGCAGAGCCTGATTGAGGAGGAAGTCATGTAATTGAACGAAACCTTGTGAAGAGACCCCTTGGGCGAATGTCCCATCCGGAAAAGAGTTAGCCACCAGCTGGACCCGAGTGTTGCGTGGTGTATGGGATTTACAGAAAACGGATCATGCAGCAGGTTGACAGTTGATATCGATGAACCATGCAGGTAGCTGCGACAGTCGGTCTAGCCTGTGCTCAACGTCCTTCATTGCTTGCTTGGATAGACTGACGCCCAATTGGTGGTTCTTGGTAGCGAGTCGCACGACAGGGTCTTGCTTCTTCCGGGTCATCGATTTGGCGTAGCCAACAATCGCTTC
>JAAEPE010000728.1 GCA_024222395.1 Myxococcales bacterium
GAACGCGCGTCGCCACCATGTTCCCTAACGAGGCATCTTGCCTACGATTGATCTCCGCCATTCTCATCGAAATCTCAGAGGAATGGGAAACTGGACGGCGGTACTTAAGCGCAGAAACTGAGGAAACCGGGTGAACCACTTTTTGCAGAAAGAATGTTGCTTTATCAAGCCATTTGCGATGAAGAGAACCTCACCTGTCGCGGATGCGATGGGGGTAGCGAGTGCACTAGCCGTCTTTGTAACAGCGGCATTTGCGGCGATACACGCGACATCGTCTATGTTGACAAGGCGACAGGAGCCGACGGGGTGAACTGCGGTACCGTGGCGGATCCCTGCGCCTCCATTGGCTCGGGCATCGAGAAGGTAGAGGGCACGCGCGAGTGACAGGGCTCTTCTCGTTCATGACAGCCTGGAACGAGTTTATCCTGGCATCGACATTTCTTACCGACGATAGCGCCTACACCTTGCCGGTCTTGCTAAAGAGTTCGGTCGGGCAGTACTCCGCAGACTGGGGCCTATTCGCAGCAGGCGCGATTCTCACCAGCGTGCCGGTTATGGCACTCTTCTACATCCTGCAGCGCTACCTTGTCGGTGGCCTTACTGCCAGAAGTGTGAAGGGCTAGAGAGTATCCCGACGCTAGATTCCTGCGCCGGCAAAGAGCTCGCTTATGTGGTTTAGAAGTTCGGTCAGTTTTGGGTGACTCACTTCGAGGCGTAGCGCTAGGTCGCCGAGTGCTTCGGTGAGTTCCTCGTGTTCTTCGTCATCAGCGGAAGCAGCTTCTACCGCCTCGCGCACATTGCCGAGAGCAGCCTGCAATGGCTCCTCGATTGCGCTGTCGACAGGGCCTGCGGATTCAAGATGCTCATCCACTTCGTTGAGTTTTGCTGTAAGACGCTTTCGTCGCTCTGGCATCGCGGCCTCCGCTGGTTGAGTGTCCCATAGTTTCCCGAGCATGAGCGGTGCGGTCAAGGCTGGGCTTGGACACGGGTCTGCGCTCGATTTGAGATCTCGTCGATTCTCTGATCTGATGCTGGCATGGAATCAGAGAAAGACCTGTCGAGTTTGAGCACAGAGGCGCTCATTGCCGAGCTGGCCAAGCGGCAACAAACGTTAGGGGTTCGCCCTGCCGTAGTCGAAGAGAACTTTCAGAAACAGGGTCGGA
>JAAEPE010000729.1 GCA_024222395.1 Myxococcales bacterium
GAGAGTCGTACATCCTTGTACACAAAGGACTCCAATTTCTGCACTCGATTGAGCAATGTTCTGAGCTGCATCCTGCCTGCATCCTGCCTCATCTGCCTTGTTGGGCACTAACGTCTTTGTTGACTGCATGCGTAACAAAGAGGTGGGCAGGATGCTTTGGTGCCGCTCGCCAATATGAACAACTCGGGCACACCTCTTACGATTGGCGCGGTCGTCTGCGCCTGTTCCGCTCCCCAAACGCAGACTTTGCCATGTGCGCCAAACGCCAATGCTCGGGCCGGCAACGCCTGGCTCGTCAGGTCGAGATGAGGCGGGAGGAGCCAGGCTATCAAGTAATCACTGACCCTGAGCTGCGATCTAGCAGTGTAGCTCTCTCAACGAGGACGCTACAGGTCGGTTTCACCCACAGATTCTCCCGAGGAGCCCAACAAAGTAGAAGAATGTCGCTGCCCGAACCCAGGCGAACCAGCCAGGAAGAGGCTTCCCTTCCCCATCGGTTTGTCCGATGAGTGCGCTGACTGTGAAGCTAAAATGGAGGAGCGCCAAGAAGGGCGCAGCCAACACGAAGTTGGGTGCCCGTAGCCAACGGTTGAGAATCGAGACTGCTTCTGCCAACGCCACGGCATATCAGCTGCCCCCTGCCCCCAGCGGATACTCCTGACGCCTCTTACTTGAGACGCGCGCGAACAATCGTTTCGAAACAGCATGTTCTAGATCCGTCCACCGCCCGCACCACATCGGCCCACTCGAGATCGGCCGGCACGTCAATTAGGACATCGTGCAGTCCATAGGCTTTTACGGCTTCGCGCACCAGTTCGCGGGTGATTGCCCGATCGACATGGGTACGGTCGCGACGTTGCACACACTTGGCCTCGCGACTATTTGGAAACTCCACACACAACTTGCCACCAAAACTCACATAGACCTTGATGGTCTCGCCCTCGAGGTCATCGTAGAGATTGAATGCGCCGACCTTCCGACCATCTGCCACCACGAGGTGGGGAACCCGCCCCTTCGCGAGCAGTTCTTTGCGCAAGTCTCGTACGCTCGACCAGCGAACATCTCGCGCGATGGCTAGCTTGACGTCGGGCTCGGTCCCCAAGTCAGTGGGTACGGAGCCACGATTCATTGCGATCGTCTTGCCCTTCGGAAGCGGCACGGTGCTCTCCGCTTGCGCTATCCACACGCCGGCAACCTCGGCCTGGCTCTGGCTCTTGCACGAGGTAGCGAACGCAATTAGCAGGGCAATCGCTAGCCCGCAGCACAATTGGGACATCTCCTAATGCACCGGTCCATCGGCATCTGAGGTATCGATACTGCTCGCCTTCGCTGCTACTGCCATGTTGGCTCGCGCATTGTCCATCGCATCGTCGACCATGTCTTGATGCTCCGCCGCATCGGCCCAACGAGCCTGATTGTCTTCATCGAGTGTGTCGACAGGATCAAAATAGAGAAAGAACCCACCTTTGACGGCCGGTGATGTGTAGACCGATATTCCGGTAGCACGTTCGTAGTGCTCGAACGAGTGAATCTGGCGCTTGCCACCACCACCTGGGGCATCACAGACGAAAGTCGGGGTGTTGAAGCCAGCGACGTCGCCGCGTACGCGCTTCTCGATGTCCATGCCGGTCTGAATTGTCGTGCGCAAGTCTTCCACTCCGCTCACGAGATCATGCGCGTACACGTAGTAAGGCTGCACGTTGCAGTAGGAGAGACGCCGCACCAGTTCGCGCATCTCATCAACAGTATCGTTCACACCCCGCTGCAAAACGCTCTGATTGCGAATGACAATGCCTCGCTCATAGAGTGCATTCATCGCGTCCCGAGTTATCTCGGTTATCTCGTTTGGATGATTGAAGTGGGTGTGCACAACGACTTCCTTGTGCAACCTCCGACCGTGGTTGGCAACCCAGGTGAGTTCACGAACCCAATCGTGGTCCGTGAGTATCTTTTGCGGCATCACCGCCGGGCCCTTGGTCGCAAAGCGGATGCGACGAATGTTTGTCATATTGAGCAAGGTCTCACCGATTTGGCGAATCTGTGATGCCCGAAGGTTGTAGGAGTCGCCACCGGAGATGACGATATCCTCAAGCTCGGGACGCTCAGAAATATACTGAAAGACGAGATCCCATCGATTGCTTCGTGCCTTTAGCGAGACCTTCTCGACATCGTCGGTATCGATGCCCACTGCGTAGCTTCGCGTACAGAAGCGGCAGTAGACTGGGCAGGTATCGAGAGTAAGGAAGAGAGCTTTGTCGCGGTACCGATGGGTAAGCCCTCGGACTGGTGAATCCTCTTGCTCGCTGAGAGAGTCGAGAGTGAGTTTTGGGTGGTCCGGCAGCAATTTGCTGCCGACGGGAATGAACTGCTTGCGCAGCGGATCGGCGTACGCATTATTCCAATCGATCAGACTCAGGAGATAGGGCGAGACTCGAACGCTCATGGGGGAGTGCTTGAAGCCATCGGCTACGTCGTCGTAGAACGACTCGGGAACCAACCCCTGGACGGCCGAAAGCAGCTTTTCCACGCTGGTAATCGTATTGCGCATCTGGAACTTGTGGTCCAGGAAGGTTTCGCTGTCGACGTCTTTGTAGGCGGGAATCTTGCGCCAGAAGTCACCGCGAAGTAGCTCGCGGTGGCTAAGGGTTGTTGGGTCCACCAACGGCCTAATGTGTTTGATCTCGGACTGCTGCTCGTCTCCGCGCTTGCCGATTTGAATATTGTCTGTGCTCATGTCGCTCTCCTCAAGTGTGTGCGGATCTTGCCTAGTCGTTCGAAGTGCCGAAGAGGAGCACTCACGTCAGGCATATGAGGAACGTTGCCGAGAAACCACATGGCGAATGTGCAGTGTATAGGAAATCCTTGGGGTTTTCGCGATAAAGGAGCAGTAGGCGCGGCGGTGGGGCTCGCTTCCGGTGAGCGTGATAGGGACGGGGCACTTCTTGCGAAGTGCCCTACTTGGCTGTGGGGGCATTAATGCCATCAACGCCTCTTCTTGCTGAACTTTCGGAATTCGTTGATGTGTCGAATTGCCGAACGGGCATCACCAAGTTTGTCGAAGATGGTCGCGAGATTGTAGTGGGCTTCGGCGAGCGTGGACTCGAGGGATACCGCGCGCTGATAATGAGCGATGGCCTCATCATCCAGACCGCGGTCTTGGGCGATGACACCCAGATTGTAGAGCGCGGTTGCCTCACACGGATCAATATCTAGGGCGGTTTCGAAACACGCCACAGCCTCGTCGACTTGCTCAGTCTCTGCGTGCAAGCGCCCCAGATTGATCAACGTCTCGGTGCACTCTGGGCGCTGACGCAAGACCTCTCGGTACGCAGCCATCGCTCGAGCGGGCTCCCCTTCCTCACACTCCATCGCCTCATCAAACCACTCGTCCGCCGTGAGGCTAGCGACAAATTCTGGCCCCACAATCGGGGCACGGTGTGGCAAAGCAGTGACGTCGCCGCTCGGCTGGGAAAACTGAAATCCAAATACGAGCTGCCCCGAATCCGCGCGCCAGACCTGGGTCTCATCGCGAATCACAACATGGCCATCGTGGGCGTCGATTCGCATACTCGCCAGCGAGCGTCCTTCTTCACAGCGACTTCGCAGCGCACCTAGTTGGCGACGTGCGCGGCGAATGCTCACACCACTTCGCGTGAGACTCCTGAGTGTTTGCAGAACCTTGAGGTCTTGGAAACTAAATCGAAGCGGAAGGACATCGGGCTGGGCATCGAGCAGGCCCTCGCGCACGCAACTTCGCACGGCCCATTGGCTCAGCCCCACCACCTCGGCGGTGTCCTTGGTTGAATAGCCGGTCCACACCCTGGAAGTAACTGTCGCTCCGAGTCCTAGCGGCTGTCAAGCGACGGCAATCTTAGTTTGAAGCCTTGAGCGAAGGTAGAGTTGCTCGCGCATGTGCGCACTCATGGCGAGTACGAGCGCGGCACCCAGCGGTGCAGCGATTGCGAGCGCTGCGATGCACCACTCTAGAGGTGAAGAGAGAGTGTGCCGATTGAACTGCACTAGCTGTGTGATTCCTAGCAGGGCATCACATCCCGCGAGAGTCGCGAGAAGCAGGGCCTTGTCCTTGCGGAAACAGAGGGCGAGGTCGACTAGGCCAACAAAGAGCAGCATGTCGAAGCCTATCCACGCAGCGCGAACCTCCGCGCTTGGAAACCAGTGCTGCACTGTCCCCTGACTGAGCAGCACAGTCCAAGGCACGAGCAAGAGCGCAAACCACCAGACCAAGGTGGCGTGTGCATGAGCGAGCGTTCGAAGCCCAAAGCCAATCCAGCTCCCGCCGGCGAACGCGGTGAGAGAATCGATCGTCGCGCGCGGCCCACCTTCCTCCTGCGGAAAACTCAGGTAAATCTGTTGCCAGTGTTCAGGAAGGAGCTTGGCCTTGAAGGAGCGAAGCCCTTCGAAGTCGTAGAGCCAACGCGAGTGGTCGCGAATAAGTTGGAGCCATACCGAGACATCGCCTGCCAAGGGGGCGAGTCCGAAGCTCACCACGCTCACATCTTCGGTCGCAGCTGCACGCATCGCCCAGTCAAAGAGAAGTTCGGCGCTTCCATTGGGAGCATCGTGTGCTCGCAAGAGATTCTCGAAGAACCAGCCGTCGCGAGCAGGGATGGGAGCTGCCACTAGCAGCCCAACGACCTGCCCTTCACGCTCGGCAACGAAGTAGCGCTTTTGCCTCTCGTGGCTGAAGAGATCCAGGGTCACCAAGAATCGCATGGGTGCCATCTGGCGACTCTGCTGCCAGTCGCGAATCATGAGGCGCACTTGTTGGTGCAGCTTGCTCTCGCGGTCGCAAATGGCTCCCGGCTCTACGCCTCGAACGACAACTCCCTTGGCCCGAGCTCTTCGCAGTTGTTCACGGAGCGAAGCCTTCGAGGCCAGACTCTCTTCCCAGTGCCTCGGGGACCACTCGGCCTGCTGGCCGATGCGAACCGAGGTGAAGCCGTCACACTCGGCCTCTGTGGCAAAGAAACGCGGACGCTTGCCAACCTCTTTCGCAGCACGGGCAAAGTCGTGCATAGCCTCGTCGCGACGCTCCGGAGAGCAAATCGGGCCTCCGGCAGCAACCCATGATCCGCCGGCAATCGCGTAGGCCACGCAGGCCTGCTCGTCGGCAGAAAACCAGTACGAGAGGCCGGGCTCCAGCGCTTGGGAGCACACCGTGTCGTGTCCATGGCGCTCGATGAGCGCGCTGACCTTCTCCACCGACATCGGGCCCGAGGGTAGCGCATTGCTTCCCCGGGCACACCATCCCTATCGCCGAGCGAGCTTGTTCCTGAGCTGGTGGGCCTTCTCGATCAGAGACACAAACTCCGCTCGCTCGTTTGCATGAGACTCGCTGGCCCCTTTTGCGATGGCAACGACCTCGTCAAGACTCCACTGCCCCGCGTGCTCACTGCCGCGAAGAATCTCCGCCGCTCCCATCGCAGCGGAAGCGAAGCGGAAGTCTTCGGGCGCAGCGTTGAAACTGGCGTAGCTCTGCTCAGTTTGAAATGCGTAGGCAGTCTCTCTGGCCCTGCTTCCCTTTGGCGTCTTCGCCCTCACGCGTATTGTTACTGGCACAGCATCTTCGCGAGTGAGTTCTACCTCGTACATGGCAGTCACCGTATGCCCTGCACCGATTTCTCCTGCGTCGACTCTGTCGTTGCGAAAGTCTTTGTCGGCGACATCGCGATTCTCATAGCCAATAAGCCTGTAGCGCTTGACCACCTCCGGGTCGAAGTCTACTTGAATCTTGACGTCTTTGGCGACCACTTCAAGAGTGCCTCCAAGTTGCTCCTGAAAGACTCTTTTGGCCTGATTCATGCCGTCGATGTAGAAGTAGTTGCCGTTGCCTTTGTTGGCGAGCTGCTCCATCAGGGTGTCTTTGTAGTTGCCCATGCCGAAGCCAATGGTCGAGAGCGTGACTCCTTCTTTCACTTTGCCGGCGATCGACGCCAGCATTGAGTCATGGCTTGTATTGCCGATATTCGCATCGCCATCGCTGAGTACGATCACTCGGCTCAGAGAGTCGGGCCCAAGAGCCTGAGCGGCTAGACCATAGGCTAGTTGCATGCCCGATGCCATGGCGGTGGAACCTCCTGTGCGCAGATCTTCGAGGGCTGAGATAATCTCAGCCTTCTTCTCCAAACCAGTTGGAGGAAGAACAACCCTAGTATTGCCAGCGTAGGTCACAAGAGAGACCGTGTCTCCGTCTTTGAGATTGTCGACGAGAACGCGCAGGGCGCGCTTGGCGAGTTCGAGTTTGTCGGCACTCTGCATCGAGCCAGACACATCTACGAGAAACACCAAGTTCGCGTTCTTGCGCTCGCGAAGGCTCAACTTCTTTGCTTGTACGCCGACGCGCAGGAGCTTTCGCTCTTTGGCAAAGGGCGAAGGTGCCATGTCCATGTGTACGGCGAATGGCGTGTTATTGTTGTTGGCAACCGGCCCCTGGTAGTCGTATTTGAAATAGTTGACGAACTCCTCCACTCGCACTGCGGACTCCGGTGGGAGCTGGCCGCTCATGATCTTGCGGCGGGAAATCGCATAGGAGGCGGTGTCCACATCCACGGCAAACGTGCTCAGGTGATCTTCGGCAGTGCTCACCATCGGGTTCTTGCCGTAGTCCTTGTAGTCCTCCGCGACCTGGCCAATGTCCTGTGATGGCTCTGGCGAAGGAGGTGGCACCATGGGCATAGGCTTCGCTGATTCCTTAGAGACAATTCGTCTTCCCATCTTGCCCCCCTCTGGCGCCGCGAGCGCATGTCCGAGATCCAGCTCGCCCGATTCCCCGTTGTCGGTAAGGACACTCAGAATTGCCTGATTCGCCTCGGGATCTTCGGCCTTGTCCGCAACGACAGCCCCGGTCTCGTCCGGGGCAGGCTGAATTGCCACATCTGGCTCCGCTTGGATCCTCGGGGCGACAGCGTGGGATTCTGTGTGCAAGGCCTCGCCCTTGGCTTCTTCTTTGTTCGAATTGCAGGCGGAAGCCGCGAAGGTCGCGACGGTGAAGGCCCATAGGGCACGGGAGACAGTCTTCTTCATGGGAAGTCCTTTTGCTGGTGAATGGATGCCCCCTTTCCAACGCAAGGTCTCCCTCTTCGGTCTGCAAGCCTATGAACTTTCTTGTAAGCCTGCCTCTACATTTGCAAGCTCGCCGCAACGATTAGAATTTCTCCTACGCCGAAATGCAGAACGCCCCGGCATGGAAGCCGGGGCGCAGCAGCCAGAAGGGCTAGACCGTCGAGCGAAAAGAACGACCGAGGATGGTGAGTTCTGATTTTTCGAGTGCAAGGCACGAATGAGGATTTTGCCGGGGCAAATGACGAAATGAGCAACGCTGCAATCGGGAAAGCAGGACCATCAGACCGATCATTGTCTACGTTCGGCGGTCTAGGTCGGAACTATTCGATCGTGACAGCTCTCCTAAAAATCTCGACCCAAGCATCAGAATTGCGCTGGTCGATGACCCAAGTCGACATCGTCAGGTTGTTGCCATCGTATTTGCCATTGGCGAAGAAGCCATAGGCGCCGATGAAAGGGTCTTCAGCTCCGGCAATCACGATACGGCTGAACGCACCCGCGCCATTTGGATAGGCGATGAGCAGTTCGTGAGTGGTGGCATCCTGATATGCGATGTAGACGCCATCTGCAGTGATGATGAGAGTGCTGTCATCGCCGACAAAGTGAAACTCGGGAATTGGCAAACCATCGTCGGTCTGCCCAACGATCCGGTAACCACTGTCGACAACCTGCACTACGCGATCAAAATCGTTGATGTAGAGGAGGTCTTGATTGACCGCATCCACGTAACTTGCGTGCACTACTCCCGCATCGTCGACGGCAATAGACGGGTACCAACCTACGTCACCCCCCTCGGCGAGAACCTCAGTGTCGAAGCCGCCCCCATCAGCGGCACGGGCGAGCTTTAGGTCGCCGTTGAGTCGGTCGTAGTAGGCAATGAGTGGCTCGTCGTCCAGATCTCGAGCAAGCTCCACGAAGAGGCCAGTGCCAAGGGGAATCGTGAGCACGTCAGCCTCGGCATCCTCGAAGGGAACCGCTGCCTCGTCAACCAGTTCAAGAGACCAGTCTGAGCCACCGCGTGGCTCGCCGTTTGCCGCAACAGCGAAGCGGACCTCGGTGCTAGCCGCGCCGCTGCCAATGCCAACGTGGGCAAAATAGGCAATCGAAGGTACGCCGCTTGCGTCGAGAGAAATCGACGAGTACTGGCCTGCAAGCTTGCTGGTGCCCGCGTCGTCAGAGCTAAGATCGCCCTCGTCGACGAGGTGGACCTGCCAAACGCCACCGTAGTTCGCAGCGAATTTGAGGCTACCGGTGGAAGCGTCGAAGTAGCTGACCATGGCAACACCATCTTGATTCACTGCGATGTCAGTGTAGAGGCCTACGTCCTGCCCCTCGGCTTTGATGCCACCACGGGTGGAATACGGCGGAAGAACGACAGGCTCCGCAGGGACCCCATCGACAAATTGCCAAGCAGTATCGGGAATTCGACCAATCTCGGAAACGCTGGCAACAACCAAGTCGCCGTGGGTGCTGTTGTAGCCAGATACCCAAATGAGGCCATCCGGTGAGACGTCCATAGAGGAGTACTGGCCAATGCGGCCGTAGCCAACCTCCTCGAGGCAGCGGCAGGAATCTTCGAAACACTGCCCAACCTCCCCTTCCGGGCAGGATCCCAAACAGTCTTCGTCGATGAAGCACGCAGTGCCTGCAGGATCGCTGCTGCAGCTACACGCTGGAGTCATCACAGCGCTGCCGAGCACGAGCACTGCCAAGAGCGGCAGGCGCTTGCGAAGGATGCCAATTCCGAATGCCAAGAGCACTAGGAGAAGGCCGGCCCACCCGGTGCTACCACCAGCAGAACAACCGCCAGCCGTGGCAGTCACAGATGTCTTCGAGACTCGCAACTTCTCGCTACTCACGTTGCCCTGCGGGTCACGAGCAAAGACCAGAATCTCGCCGTCAATGGAGAGAGCCTTTGCCTCTGCAAGAGAGAGTGAGCCCTGGCCCCAAGCGGTGCTTGGTTGCTCTGCACCAAGGACACCAAAGGCGACTTCGGTATTGCGCTCGTAGACGGTATCGAAGGTCGGCACGCTGAGTACCTGAGCATTCGTTTCGGCAAGCTCACCGAGGATGCGGGGCCCAACGGAGTCAAAGAGCACTTCGATTGGAGTCACGATTGGATCCCAGCTCTTGTAGTCGCCAACCGGGCGCGCTCGGAATTGCAATTGGTAACGGCCCTGCAGATTAAAGGCACCGTCTTCGATGGTCACGAGACCACCTTTGACGAAGGGGCGCCACAGGCCACCTTCCAAGTTCCAAGTCCACTCGAGTTCGCGTCCCCAAGCGTCGTGGGTATCGAGGTTGACCACGACAGCTGGCGTCTCGCCGCCGTCACCGCGCAGCGCTGCGCGCATGGCCTCGGGAGCCGGCGCAATGACTTCTACAAGCCGCGCCGAAGCGCTCGTCGGATTGCCCTCAGTAGGAGCCATCTCTTGTGCAAGCAAAGCCACCGATGGGAATTGCTGGCCGAGCATGGCCATCATGGAACCTGCGCCAAGGCTGGCGCCGATGGAGAGGAAGTCGTCCTCGCTGGTCGTAACTCGCTCCATGCTCATGTCCGCGAGCTGGAAGCCAGCAACCTCGGGAAGCGCGAAGCTATCGAGAGAACCTGTGATCAGAGGAAGAACTAGATCGAGAAGTGTTGGGAATACCGTCTCAAGTGTGTCTCGATCTTCGCGAAGAAACTCCTCATTCAGAACCGTGACGCCGATGTTGTCTGCGTCGAGGCCGACGAGCATAGGAATGAGTGTCGGGTTGCCCTCTGTATCCGTGCCGAACTCTAGATTGATGCCAATTTCCATGTCGAGAGTAACCGTGAAACCACGGGTGTAGCGCTCGAAGAGGAAGGCGTAGAAGTCGATTGAGAACTCGGAGAGGTGCATGGTCAGCGACGGTGACGCTTCCGTTCCATCCCCGATGGAGAAGTCGATGGGCTTGGCCGGGCGAGTAACGAGAAGCAGAGGATCGTTGCCCTCGGCACTTCCTAGCTCTGCGAGAGATGGAACCAGGATGCCGATCGTGCCGAGATTGAGCTGTTCAACAAGCTCTGTGCCGAGCTGCAAGCAGAGCGCTCCTGAGCTCACCATGTGGTTGCCAAGTTGATCGAGCATAGTCTCGGAAGCGCCAATGAGCACGTGGCGCCCGCTCTCGGGGACGCCTCGAAACACGTCAGCCGGATTGAGCATGAAGTTGCCACGGCTGCTCTGAGAGAGGGAAGCCGGGGCAGCGCCGAAGCTCGGGGCGGCGAATGGCGGAACACAGAGCGCTGGCTCGCTGTCGAGGGCGGGGGTGCGAGTGCTGAGGTCTTCGTCGGCGTTAATACCGGTGATGATGCCGAGGCTGAGGCCGCCGTTCTCAAGTTGAACGTAGCCGCCGGGAACCACGCGGGCTTCCATAGTGGCGCTTGTGCCTGGTGATACATCACCAATGAGTCCACCAAGGTTCGCGAGACCTTCGACTCCCAGAGGATCGGGAAGCATGTCCTGAACGATTGGTTCAATGAGTGGAGTTAGAAGATCTCGTATGAACGAAACGCCAAGAAGAGCACTGAGTGCATCGCCAAGCCCATTGACCATACCTGCTAGCTCGTCGGCGAAGCTGCCACAATCAATCGGGTCAATCGCGTCGTTGAAGTTGAAGCTGATGTCCTCGATCTCTTCAAGACCGAGCTGAAACTCACCAGAGGTAGGCTCGATATCGAAATTGAGAATCACATCGAAGGTGATATCCTCGACTGCAACGGTGACGAGGCACTCGCTACTTGTGAGACCGAAGAGGTCGATGAAGCGGGCGGGAACATCTGAGTTCACGTCGAACTGAATCGCGAATCGAAACTGATCGTCTTGCGGAACGTCGAGATCGATGCTGTCGACGGTTAGGTCCACTGCGCAGCCTGGAGTGCAACTCCCATCGTTCTGGTAGCAGATATCGATGTCACCCAGGAGAACGTCCCACTCCCGGCGATCCATGCAGCTACCCCCCCCGAAGGAGTCTTCGATGATGGCCGGCAGAATCTCAGTAATCGTGTCTAGGCCAGCTGAACTGATTCGCAGCTGTGCACCACCTTCGATCGTCTGATCCGATGGAACGCCACCCACGGGCAATTCTTCCAGAGCACAACCGCCACAACCTCCACCGCCGGAGCAAGCTCCCGCAGTAAGCACCACCAATAGTCCTAAGAATGCTCTCTTGAATGTCATCAGTCTCCTGCCTCACTTATGTAGGAATTGGCCGGAAAGTACTCACTTGGACCCACATTAGATACTCAAAAAGTGGACTCCTCAGCAGAATCTGTGGGTCATCGGCTTCTCCGGTAGCTGCCCCATGTGTGATAGAAGGCGATTTCGGTGGCTTTGAGGGTTCTAAAGCCCTAGCTTCTTCGAGGCTAGGCGACACGCCCCATCCATCTTCTAACGGATTTCTTGATCGAGTTCTGCCAATACGAGGGCCAATAGAACCGCTTCACTTAGCGAGCTTCCGGATTTGGCTGGCCAACCACTAAGGTGGCAATGGGAGGCTAGGAGGCCCCCGCGGCACCCACTTGTTCACCACCGACGAGCTGGACAGCTACATGAGGTGCCGTGCTCGCAAATACACACATGGCGACTATCAGTCGCCGGATGGAGAGTTACCCATTGAGAAAGAAAAGCAGCCCGACGAAGTACCCAGGCGTCCACAAGATAGCGGACGGAGAGTTTCGGGTGCGGGGAAAAGTGAAGGACTCAAGCACCGGAAAGCCGAGAGAGCTGGACCGAATCATCAAGGGCGTCACCGCGAAGCAGGCGAACACGAATCGAGAGGCACCACTCCAAGCAATGCGCGTCGAGCAGAGGAGTCCAACTCGAAAAAGGGTTGGGGAATTCGCGCAATCGTGGATGAAGTCCAAGACGCTAAAACTCGGCGAGGGGACGGCTGAGAAATATGCCACTGCTCTCGACAACCACATCCTGCCCCACTTCGGAGATTGGTATTACGACTTGGTCACCACACAGGACATCCAAGATTGGGTGGATGAGTGTTTGCGTGGAGGCTGGGTGACGAAGAAGACCAAGGTGTACAAACCCTACGAAGTCACCACCGTCAAAACTTGGTTTCGAGTTCTGCGAACGATGACGAAGACAGCAATCGACACGCTGAGTCTTCAGCGCGACCCTACCCTGCGAATTGAATTTCCCGAGGAGCGAGAGAGGGAAGAGTCCAAGTCACTGTCAGAAGAAGAACTCGCCCGATTCCTCGGGGAGATGGAGCGACGATTTCCGCAGCACTTTGCGCTGGCCATGGTGCTGGCATACACAGGACTTCGCTTCTGCCACGTATCTGGACTCGAGTGGGATGACTGGGATGAGGCTAACGGCACTCTGAAGATTCGACGGTCTCAGGTTCGCGGCAAGGTCGGCCCCGTTTCACGCAAGAAGCGAGCGCCCGCAGAATACCCAATCGGGCCAGAGCTGAGCGATATTCTCAGGTGGCACCGGAGGCGCATGATTAAAGGGCAAGCTCCCGGCCTAGAGCTGGGAAGGATGTTTCCATCGAAGGTGGGAAGTCTGCGTGCATCGAGCAGTGTCCATAAAGCCTGGGTGGCTTGCGCAAAGGCAGCTGGCATTCAGAAGAATTTCACGCCACACGGGCTCAGATACACATTCAACGACCTTCTTCACCGAGTGAAGAAGGACCCGCTCTTGCGCCGAGCCCCCTTCTTGGTCACGTCACTGAACGGATGCAGCAACACTATTCAACCTTCGGCTTGGACCAA
>JAAEPE010000730.1 GCA_024222395.1 Myxococcales bacterium
GAGTTTCATTCGGCGATATGCCAAGAGAGCCCCAGGTCTGGTCAAATGGGCCGAAACTGCAATTGCAGAGGGCTTCACCGTTTTCGCGCTGCCAGAGGCTCACCAGAAGAAAATGAGAATCAGCAATTTGCTCGAGAGGCTCAACAAAGAAATTGGGCGACGAACCCGAGTAGCAACGATGTTCCCAAACCAAGCTTCGTGCCTGCGACTGGTCTCGGCGATCCTCATCGGAACCTCCGAGGAGTGGGAGACCGGGCGACGCTATCTACCCGAGGATGCGGGGTGAACCACTTTTACAGAGACGATGTTGCTCTATCCTTCCAGACTCTTGGGAGCATAAACCTGGCTTTTGGGAAACCGCCGGAGCGGCCTTCTGACTCTAGGAAGCATAATTGCCTAGACCTGCGAGGCGGAAACTCAGAAATCTGAGTCCCTAGTCGGCAGTCTGAGATCTTAGGGGTTTCCCAGAAACAAACAGGTCAGAAGAATTGCCAACGGTGATGTATTTGTGATCTTGAGTACCCCCCCCTGAGCCGAGCAGGCCTGTGCTGTCACGACGACGTGGTACCTATGTGGCGTGCTGGGGAAGAACACACAGAGGGAAATCCAAGTCCTGCCGGACGTTCTCGTCAATCAAATCGCCGCTGGCGAAGTTGTCGAACGCCCCGCATCGGTGGTGAAAGAACTAGTCGAGAATGCGCTTGATGCTGGCGCTTCTCACATCTCTATCGAGATTGAAGGGGGCGGCAAGACGCGTATTCGCGTATTGGACAATGGCGTTGGTATGTCGGCAAGCGCTGCAGAGTTGGCGCTCCAACGTCATGCCACCTCCAAGCTCCGAGCCGTCGAGGAGCTATTTGGGCTGGGCACTTTCGGGTTCCGCGGTGAAGCCCTCCCATCCATTGCCTCGGTCTCGAAAATGACCCTGACAACGCGCGAGCGTGGAGATGGAGTCATCGCCGCCAATCTGCTGCGGATTGAAGGTGGAATCATCGTCGAGCGGGCCGAGGTCGGTGCCCCCGTCGGTACTTGCATCGAGATCTGCGACTTGCTCTACAACGTGCCTGCCCGCAGAAAGTTCCTCAAGGGTGAGGCGACAGAGACTTCCCACATTACAGACGTGGTGAGCAAACTCGCTCTTGCGAATCCCACGGTGCATGTGCGGCTAAAGAATCGCTCTCGCACGACGCTAAATGCGCCAGGGCATACAAACTACGCCGACCGGGTCCAGGCTGTCATGGGCACGCGCTTGGGAGCCGCGGTTGAAAGCGTGAGTGGTGAGTACGGGGGCGTTCGGGTTCGTGCTTTCCTCGCTGAGTCCGACCTCGCCCAGAGTACGACCCGCGGTCTGCAGATATTCGTCGGACGCAGGCCTATTCGAGATCGGGGAATCCTGCACGCCATCATGCAGGGCTACAACGAACTAATCCCAAGGGGGCGCTATCCGGTCGCTGTAGTGCTCATTGACACGCCAAAGGCCGATGTCGACATAAACGTGCATCCACAGAAGCTCGAGGTGCGCTTCTCGGATCCGCAGCTTGTCTACGCCGCAGTTCGCCAGGTTGTCCGCCAAGGGGTGGCGGACTCCGCTTGGGGGCAGGCTAGATCCACCGAGGCGGCCGAAGGCGGGCACATGCGAGTCATCGCTTCCAAGATTCCTCCGGGGCTGCGCGGCGAAGTCCCCCAGGAAGCATCTGCGCTCGCCAAGAGCTACGCCAAAGAGCACGCCAAGCTCATGCTTCCATGGGGCCGCAAGACTCGCGATGAGGCGGCACCGGCGCCGCGTACGGTTCGCTCCAAGGGGTCGGGGCCGGTCTCCGAAACGGTGGTGCCGGCGGTTAGCAGCCCAAACCTCGCGGCGAAAACGGAGCAGTCTCCGCAGGCGGACGTTAGCCCGGAGCCCACGCATGGGACAGAGTTTTTCAGCTCGCTGCGTTATCTCGGACAGCTCGATCGAACGTACCTCCTGTGTGAAGCCGAGGGTGAGCTGGTCATGCTCGACCAGCACGCCGCCCACGAGCGAGTCGAACTAGACAAGCTCCTAAGCCGATACCGAGACGGCTCCATGCCGGTTCAGAAGTTGCTCCTTCCCCAAACTGTCGCACTCAACCCCAAGCAGGCGACGGCCGCAGAGGCACACGGCGAGCAACTGGCCGCACTCGGATTCGAACTCGACGACTTCGGCGATGGCGGCGGCACCCTGAGTTATGCACTAAAATCCGTTCCCGCTGGCCTGCTGAACGCCGAACCTGAGATCGTCTTGCTGAGCCTTTTGGACGAATTGGTTCGCACAGGGCAGGGCAGGGCTATTGACGAGATTGTAGAAAATCTCTTAGCTACGGTGGCATGCCACTCCGTCGTGCGAGCCGGCGATACCCTCGGTGCACAAGAGGTGAAATCGCTGCTCACCGCCATGGACAAAGTCGACTTCCGCGGCGCTGCTCCTCACGGTCGACCGGTTCTATTGCGCATTGGCATTCCCGAAATCGCTCGGCGCTTCGGACGCTAAGGGGGGCGCGTTGGCCTCGCCGCTACTCGTTATTGTAGGCCCCACTGGAGCCGGCAAGACTGAACTTGCCCTCCGAGTCGCTGAGTCGGTTGGCGCCGAGATCGTGTCCGCGGACTCACAGCAGGTGTACCGGGGCATGGACATCGGCACTGGCAAAGCTACTGCCGAAGAGCAGGGGCGCGTTCCACATCACTTGCTCGATGTGCTAGACCCGAATGAGGAGATGACCGCGGGACGCTTTGTTGAGCTTGCGGACGCAGCCATTGCGGACGGACGAGAGCGCGGCAAGCCGGTCATTGTGGCCGGGGGGACCATGCTCTACGTTCGGGCACTCTTGCGAGGTCTCTTCGAGGGGCCGGCGGCGGATTTGCCATTCCGAGAGGAGCTTGCCGCACGTGCCGAGGCCTACGGACTCGATGCCCTGTGGCAAGAGCTCGCCAGCGTTGATGCTCCGAGTTCGGAGACCATTAACAAGACCGACAAGCGCCGTGTCATTCGTGCTCTTGAAGTCTATCGAAGGACCGGCAAACCTCTATCAGAGCACCACCGGCTGCACAAAGCGCAACCCGATCGCTACGACTACAAGATGGTCGGAGTACAGCCGGAGCGCGAGCAGCTCTACTGCCAAATTGACGCCCGGGTTCTTCGCATGATGGACGCCGGCCTGTTGGCTGAGGTTGAGGGGCTGCGCGGCAAGGGCTACGGACCCGACCTTCGTTCTCAGCAGGCAATTGGCTACTGCGAATTGCACGATCACCTTGGTGGCATCACGTCCAAAGACGCTGCAATTGCGCTAATCCAGCGAAATTCCAGACGTTATGCCCGGCGCCAGCTCAGTTGGTACCGCGGGCAGGAAGACCTTCTCTGGTACGCGAGCCCCTCGGAGGTTGACCCCGGGGTGCTAGCTAGGTGCCTGGTGTGAAACGCCAGGCCACAGCGCCGCAGGCGCGAAGCACAGACGCTTGCACCGCAAGCGTTAGGAGGATGGGTGTCAAACGCTGTTTGACACCAGCCTCCTGGGGGGATACCTAGCCTCTGCACTATGATTGAAGAAGCGCGAGCCGAGAGCAAACTCATGCATGTCCTTGAATTTGAGCAGCCGATTGCCGATCTAGAAAGGAAGATCGAGGAGCTCCGCAACATGTCGACCACGAGCGTCGACTTCTCTTCGGAAATCAAGAAGCTGCAGCAGAAAGCAGTGAAGCTTCAGAAGGAAGTCTTCTCAGGGCTCAGTCCACATCAGCAAGTGCAGCTCAGTCGCCACCCCGCGCGACCGTTCACCCTCGACTACGTCGACATGCTCTTCGACGACTACATGGAGCTGCACGGTGACCGAGCGTTCCGTGATGACCCGGCAATTCTCGGCGGCATGGCGACATTCGACGGCGAGGAAGTGCTCCTCATTGGGCACCAGAAGGGGCGCAATACCAAGGAGAATGTCAAGCGCAACTTCGGCATGTCCAGGCCTGAGGGCTACCGCAAGTGCATCCGCTTGATGGAAATGGCGGCTCGCTTCGAGCGCCCTATCCTTTGCTTTGTCGACACGCCAGGTGCCTACCCGGGAATCGGCGCCGAGGAGCGAGGCCAGGCTGAAGCTATCGCCAAATCTCTCGAGGTGATGTCGCGTCTGAAGACTCCAATCATCTCGACGGTAATTGGTGAAGGTGGATCTGGTGGCGCGCTGGCTATCGGTGTGGCAGATTGTATCCTCATGCTTGAATACGCAGTCTACTCCGTAATCACACCTGAGGGCTGTGCGTCTATCCTCTGGCGTGACCAGGGCAAAGCTGCGGATGCTGCAGCCCAGCTGAAGCTTCGCGCTCGCGACCTACTAAAACTCGGCATTTGTGATGGAATCATCGACGAGCCTACCGGCGGCGCGCACCGCGATCCGAAGGCAACGGCGGAGTCAATGCGCATCGCGATCAAGACGCAGCTCGGTGATCTTCTGAAGCTGACGGGAACCGAGCTAATCGATCAGCGCTACGAGAAATTCCGCCGAATTGGTGCGTTTCGCGAAGCTGCGGCCAACAAGAGATAGCTCGCATGTTTGAGCTCCTGCTGCTCTCTGTGGTGGTTTCCACAGCCTATCTCGGCCCAATGATCTTGAAGCGCTTTGGGCCGCACCAGCGCGTCTACGGGCTCATGCTGGTTTCAACCTTGGTATTGGCACTGGTTGCGTTCGTCGATCGCAGCCTCAACGGACCGACATCGACTTCCAGCACTGTGGGGGCTGTGGCCATCGGATCGGCGTTTTTCCTCATCATGGCGCCCGCCATGATTCGCGATTTGGGGCGTCGCTTTCTGCGCAAGGACCGTTTGCGGCTGGCCAAAGTGCTGGCAGAGCTGCGGGAACTGTTGCAACCGGGGATGGGAGCTGCGAGCGAAATTGAGCTGATAGAGACCATTCTCGCCGTGCGCGAGGGCAATGAACAAGTCATTGTGGATGCACTCAAGGCTCGCAAGGCAGGGGCAGAAGACCCAAACAGTAGGCGTGTCTTGGACGAGCGGGTTGTCATGACCTACCTCTACGCCCAACGCTGGTCGGCGGCGATCGAGGACTATGAGCGCATGCACGGCCGACACGATAGGCCTGGACCGCCGCAGTTGGTGGTCGAAATGGTGAGGGCGTACTGCGAGAATGCGGATCTCGAAGAAGCCGCCTTGCTGATGACGAGAATTGAGGACTCCCCCCTTGCCAGGGAGCCGGTCGTGGCGACGTTGGTGGCCCGCGCGCGCATGGTCTTCCTGGCATTCCTGGGGCGTACAGGGGCGGTTGAGGCTATGGTGGGGCCCGACGGCCCACTCTCAAAGATGCCGCCCGCAGCACGCAACTATTGGTCTGGGATCGCCCGTCTAAACGCGGGGGATGGAGTCGGGGCAAGAACGTCACTTAGCGAGGCTGTCCGGCTTACCAGAGACGATCCTCGTGCGAGCAAGTTGGCCCAGGCGCATCTCGATAGACTTGACGAGCCGGGGCAGCTAGGGCCGCACGCTGTTCCTCTGCAAGTCGCCGAAGTCGCCGACCGCTTGACATTTAGTGCCTCCGAGACCGACTCACTTCCCGAGCCTCATATCGGGAGGGCTAGTCGGGGAGTGCCGCGCCTTACGAGTGTCCCCTTTCGGGTTATGCCGGTAACGGTGGTCATCTCGATTGTGAACATACTTGCCTCGGCTGCGGTCTACGCGCATTTTGGCAATATCACGGATCTGGGAGCGTTGATTTCGGTCGGGGCAAACCTCAAGTCTGCAACTGTCTCAGGAGAGTGGTGGCGACTTGCCTCCTCGATGTTCTTGCACGTTGGCGTGGCGCACCTTGTGCTCAATGTCTATGGCCTCTGGGTGCTTGGGCGTCTCGTGGAACAGATGCAAGGCAGTCTGCGAATGCTCGCCATCTACGCTGTCGCCGGGTTCGCCGGTGCCATGGCTTCTACCTATCTCGGCGGCGCTGCTACCGCTGTTTGTGCCTCTGGGGCCGTAGTGGGGCTCATGGGAGCTGCCGTGGCGGAGCTAGGTGTATTTCGCAGTCACTATCCCAAAGCTTGGTCTCGCCCACTCTTTGGTATGCTAGCCCTACTCTCGCTTGCCCAGCTCGCTGTTGGCTTCTTCTATCCAATCGTAGACCAGTGGGGGCAAGTGGGCGGCTTTGTCGGCGGTGGCATCGCAAGCCTTCTAGTTTCGCCTAGTGGCGCACTTCTAAGGAAAGTCCGCACTGCACTTGCTGCGGTGGTTGTAACTGCAACTCTGAGTGCGCTCGCGTACACCGCCCTCGCCGTTGCGACCAGTAGTTACACTCAGACTCTGCGTGGGTATCGGCAGGTGGAGCAGACTATAGGTGGGCTCGTCATCATCGTCCCCGAACCCTGGGCAAAGGTTAGCCACAGGGAACTCTACGATCCAGGCGTCGGGGTGCAGTTGGACTTGCGCAGGCTCCCAGCGTCGCAAGGGCTCGACGCAAGCATCTCCGCGAGGCTCGAAGAGGAGCATCTCGGTGGTGCGCTGCGCGCTGGATTTGATCGAGCGGAGCCCGCCGCCCGTACGCATCTGGACCTTCCCGAGTCGTGGCGCGGTGGTGAGTTGGCAGTGAGCGTGGATAATGGAGCCTCTGGCGCGCAGCACTTTCGACTGGCCATCTTCGGTAGAGTCCACGGAGACGAAATATGGCTAGGTGCCTTCTACCACCCGGCAGCCCTCACCAAGGCGATTGAGCCGGTCTTGCTCCGGGCCCTAGCTTCTTTGCGCCCCGAATAGGCTGCTCGGCGGTCTAGGTGCCGTCACCGGGCTCTGCCGGCACTGCTTGTGATCGGGCGGCAACGTGTACTGCTCGATCTTCGTGCTCAACGTGGCGGAGCAGAATGAGACGGAGGGCGACATAGAAGCATAGGCACGACCAAAGGAGCCAAACCGTCGCCCAGACAAGGTGGTTGCCGAAGGTGGCGGCTGCCATGTTGTGAGCGTCCGAGGCACGCTCAGCTTTTCCATTGATAACCATGTCGGCGCGAAACAGGACTCGAATATCGAGTACTGCATTGATGCAGGCCTGCGTAGCAACAAAGTTGGTAATTAGAATCGCGATGCGTTCCGACGGCACGAGTGAAATCGCCACGCAGCTCGCAAACCCAATACAGGCAACGGATCTGCCGAATTCGTTGTCTATCCACAATAGGCCCGAGAGTCCGAGCGCAGCCCCCAGAGTTGCGAGGATTGAGCGAGCGCCCGGTCGAGTCTGTCCGAGTACAAGGAAGACCGCACCGAAGAGGGCCGTGCCCATGTAGCCTGCGCTGTGAATCGCCGCCCGGCCCGCCACACCAACACTGTGCTGTGCTTGCGCAATCCCGGAGGTATCACTGAAGATCTTCAGGTGCTCGAAGCCGGCACCCGAGAGCAGCATAATTGCGCCGTGCGACATTTCGTGCAGCCAGGTGGCCAGGAGTTTGAACGGGTAGAGCAGCAGGCCGCCAAAGGGCAGGTTCCAAAGCAGGAGCGAGACCAGGAGGGCCAGGATTAGGGCACGCTGCCTTTGGTGACCAACTGTCAGCACGCCGTCTACGGTATCACGGAGCGAGCTTCGGGCCGGCGGTGCGCTTGCGCGTGCTGATAGTGATCCAGAGCCCCGCGCAGGCACCAACTATCGCCCCTGCGAGAGTCCCTGCGAATAGGAGCGGAATCCAACCTCGAAGCGAGTGAGGCAGGGCACCCGTCGGGATCGCAACCAGAAGCTGCAGTCCGAGACCGGCCAGGGCTCCTTTGCTCGTTCCGATCCGAACGGCGCGGGCGAGGGGTTGATTGGACGCCTGGGCAGCAAGCCGAGCACCCACGCTTGTGAAGACCACGGCACCGGGTAGCCCAGCAAAGACGATGGCACTCAGAACTTTTTGGGAGAGCGTCAGGTCAAGCGCGAGGCTTTGCTCCGCGATGAGATGAACTAACAATCCGTGGGTCGGAATGAGAAAGACGAGCGCGAGCACCATCGCCTTAGCGGCACCTCGTCGTCGTCGTCCACGGATTGCCGCTTGCTCCATCCTGCCAGAGTCTAGCGTGCACTAGGGGGAGGATGCCAAGTGCCTGCTCGCGTGGCTTCGATCAGTTGGCCGCTTCCTCTAGCCTCGGTGATCCGAAGTTCGACTCATTTTGATCAAAAAAATTGCCACCCGGATCTCCGATCGCTAGGTTCTCTTCATGACCCCCGTCTACTCATCTGGTTTTCAACCGAATCCGCTGGATACCATCGATGTCTTGGCGTTTGTCTTGTGCTCTCCGAACGCCTTCGTGCCTGGTGGTGACAAGTCGGACATGGCGGCCGTGGTGGAACTCATACAGCCCGCCAAGGAAGAGGCCATCCGTCGATGGCGAGAAGCACGAAATGAAAAGATGGTTTCGTAGCTCACACGTATTGCGCTCTCGAAAGAAGATCCACTCAGTAAAACTCGCATTCATGAGTCCTTTGTTGCCTCAAAACTAGTATTCCAACTGGTTTGGGGGCTTTCTTTGTGGACCTACCGGGTCGAGTCGCGTACCTAGTTAGGCATGCTCGGTAGCCCTGTCTGCGTAGTAGGAGCTGCAGAAGCGTGGTTTGTACTCTTGCGAAGGAAGTAATGGATGGCTAGTTCAGGGAAGGTTCGTGTGCTGGTGGTTGATGAAAACCAGAATCGGGGGCAAATGTTTCAGCGCTGCCTCAGTGATGAGTTTGAGATTTCGCTGGCTGAATCACGAGAGGTCGCACAGATAATTCTCGACTCAGAGGAGTTCGATGTGCTCGTGGGGGCAAACGATCTGGTGAATGGTCGTACTCAAGAGAGCGGATCGCCGGACCAATCTGCCACGGCTGATGGATCAAATGGTTCCCACATCCGTGGGGTGACTTCTTTTCTTGGACCTCTGGTTGGTGGAAAGAGCAGCCCCGAACAGGCAAAGCCCGATTCCAAGAGAGTGCTAGCCGAGATGGTCGAGGATGTCATCAGCTCGGGACGCAGCTTGGATGTGGCGATGGCTGCAATTGAGACCGCGGTGATTCGGACCGCCCTCAAGGAGCAGCGAGGAAATCGAAGTGCTGTCGCTCGTCAGCTACAGCTACCTCGGCAGACTCTTCAAGATCGAATGAAGAAGCACGGACTCTGGTCTTCGTAGCAAGACTGCGCCGACTGGCTAGCGCAGGTCTCCTGGGCACCCAGCCTCGCCGGGGGGAGGCTGGCTCCTTCGCCGCCGTACCCTGGCAGGTCCACTGCAAGCATCACAGCGCAGGGGGTAGACTCATCGTAGATGCCGGGTAGGTCGAAGATTACTGCACTCCGCGTTCGCTGGGTGGCGGTGCTTTCGGATGTCGATGAGCTCTTCACCTCCGAAGTCTTGGGGCAGGGGGGGCGCTAGTGGTGCAGTTCACAGAACTTGAGTCGGGGCAACTCGCGAGTCTTTGCAGGCAATTCTCCCTGGGCGAGTTGACTGGTTTTCGCCCTGTAGCAGCGGGCACTATCAATTCAAACTACCAAATCGACACGGCCGCTGGGCGCTTCTTCCTTCGCGTGAACGAAGGCAAGAGAGAAAGTGAAGTCTCGTACGAAGTCGCAGTCCTGCGTCACCTTGTGGCAGGTGGCGTGTGCACGCTGCTGCCCCTCGAAACAGGTGATGGCCTTGGATATGCGAGGTTTGAGGGGCAGTTCATATCGGTATTCCCCTGGCGCGATGGATACCAATGCTCATCTGAGAATATCTCGGAGAGAGAGTGTCGAGAAATTGGCGGAGCGTTGGCTCAGCTTCATCTCGCTGGTAACGGTATGGAGCCCGCGCGTGCTGGGCGATATACTTTTGAAGCGGTCAAGGCGGCCTACGAGAAGTTCTCGTCTTCTTCTGATCCAATGCTAGTCACTGCCATTGCGACATCTGCCACGGAATTTGAGTGGCTTGGCGAGCGTGCTGAACAACGCGCGCAGCTGCCCACCGGGCTAATCCATGCCGACCTCTTCCCCGACAACGTCCTGATGCGAGAAGGTGGCGTGCTCGCCCTTCTTGACTTCGAGCAGGCTTGCGTCGGTGCGTATTGCTACGATCTCGCTGTTTGCCTCAATGCTTGGTGCTTTGCCAAGGTGTGGGAGCCGGGGCGTGCGCGGGCCCTTCTGTCCGGGTATCAAAAGGTCCGCCCACTGGGGCGGGACGAGATCAAGGGGCTATCGTTGGAGGTCCGAGCCTCGGCCTTGCGCTTCTTGGTTTCACGAATTCGCGACATCTATCTGCCGGCCCAGGGCCAAGCGGGAAGCGCCTCGAGGACACAAGCCCCGGGCAAGGACTTTCGTCGATTCCTCATGCGATTGAAGACGTGGAAGGCCCTAGGGCCAGCCGGCGTTGCCGATCTGGCAGAGTCTCGGGACAAGGAGTGACAGCCAGGCAAGCCAGTTGCTCCAGACTGCTTCGCCATGCTAACAAGATCAGCGGCTTGGGAGTCTTCGCAGTCGGCATTCTCGTTGCATTGGCAACTCCCATTCTTCAAGGCCTCGTGCCTCTGAGCGGTCCAATCATAATGAATCTCCGTCTTCCATTCATGTTCCTACCCTCGCGTCTTTATGCCCTCGCCCCAGCAGGGCTAGTAGCAGTGGCTGCAGCCCTCGCAGTCACAGCTTGTGGGCCGAAGGCTCAGTACATAGAGGGCACGAAGATTGAGCGCTCTGGCGAGAATCAGAGGATCATCTCGCGGGTCGAAGAGTATCGGACCGCAGTTGAAGAGAAGGATGCTGCCAGCCTCCTACTCATGGCTTCGCGTGAGTACTGGGAAGATGGTGGAACTCCGGATGGCGAAGACGATTATGGTTTCGCTGGACTCAAAGAAGTGATCACGAGTCGCTTTCAGCAGGCTGAGTCCATTCGCTACTCGATGCGGTACAAGCGCATTCGTATGGCTCATGGCAGTACGCAAGGCGTTCGTCGAGCCTTTGTTGACGTGCTCGTCGATGCTTCGTTCACCATCCCCGATGCGAGAGGTGGACTTCGGCGCGCAGATCTCAGAGACCAGGGCCAGTTGGTCTTGGAGTGGGATGGAGAGAAGTGGATGTTCCTATCTGGCATGTAGCGTTCGTTAGAGCTTCCCGCTGTTGCCAGTTGTTGAGATTCCCGAGACAATATTGGGGATGTCTGAAGGATCTACTCCTCCCCCCATCGGCGGCCTGACTGATATTTCCCCTGCCAAGCGAGCGGCCTCGGCCGCATCCGTCTCGGCTGAGCTGCTCGATGTGGGCGAGCTTGCACAGGGGCTCTCTTTGGTGGCAAAAAATGCGCGCACGCTGGTGTCCGGAGCTGGGGACAGGGCGAGAGGGCTTGGCGTGATTGCCGAGCATTTCTCTGAACTCGCAGATACCATCATTGCTCATACCCACAGCATTAGCGCGCTGGCCGTGCAGCTGTCTAGGGTGAGTGTGCTTGCATGGCGGAGCAATAACGCAATGCAGCTTGTCCGCAGGGCGAGCGACGCCGCAGCCGGGGCGACATATTGGGGATCGCTAGTAGGGCCACTGGCGGGCTCAGTTGAGTCCAGCGAGGAGTGTCGTCAGCAGCTCCGCGGGGTGGTCCAGAAGATCAATCTAGAGCTTAGCAAGCTACACGATTGCATGCGGACGTCCGAAGTAATCTCGGTAACCTTCTTGCTGGAGGCCAGCCAGACCGGCGCGAATGAGCAGTCACTAGTTGCCATGGCCTCGAAGATCGACACCATCTCAAAAGCTATTCGAAGCAAGCTTACGATTTCAAAAAGCGTGCTCTAGGAAGGACTCAGTCACCCCATGCGTTCTCAGACTCTCTTCAGCGGCAATCACCAATGGACTGTCTACGGTCGCGATACGGCAAAGCCCGAGCAAATCATCGACACGAACCAATACATGATTCATGACTCGGGCTCGGCTATCCTGCTCGACCCAGGGGGAATCGAACTCTTCGCTTCTATGTTGGCCTCGGTCATCAAGAAAGTGCCACTCGAGCAGATTGGTCACCTTTTTGCTTCGCACCAAGATCCGGATATCATTTCGTCTCTAGGGCTTTGGGATCAGGTGCTCGACAAGCCGAATCTCTACGCGTCGTGGCTCTGGGAGAGCTTCATCCCTCACTTCGGCATGGCGAACACGAAGTATCAAGCCATCAAGGACGAGGGGGAGATCGTGACGATAGGGCACATGAAGCTCCAGTTCTTGCCAGCTCACTATTTGCATTCCTCGGGAAACTTCAACGTCTTTGATGCCGAAGCGAAGATTCTCTTCACAGGGGATATTGGATCCGCCCTCGAAGCGCCTGGGGCAGATCTATTCGTCGATGACTTCGACAGCCATATCCCGAAGATGAAGGTCTTCCATCAGCGATGGATGCCCTCGAATCGAGCAAAGTCGGACTGGATATCCCGGGTTCGTAGGCTCAACATCGATATGCTGGTTCCGCAGCACGGACGCCTGTTTCGCGGTGACGATTGTGCTCGCTTCCTAGACTGGTTTGAGGAACTCGAAGTTGGCACAGCAGTGCCTTAGTACAGCGCCCCGGAAGAGGGGCCGGGGAGCCCCGGGGCGTTACCTTCCCGGGGCTCCCACAGATTCTGTACGTGCGGAACTACCGCATACGGCTCCTCGGATCAGGAGTTCGCTACATGATGAGGA
>JAAEPE010000731.1 GCA_024222395.1 Myxococcales bacterium
CTTCAGCCGCCTCACGGAGATCTGGGTGATCGTAGCCAGCGATGTAAAGGGCGTGCGCGCAGTCGCCCATGCCATAGGCGTGTGGTAGGGCACGGCACCTGGAAGCAGCTTCTGTGGGGGCGCACCAGTCCATGCGGATGAGGAGGCTCAGGACCCGAGGGTAAATGAGACGCGCTCCGTGGGCCTCCCCTTTCACGACGTTGTGCCTGTTTTCCCCGCGCGGTGGTTGGGTGGCCTCGCACATCCAGAGTGCGATGGGTCCCCACGCGAGGGTGTCGTCTTCGAGACTGTAGGGCGGGTGGGGCGGCATTGCGTACCACGCGGCCAGCGAAGGGTGCACGCTCACGTACGTGCGGCCAACGTTGGTGCCAGTTCGACCCTTCGTTTCACGGCGGGGGCCTGGCAAGAGGTGCCCTCCGCTGGCAGCGAGACGGGCCGCAAGGTCGCCGCGGGTCCCATGCCAGAAGACAGTGGGCGCGTCGGTGGTGGGTTGGCGGAGGTCCCACGTGAGGTATGGGAAGATTGTCTCGCCCGAGTTCCCGCCCGAGTCTTCCAGCACCCAAGTGAGGCGGTTCGGTGGCCTCTGCATGATGTCCGTCCACGGCCCCAGCGCTTGGAGTGTTGGATCATGAGTAAATCGAGGATGGTCGTGGAGTCGCAGAGCGTCTTTGATGTCCTCTGTAGACACGCCACTGTTACCTAGCGCAAAGCCGTTTTGATACAGGGCGTTAAGTATGCTCTTCGGCGGCACGGGGACCGCTGGGTCGCGCTGGATAGTGTTGCGTAAGTTGCGTGTCGGTGGCTTGAGGGCTGTGTAAGGCATACCAGGGCCTGAAGGCGCCTGGGGCCTGTCGGGTGATGCATAGCGTGCTCGCCGTCGTGGTGGTTGGGTGTCCGCGTCGGGGGAGGAGCCACGAGCATCAGCGTGTCGGAAGATGGACCACGGGCTATCATGGGTGCGCTCACGCGTTTCCCTTGCCTCGGTGTCGCTGCCGTGTGCTGTGGCATCCTCGTTAGTCGGTAGGTTACCGTATGCCGCGCCGCTTTTGGAGCCGTCTCGCGGGGACGGGCTGGTCGATCTTGGTGTGACAGACGAGGCTCGCGATACGGCGGCAGTGACTTCGACGATGGCGGCGGTGGTGGCGGTAGTGACATCGGCGACTGCGGCGGCAACTGCTGCGGCGTAGTGTTCCTGCAGCAGCGGATGTCGGAGTGAGTGCACGTGCTGGTCGTCGTGTTCGTCGGCAAGCGTGCACGGCATTGTGTATGTGGCCTCATCGCGCGGCCTCCTGCTCGGTTGGCAACAGCGGAGGCACCACTGGGCTGTGGATGAGTCCAGGGCCCGCGCACAGATGCGGGCTCCTACGTGTCCGACAGCTCCCTGGGCAAGAAGTTTGGCACCGACGAGTAGAAGACCACACAC
>JAAEPE010000732.1 GCA_024222395.1 Myxococcales bacterium
GGAGCAAGGCTGAAGCTTTAGGGAATGCGCTGGACGGAGCGGGGAGCCCGCGATATGGCGCTACTGCGTGCCGATCTCTTTAGCGGACGTTGGGAGGCCACAACCCGGACGCAGATGGCGGCATAGCCCGGCATAGCCCCCCACTTTCAGGAACTGCACCCTCCAGGCTCGCATTCTTCGCATTGCGGAGTAGGGTGTGACAAGATGTAGAAGAGGCAGAGTTTGCAATGTGCGCTAACCTCTTGACTGATTTAGATCGACCAAGGAACGCGAATGCAAATACAAAAGACCATCGCGGAATTCGTCAGCGAGACTGGCGTTCCGATTCTCAAGTGCTCCGCGACCGTGGGGGAAGCGCTTGCACTCATGAAGTCACAGAGTTCTGCCTGCGTCTTGGTTACTGAAAGTGAGGCGTTGGCCGGTATCTTCACTGACCACGACTTCATGACTAGGGTAGCGGCACAAAGGCTGCCAGTTGCATCTACCCCACTGCGCGACGTCATGACGAAGAATCCCGACACTCTGCGTGGCGACAATCTCATCGCGTTCGCAGTGAACCTAATGGCGGTTGAGGGCTACCGCAACGTACCCATCGTGGGCGATACGGGTGATGTGGTCAGCAACCTCACCGTCTACGATGTCGTCTCTCACCTCGCTACGATTTTCTCAGAGGTCGAAGACACCGATGCCGTAGCAGATGAATGGACCGATATCGGGGGGGCAGGCTAATCATGAATCTCCAAGAAATCGCCCACTGTCCTATTCGCGACGCTCAAAGAAAAGCGCCAGCCTGTGTCGACTCCGATACGCCGCTCATCGAGGTCGTTGAAACGATGCGAGAGCGCGAGTGCGATGCCGTAGCTATTGTCGATGAATCAGGTGTCCTAATTGGCATTTTCTCCAGCCGAGACCTCACCAATAGAGTGGATCACAGCAATCACGACTGGCATGGCGTGCCGGTTTTCCGTGCAATGACGGCGGACCCGATTTGCACCAAAGAAGGCGACGACTTGACTGTCGCCTTAGGGCTCATGCAGAAGGGGTCGTTCCGGCACCTGCCACACGTTGATGCAGAAGGGCGGCCTATGACCATTCTCTCGGTCCGGGATATTCTGGTATTTGTATCGGAGCATTTCCCCAAAGAAATCCTGAATCTGCCGCCAGACGCGAACTACAATTCATCGCCCTGGGGCGGCTAGTGCCGCATGCAGGAAGTTCGATCCGGGTTCAGGAAATCGTCTGAGCGTTCGGACGGTTCAGTCTGCATGAACTGAGGACCGGCCCCGAATCGACTCAACATCCCTCGACGCGAGCTGCGCAAGTCAAAGCTGCTGGTGCGTCGACATCGTGCACCGCATGCGATCGTGCAACGAGCGCGAATCATCCTGCTTGCACATCAGGGACTGGGCACAGAGCAAATCGCAAGGCAGCTAAGCTGTTCGTCTCGGAACGTTCGCAAATGGAAGGCTCGTTTTATCGCGAATCCTTCGGTGAGAACTCTGGAGGATCAAGAGCGTAGCGGGCGAGCGGCGCAAGTTCCTATTGAGATCCGCTGCAAGCTTGTGCAGATTGCCTGCGAGCGACCAGCGGCTCAAGAGCCTCCCGCGCCATTTCGTGACATATGGACATACGAGTCGCTTGCTCGCTCACTTGAGGAGCAAACCGGGTACC
>JAAEPE010000733.1 GCA_024222395.1 Myxococcales bacterium
ATTGCGGTCGTTGCAGTGCTCAGGCACTTCTGGAACACGGCGACTTCAAGGGCCCGGTTGCGGCAGCCTGTGACCGGGCCGAGGCACACGAGATGTCCCGAGGCATCGACGCCCCTCCAGATGCGCAGCGCAGCGCGAATCCAACACCAAAGGAAGAAGCAAAACCCTGTCGTGCGACTCGTTACCAAAAGCTACCAATTGGGCGTCAGTCTATCCAAGCAAGCAATGAAGGACGTTGAGCATAGGCTAGACCGACTGTCGCAGCTACCTGCATGGTTCATCGATATCAACTGTCAACCTGCTGCATGATCCGTTTTCTGTAAATCCCCAACTTGGTGAAGCCCCTGCCTTTGATGCGCGGCTTCGCCTTGTTATGCCTTCTGAATGCGCCTCTCCCGGCGGTTGCTGAGAAATATCGGTCGCCGGCTAATTGGTATACAATTCCCGCTAGATGGGACTCTTTATTGGAATTGATCTAGGGACCACGAACTCAGTGGCTGGTGTGGCAACCCCGGAGGGGGTGCGACTTGCTGCGGACAACAAGGGAAAGAGGATTCACGCCTCCGTAGTTTCCCTTTCCACTGGCGGAGAACACATTCTCGGAAATAGCGCAAAGGTGCGCAAGGCAACAGATCCGGGGCGGACCATTTACTCGGCAAAACGTCTCATCGGCCAGAACGTGCGAGCTCCGCTGGTTCAGCTAGCGATGGCATCGCTCCCGTATCCGGTGGAAGAGGGCAACAATCAACAGCCGATTATCGTCGTGGGCGGTAGGCGTATGACCGTGCCCGAAGTTTCGGCGATGGTGCTCACCCACTTGAGGCAACTCTGCGAAGCACAATTTGAGGATGAAATAGCGGGAGCGGTGATTACCGTGCCTGCGAACTTCTCTGATTCTCAGCGTCAGGGAACCAAGGAAGCGGGTCGGCTCGCAGGCCTCGAGGTCATGCGTCTGGTCAACGAGCCAACCGCAGCAGCCCTGGCATACGGCTACGGACGTTCGATGGATCAGCGAGTGGCGGTCTTTGACTTTGGCGGCGGAACCTTCGACTTCAGCCTGCTCAAGATCGACTCAGACATTTTCGAAGTCTTGGGAACCGACGGAGAATTCTTCCTCGGTGGAGACGACATCGATCAGATGGTCGCCGAGTTCTTGGCGGCGGAAATGAACCGCAGCCTCGGGATCGACCCGAGGCCAATTCCAACCGCCATGAACCGGCTGCACATCGCCGCTGAGCAGATCAAGCAGTACCTCACATCGAATACGCTGGCTGGCGGCACCATTGATGGCATTGTCGTCAACGATTCCGGCAAGTCGGTTTCGGTAGAGTTTGAACTCTCCCGCGACAAATTCGACACCATGGTCGAGGGATACGTCGATCGCACGATCGATGTCTGCCGCAACGTCCTAACGACAACGGGCCTCGAAGTTGGGGACATCGACGACGTTATAATGGTCGGAGGCTCGACCCGCATCCCCCTAGTCCACCAGCGTCTGTCCGAATTCTTCTCCCAAGAGCCCGCAAGTCGCATCAACCCCGATGAAGTGGTGGCGCACGGCGCGGCCATTCAAGCGGCCATGCTCGCCGGATCGGTCCACGAGAGCCCCCGGTCGGGCAGCGGCGAAGTCACGGACGAATTGGCTGAGGACGGTGATGTGGCCGCAAAGGGTAATGTAGCCGCAAAGAGTGAGGTGGCCGCCGACGATGATTTGGCCGAAAATCCCATGCCCATCGATTTGGGTGTGAAGGAAGACGGCAAACCAAGCCAGGGTGGAGGGGCGCTCCTTCTCGATGTAACTCCGGCAACTCTGCGCATTGCAACGGCTGGCGGGTACTCCGAGCCTTTCCTTGAGAGAAACTCTCCCATTCCCGTCGAGCGAACCAAGCTCTTCACCACGGCCCAAGCAAACCAAACACGCGTAGTCATCGAGTGTTATCGCGGCTCCGCTCGCAAGCAAGAAGAGAACGAACTCCTGGGCAGTTTGGAACTCAACGACATTCCCCCTGGCGATCGAGGAGAAGCAAAGATCGAAGTGACGTTCCGTGTCGACCCTGACTCGATCTTGCACGTCCGCGCAAAGGACCTGCAAACCGAGAACGAAGTTGAGGCAAAGCTCAATGTCATCGGCGCTCCGGTACCAGGGGATCAGTGCTCCACGATGAACTTGCCTGAGGGACTCACGGAAAAGCAAGCTGCAAAGTTTCGACAAAAGCAGGAGAAGGAGCAGCAAAGGCTTGATAAGAAGGCCGAGAAAGGGCGCGCCAAAGCTGAAAAGCAGCGGCAAAAGCAGGCCAAGAGAGCCGAGACCGCCGATGAGGACTAGCGAAGTGCTCAATGCTTCTCGGATACCTCCGCCTCGCCAACATCAGAGGACCAAGCACTAATGCGGCCATGGAGTAAGCGCGAGCTTCTCGCCTTTCTCGATCGCGTCATGCCGGCTCTCGAAGGGCTCGATCACTTCGAACTCCTCGACGGGCCTCCAAATGCGGACGACAAGACGATTCAGGGAGCGTTTCACAATATGGCTGGCGGGCTGCACCCAGATCGCCACCGCAACATTGTTACGCCCAGTCAACACGAACGACTCATCGTGGTCTACGCACGCATAGCCGAAGCCTACCGAGTGTTGCGCTCGCCCGAGCACCGAGAGAAGTACCTGCGCGACGAAGCCAAGCGGCGAGGCAAAGACGCTCCAGCGACACGAGCACCGCAGGATCCAGCCGCCGCCTTGGCGCTTCTGAGCCCCAAGGCGCAGCAGTTGTACCGCCGAGCCATCGCCGCCGGACGCACCGGAGACAAAGCGAGCGCCATGCTCAACATGCGCATGGCGCTCGCAAAGCACCCCCATAGCGGTTTTCTCAAAGACGTACTTAGAAAACTCCGCTAGGAGGTGAGCCCCCTACCAACCGCCCTCTAGCGGCAGACGCCCGAATGCAGCAGAGTAGAGTCCGATGTCCGCGATGGCACTACTGTACTGATTGGGCTCACTTGCGGCGGCAAGCAGCAATCGAGCTCTTGCCCATTGGTCGGGGATGAGTTCGCTCAGACGCCGAAGGGCCATCCGCTCTCGAGCTTCTCGATTGTGTCGATGAGGTAGGCGTTGACCGGGATGTCGAGAGCTCGGCACGACTGGACGAGGGTGTAGGCGGTGGCCAGGCGCTTGCCACCGTTGACCGATCCAGTGAGCAGGAAGTTCCTTCGACCGATGCAGGGCTCTTTGAGGGTTCGCTCGATTTCCCCGTTGTCGATTTCGAAGCGACAATCCGTGAAACACCTATCAACGAAGGGGCACTGGTGCACGGCGTAGCCGACGGCCTTCGCGAGCTTGCTGGATTTTCCCAGACGAGGTGCAATGTCGTCGACCCACTCGTGAAGATTGGAAAGCAGTGGGATGGACCGCTCCTGACGCAAAGCATGGCGCTCTTCGGGGGAGATCTATTCCTGTTTGGCAATCGCTTCGATCTTATAGATGTCGCGAATCAACACCAGCGGATGCCCCGCACGTTTGTCGCCAAGAGTGAAGGCCTCGTAGAATCGCCTTCGTACCTGCATCATGCGACTCAGTTGCCTCTCTTCGGGGACGAGCTTGCCCGAGTTGGTAGTGCATCATTCTTTCTGTAAATTGGCCGCGGCGTAAGCCGCAGGCCATGGTTCATCCTCCTTTTCACCACAAAAGAAAGGATGACAGAAACCATGACCCACGATTTTGAACGTAACGGATTACAGGCAGTATTAGAA
>JAAEPE010000734.1 GCA_024222395.1 Myxococcales bacterium
AGTATTGTTAAGATATTGTTCCATGCATCCCCTCGTCGAAAAGCTGAATCTGTAGAACCGCCCAGTGATTCTATCCAAGAACCAGAAAGTGACATTGAAAGCAAAAAGAGTAGTTGTGTTCAGAAAACTTGGGGGCAACTTCGGGGGCAACTGGCTACCTTAAAAATCGTATATACGTTTTACTTCAACTGGTTAACGGGAGTTTGCGGTAGTTAACGTATCTACCATTATTAACACGGGTCATGCTGGAATATGAGAATTGGTCCCGAGTTTTTTTGAAAATCCCGGCTTCATGCACAATCGAGTATAGGAAATATTAACACCCTATTTTTCTACTCACCTTTTTTGCTAATCCCCACATTGCGCGGGCCCATTTCTGAATAATGGCCTCGGATTAGGTTATTGGTAGGGACACCGGAAACTCGGTTTAATATCTTTCTACATGAAGACCCTGGCCCTACTCGTCATACATGTTCTGACCACGCTGGCTCAGCGCTCGGGCCCCGGTGGAGCCAAGGCCATAATCGCAGAGAGTGTTCTCCTCAAACATCAGCAGTTAATTGCACGTCGCTCTGCCGGAAAAACGCCCAGACTGACAACATCAGACAGATTCCTTTGCGGCTTTCTCACTTTATTCATTGCAGACCTTTGTTCTGGTCTGCACACAAATCGCACACATTCAGCCGCTACGGACGTGATCGCTCGAAATAATCTGTCCAATCCTCCATCAGCGCGACAGACTTGATTTGGCGGTGAAATATGCCTGCCAAAATGCACATGCCTTTTGCCAGGTGACGCCCGCATGGCATATACCCAACGGCACAATACGGCCCTGCCATATGGGCTGCCCCATTTTCTAATCGTCCGGAACATGCGCGGCGGCGCGCAGTACGGCACAATTTTGTTAAAGAGCGTTTGAGGGCTACCCGTGACAAAGACTGACGTCATAATAGGACCGTTTCGCAGAGAGATGTTTGCCGAAGGGCTGGCAGCCATGTTGGCCAGTGAGTCCGATCTGAGCGTCACACGGATAGCGGCAGATTCCGATGCCGCGGCCTGCATGAACAACAAGCACCCTAGCATCGTCATCCTTGAAGATCGCCCAAACGAGAGGCGGCAAGCGTACCTGCCCGTCTCGGACGCGGTCGCAGTGATTCTAATTGCGCAGGAGGGGCGCGACGTGCAGATCGCCCTGCGCCAGATAGACCGGAGCCGCTTGCGCGCAGCAATCGGGCTGGTCGCCAAAACTCCGCATCCCAAGGTGATTGCACTGGACACGGATCACCCTTTGCAGCCGCCCTTTGCGCTACCAAAGTTCCGCAACCAAACCGGTTCCGGACTCGGGTTAGTTATTACGTGGTTGGACGCGGTCTTTGCTTGCGCGCTACATAATTACGCGGGCATTCGCGGGCAAGATGCTCCTGAAGCACAGGACTTGGCATTCTTGTGCGCGGGCTTTGAGCACGGCGAAGCCATTGATGACGCGGAGGTGCAGCGCCTATTTGACGTGTTGATGCAGACACCGCTTTGGCAGGTGCGCCTGTTGCACTTATTTGCACTTGATCCCGTCGAGGTGAAACTCCTCTGCCTAACCGCTGCCCCCGATCTGGACCACCGATATGCGCAGGCAATCGGGCTCTTGCAGAACGACTATGCTCAGGCGCGGCCAAATGCGACCACGCTGGCGCGCCTTTTGGGCGCGGACCTCATAGGTGCTGATATCGAGGCGTTTCTGGCTGGGGACCGAAGCTTTGCCCGGTTTCGGATGATCCGCCCCGTTGTGAGTCCGCAGCCGCAGCCGGGCTATCAGGTGGCGCAAGGTCTGCTAGACCTCATGATCGGTGTACGCCGACATTCTGACCAAACATGGCGGCTGCAGACCCAAGGATTACCGCCACAAAAAGCGCTGGCCGAGACGGTAGCAGCCTATCTGACCTTGTCTTCGCCACCCGTTATGCTTTGCGACCATGCCAATCACGCCGCCGATGAAGTCGCCGCCGCCCTGATAGACAGCGGTTCCCCCATAATGCGTGCTCAATGCTCCGGCATCACAGGCGATGTGTTGGCACAGGTGACTGATTGGGCGCTGACGGCTCGGCTGCATGATGCTGTTCTGATGTTCGAGGGGATAGCGGCTCTGCCTGACGCGTTACTGGCCGGGCTAAGCGGCGTGAACACCGCAAAACTGGTGCGAGGAACGGTCTTTGTGGGTAGTTCCACCCCTGTGCCCTTTGGGCGCGATGCGGTGCATTTGAAAGTGGGCAAGCCAGGACCATCACTTCAGGCGCAACGATGGCAAGCGGCAGGCGCAAACAATGGCCTTATGCTGAGCAAGGCCGAAAGCGCGCGACTAGGTGGCACCCTCCGGCTGAAACTGGGCGATGTTGAGGCCGTCATCAGCATGGCTGCCGGGCACCACCGTCTTGGTCCGCATGACAGCCACGAGGCTTTGATCCTTGAGGCTGCACGCCGTGTTGCGGCCCAGCACGCACCCGAAACTGTGCGCCGCCCTGCTTGTATTTTCGGTTGGGATGACATCGTCTTGCCAGCGCAGATTAAATCAATTCTGCAAAGCATACCCGAACATATCAGCAACGCATCTTTGGTTTTGGATCGCTGGGAATTTGCCGCGCGTCTGCCTTATGGGAGTGGAGTGGGCGCCCTTTTCAGCGGACCCAGCGGTGTCGGCAAGACCATGTGCGCTCAGGTGATCGCCAGCGCCCTTGGCGTGGAATTAATGCAGGTAGAACTGGCGCGCTGCGTATCAAAATATATTGGTGAGACCGAAAAGAACATCGACCGATGCTTTACGGCGGCGGAAACCGCCTCGGCAGTGTTGCTGTTCGACGAAGCGGATGCGCTTTTCGGGAAACGCACCGAGATTAAGGACGCCCACGACCGCCACGCCAATGTCGAGGTTGCCTATCTTCTACAACGGATCGAGGCCTACGAGGGGTTGGTGATCCTGACATCAAACCTGAGAGCCAACATCGACCCAGCCTTTTTACGTCGACTGCGCTTTGTGGTGGATTTCCCGATGCCTGAGGCCATGGACCGCGAGCGTATCTGGTCACTGGCGATACCCCGGCGCGATATTTGTGCGTCGGATGTGGACACTGAATTTCTCGCGCGACGCTTACCACTATCGGGCGGATCCATTCAGTCGGTGGCTGTCAACGCTGCTTTCGAGGCCGCCTCTGAGGGATGCGATATGATCCACATGCGTCATATTATGACCGCCACGCGTGCGGAGCTGATAAAAAACGGGATGCTAAGCGCGGAACGGGCCTTGCTCGAGCCGGACAAGTTGGCGTTGGAATGGTCGGTCTCATGAGCCGTGAAGCCCTCCGCACCGTGACGTTGGCCTTGCAGAACCTCATTCATAGTGGGCTTGGAGGAGTCGGCGTGCCGGATGACATGGTCTTTATCGGTCCGCCGGTGCCTTCGTTGGTCGGCAGCAGGCCTGTGTCGATTTTTGCTTTCCATATCGAGCCCAATAAGGACCTTCGCAACGTTGAAAGACTGCTACGGGCAGGGGGCAGTGACCCCGTAGCGCACCTGTCCTTGCCGCTCGACGTGCGCTATCTGATCAGCGTGTTTCGGCAATCCGGCTCTAGCGATCCGAACGAATTGCTGCGCATGGGCGAAGTGATTGCTGCGCTTGAGACCAACTCGACTATCGGCGGCTCATTGGTCGCTGATCAGGAGGTCCGGCTGACGCCCGAACCCTATCCAATGGAGGAGCTCAGCCGCATCTGGGGGCTGTTTCCCAATACACCGTACACACCGTCGATGGTCTATCTCGCGACGCCCATCTTCATCGACGCCGGCGCAGCCAGCCGCGGTGTCCCTGTCAACAGCCGCAGGCTCGACAGCGGCAGTTCGGCACAGGCCCCCAACGTCTTCGGTCAAGGCAGGATGGATGGCGTGGGTCCATGAGCCATTCCTTCCCCATCTATTTCGACCCGCGCGCCGACCGCGAAGCGCCAGACCGGCCTAGACGGCTCGACATCGCGATCACACCGGTTGATGATTTTACCGGGCAGCTGATCCGGGGCGTGACCGCCGAGATTACTCGCCAGTCGCGCAAGGCAAGATCGACGCTGGAAGGCCATCTGGTGTTCGAGCATCTGTTTGAAGAAGCCAAGCACCTCATCGCGATAGACCCCTCGCGGTCGGGATATTTCACGCCTGACCCGCGCGAGATCGTGATGCCGCAGGTTCGCGTCAGCCCCCATGACACCTTTGCAAATCCTGCAGCGCGTGCCGCGGCCCTCGCGAACGACACGCGTATCGAACGGTTGGTTCTTCGGCCCGAGAACGTGGTCGACGGCGAAGCAATGATTGTGCGCGGCCAAGTCATACGTGCGGGCGAACCCGCAGAATCGGTGGAAGTGACTGGCACTTTAGACGGTGCGGCAGAACCCCTCTTCCGCACTCTGACAAACGGGCGCGGCAACTTCGCAATCCGTTTGAGGCCACCCGAAAGTCCATTGGGTGTGGGTGCTGTGCCGGTTCCAGTGACGGCCACGGCGCGGCTGTTATTTGACGGCGGCTTCGAATGGCGCAGCGACACGGACCCTGACCTGCAACCCGCAGGCGTTCTGCGAGACCTCACGACATACGTGATCCGAAACCCGATCGACGTAACATGAAGGCAAACTGACCAATGCTGACCCGGAGGAAAGCGCAATGAGCGACGAGAACACAGATGCCAGCAATGAAAATTCCAATGCGAGCAGTGTAGACAAAGGCGAACCCACTCAGACGGAAACGCCGAGGCGGCACAATCCACCGCAAGACGCGTCACTGGAAGAACAGCTTGCTGCGCTTAAACAGGAGCAGGCTGCTTTTGACGCCAAATTGGTGGCAAAAGCCATTGCCGATCTGGAAAAGCTGATCGACGAGGTCGAAACCGCCAAGAAAGGATACACCCAGGCCGATTACGACGCGCTTGTGGCTCATCAATCAGCGCTCGAAGACGAAATGGAGACGCTGGACAAGGCGCTGAAAGCCGCGCTCGGAGACGAGATCGACGAGGTCATGGCAATCGAGGCCACCGCGCTGGAAGAGATCGACGCCGCTGGCGACAAGGTGGAAGCGACAGCCGAAAAGATGTCGGCCACCATAGCCGTAGCGGAAGAAAAAGCCGCCGCCATGGCGCTGGCGAAGGCTGCGCTTGATCGTTGGCGCAGGCCCGCGGACAGCATTGAGAAGCGCCAAAAGGCGGCAAGCGCTCTGATCGAAGACATCAAGAAACTGCGCAACGGGCCACACCGAGGCGAGGCATATTGGAAGCTGGCCTTGGGCGACCGGGACCGACTGGGCGCGCAGGGCTTCTTGCAGCTGTTGCTCAAGGACCCGCCGCAATTGGTCAAACCTGACGAGTTGGACGGCAAGATAGAAACGGCCTGGGCTGCCTTCAAGCAAGCGCGCGCAGAAGCGGTGGCGGCGCAGTCAGAATACGAGGCCGCACAGGCAGCGCATAAGGCTGCAAAAGTGGACTACGACGCCAAAACTAAATCAATCATCAAAACCATAACCGACGCATTGGCCGCGCGCGAAGCGCTGCCGGCGGCATAAGGGAGAACGGACATGCCAGAGTACCTAGCACCTGGAGTTTTCATCGAGGAAATCGAACGCGGCCCCAAGCCCATCGAAGGTGTGGCCACGAGCACGGCAGCCTTTCTGGGCGGAACCGAGCGCGGGCCCCTGCAGCTCAGGTTCATCACCAGCTACAGCGATTTTCTGCGACTGTACGGCGATGTCTTTGCCGACGATAAATACCTGCCCTTCGGGGTCAAAGCGTTCTTCGACAATGGAGGTCGGCGGTGCTATATCGCGCGGATCGAAGGCCCCGGGGCCGTAGCCTCGGTGTTGGACACCGACGGCTACACCATCACCGCCAACGGGCCGGGAACTGCGGGCGAACGCATCTACGCACGTGTCATCGCCAGCACCACGGAAAAAGTGAAAGTGGGCGAGACCGATCTTTCACCAATCGGGTTCCGACTTCAGATCGCATATTGGAGCCGCGATGTGGCCAACGTGCCATTCGATGCTTTTGCCGATGACGAAACACTTCCACGACCCGCCATGACCGAGGATTTCGACGATCTGTCGATTGACCCTGAATCGCCCAACTACTGGAAGAGACAGGTGGTCGAGGGCACTTCGGCTTTGATCAATCTGGAGGTCGATGACGCCGCAGCCACCCAGCCGGCGACAGGCGATGTCTTCGGCGGCGCCTTGACCGGCGGCGCTGACGGCGGCACCGCGACCGTGGTGGAATTCGAAGGAGAGCGCGACGATCTGGGCAACGTGATCGAAGACCCCAACGCACTGCGCGGGCTGGCGGCTCTGAAGCTCGACGCCTACCGCGATGTGGCGATCGTGCATGCGCCTGGCATCGGCAACGGCGATGACGACTCCCGTGCCATCCAAGCCGCCATCGTAAACCACTGCGAACGCAACCGGTTCCGGTTCGCCGTGCTGGACGCTGCCGAAAAGTCCAATCTTTCAGCCAGTCCGCAACTGAACCCGCGCAACCAGATCGACAGCAAATATGCGGCCTTCTACTACCCTTGGTATTACACGCCGCACCCGCGCACGGGCGTTAAAACACTGGTGCCTCCGGGGGCTGCGTCCTGCGGGATCTACGCGCTGACCGACAACACACGCGGGGTCTGGAAGGCGCCCGCCAATGTGCCCGTCGCCGGTGCCATCGATCTGGAATTCGACATCAATACCGCTCGGCAGGAATTGCTAAACCCGCGCGGCGTCAATTGCATCCGCCGCTTCCCCGGGCGTGGCATCCGCATGTGGGGCGCGCGCACATTGTCGAGCGACCCGTTGTGGAAGTACGTCAGCGTCCGGCGGCTGTTCATCTTCCTCGAAGCCTCGATATACAACTCGACGCAATGGGTGGTGTTCGAGCCGAACGACCAGCGGCTTTGGGCGCGGGTACAGCAGACCATCACCCTGTTCTTGCGCACTCAGTGGCGCGAGGGCGCACTGTTCGGCGCCAAGGAGGAAGAAGCGTTTTCCGTCTCGGTCGGCCCAGCCACCATGACGCAGGATGACATCTTGAATGGCCGACTGATCGTCGAGATCGGTATATCGCCTGTGCGACCCGCCGAGTTCGTCATCTTCCGCATCTTTCAGAAAACCAGTGAAGCCAAAAGCTGATCTGAGCGCAAAGGAGAAATCACATGGCACGACAAGATCCGATTAGAAATTTTCGCTACCGGATGGAGATTGACGGGATCGATCAAGCCGGCTTCGCCGAGGTGGCCATCGGCGATGCTTCGACCGATCCAATCGAGTACCGCGAGGGGGATGAACTCACCACTGTCCGCAAGCTCAATGGGCTGAACAAATACGCCAACATCACGCTCAAATGGGGCATCACCGACAGCACCGATCTGGCTGACTGGCACCAGCTGGTGGTCGACGACGCAACGCCTTTGGATGATGCGCGACGCAATGTAGTGATCCGCATCCAGAACGAGGCCGGCGAGGACAAGGCTGCTTTCGAGATCACGAAGGCCTGGCCCTGTAAATACGACCCGACGGACCTGAACGGCAAAGGCAACGAAGTCGCTATCGACACGCTTGAGCTTTGCAACGAAGGCATTCGCCGCATTCAATAGGAGGTTTGACAGATGGCATTTGAAACCGAGACCAACTTCACCCTGCCCAAGGGTTTTCTGGACACCGATGGGACTTTGCACAAGGACGGCTCGATGCGGCTCGCGACGGCAGCGGATGAGATTCTGCCCCTCAAGGACCCGCGCGTAAAACAAAACCCCGCCTATCTAGCAGTGATTGTGCTCAGCCGCGTGATCACTGGACTGGGGGCATTGCAGGACATCAATACCAAGGTGATCGAAGGGCTGTTCGCTTCAGATCTGAACTACCTGCAGGACCTCTACGAGCAGTTCAACGCCGATGGTGACGCCAAGGCGATAGACATGGCTCCCAGTGCTGCGCGAGCAGAAGGGTTCGGTGTAATGGGGGAAGCCTGAGGCTTTATCCCCTCGGTGAGCTCTACGAGGAGATGGCCTTTATTGCCTACCATTTCCACTGGTCGAGTCGAGAGCTAATGGGGCTCGACCACGCGGAACGCCGGGAATGGTGCGGCCAGATTTCGGGCATAAACCGCCAACTTGATGCGGCGCCTGCGGCGCGGCGACTGGAACAGTATTAATCGGAAAAGGAAACATTGATGACCGACCCATACCGCATGTACCGTTTTCGGATCGAGGCACAGGGCATCGACCGTGGTGGTGTGCAGTCTGTCTCCGGCCTCGAGCGGACGACCGAGATCGAACCCTATCGCGAAGGTGGTGTGAACGACTATGACATCCAGCTGATTACCAAGACCACGCAGGCCAGTCTCGTGCTCAAACGCGGGCTCATGGATGCTTGGATGTGGGACTGGCACGAGGATGTTGTGCAGGGCACGGTCGAGCGGCGCACGATCAGTATCGTCCTGCTGGATGAGGTCGGCGAAGAGGCGTGGCGCTGGATATGTGCCGACGCCTTCCCGACAAAATGGGGCGGCACCGACCTTGACGCCACCAGCAACGCGATTGCGGTCGAAAGCATCGAGTTGGTCCATCACGGGCTGACCAAGCAATGAGAGCGTACCGTCATATCCTGCCGCGCAGGCCGCTTCTCCAGCCGTGCGCTTTTGGCATTCTGGAAAGCCGAGGAGCCGGCGTCGGGACCGCGACGGCAAAGACCCGCACCGCAAGCACAGCAGAGCGGCACTTTCGTGACCCCTTGCCCCTGCCCGCCGCCCCTGCTCGGCAACCTGCACCCCCCGCACCCATCCAATTCTCGGTTTCAAACATCCGGCTTTCGCCGCGCTTCGAAGTGCTGATCCGGAACCACAGGTTGGCAACGAAAATTCTGTCCGTGCAGGCGTACAGCGCACATCTGGCAAGCCCGCCAACCACGAGGCGCAACGCCAGCGGCCAACTTATTATGCACCACATCCAGCCTCCCGACATGCCATCGTCATCGTCGCCCAGCCTTCGCAAACTAAGGCGACCAATCGCGCCTTGGAGGGTGTTTACGCCCCCCCAGGTGCCAGATCACATTGCTGGGACCCCGCTGGCGGACAAACGGATCAACTCTCCCTTCGCGGCTCGTGTTCATGCCACCGATCCTTCGGAACGCCGCCACGCGGGGCTGTCGTACTTGCACCGCCGTTTAGAGACCACGCAGCAGATCACCGCGATTGCACGGCGGCATCTGGCCGCGTCGCATCCGACCGATGCACTGTCCTCGACCAGACCGAGATCCGTGGCTGACCGCCCGCAAAACCCGGTGGAAGCCCGCCAAACGGCCCGCCCCATGGGGCCATCGCACAAAGCACCGCTCGAAGATCGCGCGCCAGGCGCTTACGCCCCCTTATCCGCCGACGCGTCCGCCCCCGCGCGTGACCTTCGCAGCGGGGCCCGCGCCACCGCGACGCCCGCCCCGACGCCGCGCAGTTTCCGCGCGTCCCCGCCGGTGCCGGCCGTCGCCGCCAGGCCTGAACCAAAGACAGCCGCCCCGACACCGCAGCCGCAGGCCCCGCAGATCGATATTCAACAGTTGGACAAGGTTCTCTGGCAGCGTTTTGAGAAACGCTTGCGCGTGGAAACCGAACGCAAAGGCAGGGGCTAACCATGACCAAACCCCTCGTCAAAGCCATTATCAAATGTCTCGAAGGCCGCAACAAGGATGTTGAGGTTGCGGTGCATTTCAACCCAACCGAATACTCAGTTGAATTTGGCGCGAGCTATCAGGAAACGCCCGTTCCCGGCCTGTCAAATCCGATCCTGCAATTCGTCAACGGCGCGGCCCAGTCGTTGAGCATGGAATTGCTGTTCGATACTTTTACGGACGGAAATTCGGCAGATGTCTCAAAGGAGACACGCCGTTTTACCGACCTGATCTGCATCGACGCAGACACCCATGCACCGCCGCGCGTGCAGTTCACCTGGGGTGTTTTTTCGTTCCGCGCCGTGATCGAAAAGATTAGCCAGCGCTTCACGATGTTCCTGGGCGACGGCACACCAGTGCGCGCCACGCTGTCGGTCACCTACAAACAGTACCGCACGGTCGCAGAACAGCTCGAAGACCCGTGTCGCAACTCTGCCGACAAAACAAAATACCGCGTTCTGGGCAAGGTCGACGGCTTTCGCCCCACGCCCACGACCCTTTGGCAGCTTGCCGCGGACGAATACGGCGAGCCGCGTTTCTGGCGCCAGATCGCACAAGCCAACGGCATTGAGGACCTGCGCAGTCTGCGCCCCGGCGATGTGGTTCTAGTGCCCCCTCTAGAAGATTTCGCAACACGGGAGACCCTCAGTGGACGTCGAAACGCTTGAACAAAAGCACGGCGATTATTTCGTTCCGGCCTTCGTGGTGACGGTCGGGGGCGATGATCTGGTGCGTGACCTCTTTTTGACGGTTGCTTCGGTCAGTGTCGACCTCAAGGAAAAGGCGGCGGGCCGTTTTACGATCACGGTGACCAACGCCTTTAGCTGGGAATATCGCGAGTTCGTGGCCGGCGACCGCGAGGAGCGCATTGAACTGCTCGACCTGTTTAAATTCGGCGCCGCGGTCGAGGTCAAGCTTGGCTACGGCGAACCCGCGCGGCTGGAGCCTGTGATCGAAGGGACAATATCGGAACTCTCGACATCTTTCAGTTCAGGCGGCGCGCCAGTGCTGGATATTTCGGGCTACGATGCGCTGTTCTCGCTGACGATCGGCAAGGTTACGGACTACATCGAGGAGAAACCCGGTCGGGTACCTCCTCGAGACAGCGACTACGTGGCGCGGATTGCGGATCGTCACGGCCTGACGTTCGACGGGCCCGACACGACCCCCACCAAACCGCGCATTGAGCAAACCGAAGTAACCGACCTCGCCTTTTTGGAAAAACTGGCCGAACGCAACAGCGCGACATTCTATGTGCGCAAGCGCACTCTTTATTTCGGCCCGCGCCATCAGGACGAGGAGGCAGAGATCGCCCTGCCGTGGGGTGGCGGGCTGACCGCCTTTTCGCCCGAAATCAACCTCGCCAACCAGATCGCGGCGGTAGAGGTTGTCGGCACCTCGGCCACCACTGGCGAACAGATCGTGGGCCGTGCTGAACAAGGCTCTGAGGAAGGGCGCGAGGCGGGCGACGAAAGCGGGCCCGAGCGTCTGGTCGCCGCCCTGAGCGCGGCACCCGTCCTGCGCGTGCGATCCGGCGTGCATACTCAAGACGAGGCCGACGCCCGCGCGCTGGCGATCCTACGGGAGCGGGCGCAGAAATTCCTGACGGGATCAGCCGATTGCATCGGTCTGCCGGAACTGCGGCCCGACATGAACGTGGCCTTTGAGGGCCTCGGCAAGGGCTTTTCCAAAACTTACTGGATCAGCGGCGCAGTCCACGATTTTTCAGGCAGCGGTTTCAAAACATCGCTGACAGTAGAGGAGCCTTCGATATGAGAATGTTGCGTATGGCAGGTGGCGGCGGAGCCGAGGCGGATCGCGCCTCAGACGGGTTTCCACGAGGGCTGGCCTTCGGGTTCGTGACCAACAACAAGGACCCTGAAAATCTAGGGAGGGTGCGGGTGAAGCTTGATGTGCATACCTCCGGTCAGGATACCTTTTGGGCGCGGATCGCCACGGTGATGTCAGGGCCCGGACGCGGTGCCTATTTTCTGCCCGACAAGGACGACGAGGTTCTGGTGGGTTTCATCGGTGATCCATCGCATCCGGTTGTGTTGGGCAGCGTGTGGAACGCAAAACAACTGCCTCCTGACAACAATGGGCACGAAAGCAACGACCGCAAAATAATCCGCACGCGTGCGGGCCATGAGCTGCGATTTGACGATAGCAAAGCCAACGAAATCGAGTTGAAGCTGGCCAAAGGGCCCCGGATCTACCTGGCTAAAAACACGGCCATTATGGATGACGGTGCAGGCAACATTGTCGAAATCAAAGATGGCAACATCACGATCAAGGCCGACAAGAAGATCACGCTGAAGGCCTCACAGGTGATCATCGATGCCTCAGGCAAGGCCGAGGTCAAGGCGGGCGGCACCTGCAAGGTGCAGGGCGCCATGGTGGAGATCAACTGATGGGACAACCAGCCGCACGTGTGAACGACGCCACCAGCCACGGCAAACCGCTAAGCCCCGGACCCGGTGCCATGACCGTGCGCATCGGCGGCCAACCCGCGTGGCGGGCGACGGTGGATTTCCACACCTGCCCTCTGACCACGGGCGTGGTGCCCCATGTCGGCGGTATGGTCGCGATAGGCTCGTTGACGGTGCGGATCGAAGGATCCTTCGCCGCGCGGCAAGGGGACCAGGTGGTAGAAGTCGGCCCGCCCAACGCGATCGCGATGGGCGCAACAAACGTTTTGATTGGATAGCGAAATGACCCGCGAAAACGCAGCACCAAGATTTCCACCTTTTCTGGGCCGGGGATGGGGCTTTGGCACCCCCTCCGACGAAGTGCTCGGCGTCACGCTGGATCGTCGCTGGGGCCGCGTGGTCATGGCGGAAGGGGCGACAGACGTGCAGCAATCAATCGCGATCATACTGGGCACAGCACGGGGCGAGCGATTGATGCGGCCCGACTTCGGCTGCGGTATCCATGAGTTACCCTTCGAGACGATCTCGACCGCGCTGATTGCAGAAATTCGCCGCGTGGTACGCGATGCGCTACGCCACTTCGAGGCCCGCATCGACGTGCTGGACGTCGATGTCGACACCCGCGACCATATGAATGGCAAACTTGAGATTAACCTTGCCTACCGATTGCGCACGACCAATCAGGTCGGCAACTTCGTCTATCCTTTCTACTTCGGTGAAGGAGGATGACCAGCGGTCCCGAATATCCCCTTGTCGACTCGCGCAGGGTTGGTCAATTGCGCAAGGCCCTGTTGCGCGATATCGCCGCCATGGCCCCGACGTGGCGCGGCGCGGCCGAGGCGCAGGGGCCGGATCGTGCCCTCGTTGAAGTGGCAGCCCGCCTGTCGGAGGAAGCAACACGGCGGCTGGACAAAACCCCGCAGCGCGACGCGCTGGCCTTCCTCGAAATGTTCGACATCGCCCCGCCCCAGCCGGTGGCCGCACGCGGCGTCACCGTTTTTGCCCTGAAAGACGGTCAAACGTCACCGGTTCTGGCCAAGGCGCGCACTGGAGTCACGATTGCGACACAAACCCCCGAAGGGCAGACGGCGGCGTTCGAGACCACGCAAGATTTGCGGATTCAGCCCGGTCACATTGCCCATCTGGCCACCGTTGATCCCGCGCTGGACATGTTGGGACTCGCCCCCGAAGCGGTCACAACGCTGGATCCAGACCTCACGGTCCAGCCCACCTACGCCTTGTCGACCAGCGCTGCGGCGGACGACAGCATCGTGTCGATTGATCCGCCCGTGGGCATTCTGCCCGGCGATCTGTTACGCATCGAGCGGACAGACAAAACACTGGTTTTTGCCACAGTCATTTCCTTCTCGGAGGATGGACTGACGCAATTGTCAGCCCCCTTGGGCGAGGCACTGGACCCGCCGGTAGCGCGTCTCGAACGGATGCAGCGGCTCGATGCGTTCGCGATGCCCGACGCGCAGGAACACGCGCTCTACATCGGCGACGCCGACGTGCTGGCGGTCAAGGAGCCTGCCACCTTCGCCCTGCGGTTCGATCCGGCATCCGTGGCCGGAATTTTGGCCAGCGAAGGTGCGATCTTCGAGATCTGGGGCACCCGCGAGACGCCCGTCGAAGAGGACACTCCCGACTGGCACCCGTTGGTGCGACTCGCCAGCACGGGCGGTGATTTGAAGCTTTTCAAGGCATGGACCGGTCCGGTGGACGAGGTCGAAGTCGCGGGCCGCAAATCGCGCTGGATCCGGGTCAGGACGCGCGATCCCGTCGTGCCGCAAACCGACCCCGATGTTCCCCGCTTAAGCAAACGGACCAGGGTCGATAAGGTCACTTTGGGCGTTGAGAC
>JAAEPE010000735.1 GCA_024222395.1 Myxococcales bacterium
AATGAACAAGGCATCATGCTCTGCTAGCATCCGCTGTGTCAGGACAGGCCACCATGAATGCTATCCGTAGATCTTTTCTCGTACTTCTAGTGGGACTTGGACTGTGTAGCTTTTCCCAAAGCTCCCAGGCCATGTTTACAAATCACTCATCAAAAGAGATCAATCTAAAGCTGATTTACGTCGGGCTGCAATTATCAGGCAAATCGGAGAACCTCCAATTTATCTACGATAAGACTGATGCGGACTCGAAGGGAAAAATGGTCTCAGTCGCGACTGATACGGAGAACACGATGTTCTTCGATCTACTCCCTGAGGGTATAGCTAGAATCGGCGGTTACCGCGTCCGCGTGCATCTCTACAGCTTGGCGGGAAAAGAAGAGTACGAGGCGTCCACCCGGTTGTTGCTCAAGGGGGCTGACGGCATAGTGTTTGTCGCCGACTGCCAGAAAGAGCGTCTCAAGGCGAATCTTCAGGCACTGAAGTTGGTGAAGTCCGCTCTTCGCGAGCAGGGGCGTGATTGGTCGAAATTCCCCAAGGTAGTCCAGTTCAACAAGACGCAATTTCCCAATGCGCTCCCAACCAAGAAGATGAGTCGTGTGCTGGGATTTAAGAGGGAAACGACAATAATCGCAAACACCTTAGACGGAAGTGGTGTCTTCGAGACTCTCAAGGCTGGGACCAATGAACTGTTGCTAGGAATAGAAGAAAACCGCGTAAAGGAGTGGACGCAAACGCCTGAAGAGGAAAAGGCAGGCGATCAAATGACCAGTCGAGTCCGCGTCGTGTCGCACTACGGCGAGTTCTTCGGCGAGGGTGTCCACGAGTACGGTCCCTGGGAAGCCTCAGCAAGCGACGCCCCCTTCTACGTGATGGTTCACAGCCCCACAAAGGACAGGCCATATTTTACCTATGCCACCTTTGGTCTGAGCACAACTCCTCAAGCACCAGGAGGCCCCGATCCTCGAATCGAGTTAATTGCGTATTCACGCTCCGAATCAACTATCGTCGTTGAACGGCTTGCGACGATTGCAATGACGATCAAATCTGCCTCGGTCAACGACACGCCATTCAAGGTATTCGACACAGTTGGTATCGGCGACGGGACCAAGCCAGACGGTCACTTTGCGCTTGTCCCACCCGAGGAGACTCGCTCCTTCCTCCGTTTTCCAAATCAGAAACGGCAGATGCGCGACCTGCTATTCACAAAGGCTGTTGGTGCGGCAACTGACGCGGAGGCGCGTGTCACGTTCTTGAAGTTGCTACCGCTGACTACCGATGAAGCAGAGTTCGCGACGGAGAAAACGACGCGAGTGTTGCTCAAGAAATTCGCATCCCAACCGAAATATTTCGGATGGGGACGTAAACCGAGCGACTCGGTACTCTCCCCCTGACCAATAGCGCACCTAGTTCGCACACGTCGTCATTGCCCAAAAGACAAAGCCCGCGATAACACGGGCTTCCAAAAGGGCTCCCCAATGACGCCTCAAGTGCGAACTTTGAGTCCGGGTATGTCATCGACCTGAATAAGGCGAGAAAGCGCTTACGCCCCAAGAAGTTGGAGCCACCGACAATTGTGAAGCGACTCGCCCAAGCCGAGGAAGCATAGCCTTGCCTTAGGCCGACATTGAATCTCTTCGCGGTACGCCGGGCACTCTCTGAAGCTGAACCTCCGCTGGCAAGGAGCTGCTCAACGTATGACGAGCGGTCATCTACGCGCTTCGGAGACACGATCGTTAGCTAGCCTCGCGACCGACAGCGCCCAGTCTTTTGACTTCACAAGCGATGACGAATCTCTATGTCACACCTGTCTACAGATTCAACGCGGTTGTTCGAATGAAGATTGCAGTGATGGTCAGATCTTCGTGCCCGTCGCAGGTTAACTAGATTTGTCCGATATGGGAACGATCGGCGGACCACTTCTAGGAGAAATCAGCGACACACTTCTCATGGAAGTAACGATTGATCCAGACACCCTTGTTGCGATTCCAGTTGAGAACGGTGAGTCCTGGTGCATCAACGCACATCTCTTTGATCTCGTTATCGAGTAGGCACACTCGTATAGCCTCACTCGAACTTGATCTCGTTGCGGATGCAGATTTGTCTAACTGCCGCACGTTTACTTGCACCCTCAAGTTCGTCGATATGCTGCACGGCACGCTCCTTCATTCTGAGATTGCACGCGGCGATGCCACAGACCAATCGAGCAGCCTGATGGTCGGG
>JAAEPE010000736.1 GCA_024222395.1 Myxococcales bacterium
GGGGGGGGGGGGGGGGGGGGGGGGGGGGGGGGGGGGGGGGGGGGGGGGGGGGGGGGGGGGGGGGGGGGGGGGGGGGGGGGGGGGGGGGGGGGGGGGGGGGGGGGGGGGGCGACAGCGCCGATTACGTTGAATGGCAGCGTTGTGTCTGATCGATCGGGGCGCTGATCGGGCGATGCCTCATCCCTCATGAACCATGAGGGACTTATCTAATCACCCTTACCGTCCTCCACCACTGCAAATTTTGGGCAATGGTAACCAGTACACACAATATATATATATATATGTTCTGGCGCATCTTGTGGATTCGGCGCAATACAGAACTCCCCGCGCGCGCGCAAGGGGAGGAACGGGGATGGGGGGGGAGCCAGAGTGTTCGGCGTTGGCCGCATCCAGCCCACCAGACCAAGATGACCTTCAAATGGCTTAAGATAGCCCAAACACCCGAACGCACGGTGAGAGGGGCAATGCATGTGGTGCGGTTTATGTGCATGGTGCAGCCACTGTCAGCCATCGTGGGCCCCAAGCAGCTTATGTAGTGCACTCTCTGTGGTGCAGTCTATGTGGTGCAATATATGCGGTATGTGGTGCAGTCTATGCGGTGCAGTCTATGTCGGCCGTACTGGCCCCAAATGGTGCACTCTATGTGGTCTAGGATGTATGTGTTTGGCTCGTTTAGTTGGCTGGTCCGTGTATGAATGTAAATATATGTTAATATTTCACACGCCAAGGCTGGTCGCCGCGGCTCCGCGTCTGGACGCGGCTCGAAGCGTAGTTGCCGAGAGCCGAGAGGGGGGTGGGAAACATGAAACGGCGCGAAGATACGCGTCGCGAAGATAAATAAGCGCAAATATTTGGGGCACGAGTGCCGAATGCCACGGCGCGAAGATAAGCACGGCACGAGTGCCGAATACCACGGCACGAGTGCCAGACACGGCAAGCGAAGATAAGCGGCGCGAAGATACGATGCTTAATTACAATTACAATTATTAAACCGATGCCGCTTTGGCCCAAATGTACTTGACCGCGCGGTCGAGGTCCTTCAAGGAATGCGGGCGTGAGAGGGCGGCATGGCCGCCCATCGTGGCCGCCGACGCCGCGGCGGCCATGACAAGGGCCGCGGCGGCGTGACGCCGACTGTGAAACGCCGACAGTGCAGGGCGCGGGCGAGCCAGAGAAAGAAAGCGGCACTCTCGGAGCTCTCGGCGCTACTTGCAGAAGCGTTGCCAGCCCCGTGCTCGGGAGAATCTTGCAGGAACGTTGGCAGCGTTGCCATCTCCGAGCTCTCGGCGTCCGACTCGGTCTGGTGCGCCAGGTCTGTGTCACCTTGCTCGCCGCGCCCGAGGGCCAGGGCGCCGCGCCCCACCGCAGCGCAGCGCGGCGCTCCACCGCGGCGCGGGGCACGCCGCTCGAGGTCAAGGACGCCGCGCTCCGCCTTGCTCGTCGCGATCGAGGCCCAGGACACCGAGGCATGCGAGCTCGCCCTCGAGCGCATGGAGGAGATGGATCTGCGGATGCGCGAGATGCAGCTGCGCAGGGCAGCGCTGGAGGAGAGGATGGACGCACTGGAGGACCAGCTCCAGCAGGCGAGGGCAATGCTGGGCGCGATGTGGCATGAGCGACAGGACGCACTAGACACGCACGACGCCACCGAGGCCAGAGCCGTCGATGTCGCCATAGAGGCATGCGAGGACTCGGTCATAGATCGCACCAGGCGACTGATTATGGCAGAGGTGCACTACAACGCCGTGGAGCGTATGATTCGGTATCGTACTCAGCATTCTCAGCCGACCGCGGTCGATGGCCCTGGCGACAGCGCCGCCTGGCAGTGAGGGGCGCCCAGTTTAGAGCGCATGTGTTCTTAGATTCCTTTTCAGGCGTTCACGCGCCAGGACTGGTCGCCGCGGGCCGCGGCTCCGCGTCTGGACGCGGTCCGAAAAAAAGGAACAACAACAAACAATAGTGTTAAGCAAGTGTTCAAATATAAGACAGTCAAATGCCAGGCAAGATAACTGGCGGTGCGTAGCGCGCGCGCCGCTGCTCGCAAGTGCAAGCATTGCTTGGGTTAGGCACGAGCGCGCGCGCTCTCTGAACCCAACCGTGCGCGATAAGGAAGCGCGAAGATAGGAAGATAAGGAAGCGCGAAGATAAGAAGCGCGATGGTAAGAATCGCACAGATAAGGCAGCGCGAAGATAAGGAAGCGCGAAGATAAGAAGCGCGATGGTAAGAATCGCACAGATAAGCAATGCAAATATAAGATGCGCAAAGATGCTGGCCGTTGCGGTTCAGGTTGGCAGCATGGGGTCCAAGAACGCCCCCATCACGCCGCCATTGCACCGCCGTCCCTCGCCGAGCGCGCAGCCGCAGTCGCAGCTGCGGCGGTCCGCTCGGCGAGCGGCCGCGGCGCAGCCGCAGCGCAACCGCAGTCGCAGTCGCAGCCGCGTTCCGCGGCCGCGGCGCAGCCGCAGCCGCTGTCGCAGCCGCAGTCGCAGCCGCGCTCCGCGGCCGCGGCGCAGCCGCAGCCGCCCGCGGCGGCGATCGCCATGCCTCGAGAAGGCAGGCCCGCAGTCTTGCCGTCGCAAGCCCCGAGGAGCTATGCCCGCAGCCTCGGGTCGCAGCCGCAGTCGCTGCCCGCAGCCTTGCCGTCGCAGGTCTCGAAGAGAAAAGCCCGCATCCTCGAATCGCAGCCGCAGTCGCAGCCCGCGGCCTTACCGCCGTCGGCGAGGAGGCAAGAAACATCGTCGCGGCGTGCACAGAGCTTACGGCTTCATTATGGACCCATGGATCCAAACGTGGGATCGGCCGCTGCAGCGGGAGATGATATCCGACCAGGGCTTACAAGAGGTGAACCCCGCGGACGGGCCCGATGACGAGATCTGGATGGACTCCGAGGACTGGTCCTTTGACGAGATCAAGGGCTAGATCATTGGCGCGCGAACGCCGACTTTGCTGTGACTGGCAACTGCCGATGTTGACTCGCAACTGCCACTCTGCTCTGTTGTGACGCCGCTCGAGGGCTATACCATCGGCGCAAACGCCGCCTCTGCTAGGACTGCAGATGGAGGGGTGATTGCGATGCTCGCGGGGGCTGGCCTGACCGCGCTTATCATATTAGCTGCAGCGCCCGCGCTGGTGGTTTGAGCCAATAGTGCATACAGTACACTATAAGTTTTAAGTACATTGTATATGGATGGCGGCTCCTCATCACAGCGGAAATCCGAATGCCACGCGCATGAGGTGCGTGTCTTGCAGTCAGGGGAGTGGAACACGACTCTTGCTGCTTATATTGCTAATCACCGCTGGGGCCCCAGCAAGAGATCGCTGACGAAAAATCCGACCCATGTTCCTCGCTCCTCCAGCCCCCAATTCCAATTCCCAACGCCCATGCTCCCACCGCCATCGCTTGCCACCATTTCCCCTCCTTGTCTTTCCACCTACCACACCCAGACACTCCTTCTTGCCATCGCCTTCCGCCGCTTTATGCGGCGCGCGCGCCACGTAGCGAACGCACGCGTGCGGGGGCTGGAAAGCGATGATCGCTGCGAAATTTGGAAAGGGTTGACATATCCCACAAGCCCTCTGGGCGTAGGTGGTTTAGGGAGTTTCCTCTTCCAACCTCCTTCTTCCCCTTCGGGGAGGGGTTTACCCCTCCCCCCTTACCCTCTCCCATGGACCTGGACAGGGCGCCCCGCGAGGTGTCAGAGGGTAGTTCGCCAAAGACGGCTCCAAGAGCGCCTCGGAGAGCCTATAAGATGAGCTCCAAGATGGCCCAAGATAGCCGAAGATGCCTCAATATGGCTCCGAAGATGCTCCAAGAGGTCCCAAGACCGCCCCAAAGCTCCAAGAGGCCCCCCAAGATGCCAAAATCTTTCAAACACCTTCGGAAAACCAATGATGTTCTGCTTCTCGCCTTCTCGCTTCCGATGGCCATCCGAGGCTTCAAGATCGCCCCAAAATGGCCCAAAAGGGCCCCAAGAAACACACATCATTGCGTTCCCGTAGTGCTGTTTCCCCGCGTCCTAAGTTGGATCCTTGGTTTCTCTGGACACCCGCGCGGTACAACAATTCCCCTTCTGTCCTCCTCTCCTCCTTTCGCACCCATCATCGCCACTACACCATCACACCACAACCAA
>JAAEPE010000737.1 GCA_024222395.1 Myxococcales bacterium
GACTTCTCACTTCTGTGCGCAGCCGTGAACCTAAAACGGCTCGCGAAGCTCGAAGTGCGCCGCACCGGCGCCACTTGGCGGGCGCTCACGCTGATATTCCGCCTGTTCGCCTCCTCGAACGACGCGGGGCCGCTCAGAAGACAACCAGCGATCTTCAGAATATGGGGTCCGCGAGCGGGATTTCGCCAGCGCGGACCACAGCTTCATCGATTAACACCAGTCACCTAGTACTACTTGATCACTTTTTTGGCAGGTCCTCGCGGCGGACTACCGGGCTCAAAGGCCGTTCGACACAACGGGCACTCGCCAAGATGCCTGACAAGGAGCTGCTGCAGCTGGCGGCGTACCTCAGCAAGCGTCCATGGCAGTTTTCGCCGGGGGGGAATAGCGCTCGGCGGAGCGCAAGAAAAGCATGAGCCGCAGAGCAGAGCGCGGCATGGTGATGAAACCCTCTCCACTGGCGACCTTCAAAGTGATCGAGGGCGAGTTCACCCTTGAGTTCTTGGTAGTCGCGCTCGATTCGCCAACGCAACTTGGCTTGGCGTACTAGCTGCTTTAGTGAGTGAACCCCTTACCGACCGCCCTCTAGCCGCAGACGCCCGCTTGCTGCAGAGTAGAGGCCGATGTCCACCGCGATGGCACTACTAATCGGGCTCACCGGCCGCGCCAAGCAGC
>JAAEPE010000738.1 GCA_024222395.1 Myxococcales bacterium
AGCGCTGCACTCTCGCCGCCCTAAACTCTGGGGCACCGTCAGGTGAAACGGGGCCGCGCATCCTGCGGCCTCGCTGCCCATGGCCGTGAATGCGGATCCTGCCACTTTGCCGGGCGCCCTGGCCGCAGCGATCGAAGCTGGCCGGCATGGCGGCCTCCACACAGTCGTTCTCTTTCGGCCAAGAGTTGACCCGGTGCGAGTTTTGGATCAGAGTCGAAGTTGCGTCATCTTTCAATGTCTTGGTGAAGCACCCGACGACGAGTGATCCACCGCCAAATGGGCTCGTCGTCATGTTCGTTTCGGGCGGCCCCATGACCGCCCTCTTGGGCGCTTGGCGACCACTACTACGACACTCACGAGGCCGGCTCAACTTTCCCGCAAATTGATCCCGTTGGGATCCTCGGGTCGTTTCTTGAGATCACGCAGCGTGAACGTGATGGGCCCCTACGGGGCTATCGAGCCTGGCGGCTAACACCAAGGAGAGGCGTGCTCCTACGGGCTTGAGTTAGTGTTTGGGCACGAAGTGACCAAGCGATCCAATGACTGGTTCGCCTACACTCTTTCGAAGGCAGAGGAGTGCTTCCTCGGTGATGGTTGGAAGCCATTTATCGTCGACCAAACACAACGTCGAATTAATGCTCCGCGCCGTCGGCGCAACGCTCGAGGGAGACATCACGGTGCGAACTGAGTGAACACCTCGACAGTGTAGTCACCTGTTGCGTCTGCAAAGCCGGAAGCCACGATGACAAGTACCTGGTCTGCTTCGATGGCGACGTCGGTGACCTGGCTCTTGCGTATCCCACCAAAGTCGTCGTTGCCGATGACACAGCTTCCGAGATCTTCTGGATCGAAGGGATCGGTGAAGATGTGCAGGTAGCTGTCGCCACTCCAGTCGGCCGTGACCGTTACAGTCTGTGCGGCACCCGTGTTGTTCACGATGCGTAGTACATCATAAGGGCTGCTATCGTTGCTACCGCCACAGGCCTCGTTTGGTCGCGACCAGCTTGGGTCACCGGCGTCGATGCTGCTAGCCAAACCGACAGTTGCGCCCGGTGCGCCGATCTCGACCGCAGCAGCTTCCAGCGAACACTGGGCTGAGCAGCCATCACCGTTGATGGAGTTGCCGTCGTCGCAGGTCTCGTCACCCTCGATAACACTATCGCCGCAGATCGTCTGCGTAACTACGTCGAGAGTGTAAGCGCCGATGGCGACGTTCTCATAGGTCGACGCGATGAGCACCAGCGTTTGACCGTCGGCGATCACGAGATCGACAATCTGGCTGCTGTCTCTCTCGTTTTCGAAGTCATCGTTACCGATGATGCAGTTGCCAAGGTCATCGGGGTCGAATGGGTCGGTGTAGGCGTGCAGGTAGCCATCGTCATTCCAGGCGGCGGTCACGTTGAGTACTTGGTCAGCGCCGGTGTTGTTCACGATGCGCTTGACCTCGTAGAACCTGCCCCCAGCCGATTGGGGGCCCAAGCTGCAGATTGCGTCGGGGCGTACCCATTGGAGGTCGGTATCGTCGATCTCACCGGCAAGCTGGACGGTGTTGCCAGGAATCGCAATGGGCGTAGGGGCGGCTTCAATAGTGCACTGCATCGAGCAGCCATCGCCGTTGATGAGGTTGCCGTCGTCGCACCCTTCGCCCGGGTCGAGCATGTCGTTGCCACACTCTTCGATTTGGCAGAGCGTGCTGCAGCCATCCCCGTCAACGAGGTTGCCATCATCACAGCCTTCGGCGCCTTCGGTGTCGCCATCGCCACAAACGGGCAGCTGGGTGAAGACGTCGATGGTGTATGCGCCGATGGCATCGTTGGCAACAAAGGTTGACGCCACGATAACCAGCGTCTGGCCGTCGGCGATGGCGAGATCTAAGAGCCGGCTATTATCGTCTCCGAAGTCGTCGTTGCCGATGATGCAGTTGTCAATGTCATCGGGGTCGAAGGGGTCGGTGTAGGCGTGCAGAAAGCCGTCGCCATTCCAGGCGGCGATTGCGGTGATCCGCTGGTCGGCGCCCGTGTTGTTGACGACGCGCTTGACCTCGAAATATCGTTCATCAAATACTCCAGCGTCCCCACAGGCTGCATTCGGGCGGGCCCATTGGAGGTCGGTGATGTCGATCTCACCGGCAAGCTGGACGGTGTTGTCCGGCATGGCGATGGGGGTGGCCGGAGCTTCGGTGGTGCACTGCATCGAGCAGCCATCGCCATTGACGAGGTTGCCGTCGTCGCACTCTTCGTAACCCTCAACGTCGTCATCACCACAGACCGAGTCGTTCAGGCAAGCGTCGCTGCAGCCGTCATCGGAGACGAGGTTGCCGTCGTCACACTCTTCGCCTGACTCGACGTCGCCGTTGCCACAGGTAGGCTCGATCAAGCACTGGTCGTCACAGCCGTCGTCGTTGATGACGTTACCGTCGTCGCATTGCTCGTCACCTTCGACCGCGCCGTCTCCACAAACGGCAGGCGGAATCTGGGTGAGGACCTCGATCTCATAGGCGCCGATGGGGTCGGCCGGATTGTAGCCAGAAGCGACGATCACGAGCACCTGGTCTGCCGCGATGGGCAAGTCGGTGATCCGGGAGTCATGAATGTCGTGGAAGTCGTCATTACCTGTGACGCAGTTGTCGAGATCTCCGGGGTCGAAGGGATCGGTGAAGACGTGCAAGTAGCCGTCGTCAAGCCAGGTGGCGGTGAGCGTGACGTTTTGGTCTTCGCCTGTGGTGTTCGCGATGCGGTGCACCTCGAAGTAGCTGCCACTGCTTCCAGCCTGACAGTTATCGTGGGGACGTGTCCAGACAGGGTCGGTGTCGTCGATGTCGCCAATAAGGGCGACTGTCACGCCCGGGTCTGCGATGGGGACTCCATCGTCGCAGATGGTGTCGTCGCCCGAGGCGTCGTCGTCCGCTGCATTCGTCGTTCCCGCCGGGCAAGTCGCGCAAGCGTTCGTCGAGACGTACTCGTCAGCGGCGCAGAGCGTGGCGTCACAAGTCGTGTCCACG
>JAAEPE010000739.1 GCA_024222395.1 Myxococcales bacterium
TATAGGTCCACCGGGAAGCGTGCTCATGGCGACTTGATGCTGCGCATCGCTGCTGACGACGCCTAGCCTCGTGGCGTGATGATCCGCTTCCAAAGCACCGTCCTCTGCGCAGCGTTCTCTCTCGGCGCCATCGCCTGCGACAAGAAATCTGATTCCAACGAAGCTGCCACCTCCGACCGATTCCAACCAGCAACGACGCAAACGTTGACGAGTCTCAATCATCTCAAGATCGATATCGCCGAAGGTACGGATACGAGCGCGATGGGGGCCGACGTGATGATCATGAGTATGGATGAGAGCTTCACGAGGCTGCCCTGGTCTCGTGACGGAGCAGATGCTGTTCAGGGCGCTTCAACGCCTGTAGCTTGCGAGTTCCTTGGATTCCCGCGAAGGTTCAGTCTCTACCCGTTTGCAGTGAGAGCGTCGAGTCTCCTTTGCCGCGGCCCTCTAAGAAGTGCACCTACTGCGCAGGCTCGCCGCAGCGGTTCGAGAACGATCGCAACATTCCCAAATAGTGATGATCCGTGGCCTATTCCTCTACTGAGACCATCGCTTGGTTCGCAAATCGTGGGTCTTCAGCCCAAACGGACCATGTTGGACCATGTTGTACTGGGGGTTGCTTTGGGGAAGATATTGGATATAATTCGGTACTTCGGAGGGAAATGACGACATGCAACGTAACGTATCTACTTTGATAATACCTTTCTTAGTCACCAGCTTGGGGAGCTTGGGATGTGGCGGAGGAGATTCAGATGCGGACGATGATGCCGCCGTATCTGTGATAGCCGACGCGGCAACATCTGCGGCCGACGCGGCAATACCTGTGGCCGACGCGGCAACATCTGCGGACGACGCGGCAATACCTGTGGCCGACGCGGCGCCGCTCCCGGGCATCATGTTCCTCACCCAGCCCCAAGACGTCGTAACCAGCACGCTCGCGGCGCCCGTTGGCATGCAAGACTTTAGCATTCGGGTCCTCGACTTGGCTGGCGATCCTGTGGTCGGCTCGATATTGCTGACAGTCGAGAACGACCCAGCTTGGGGCGTACTTTGCAACGACGGCCGAAACGTAAGCCTTTACGACCCCGTCGCCGATTCGTTGACCGACACCGGCAACGATTCGGTAGAGTGGAACGAGCCTGCTGCTTCGGCTAGCAACCCGTCTTTCAATTTAAATCAGACTGTTTACTTCGGACGCAACAACGACGAGATCGGACTCCTCGCGCACGACGGCACGGAAACAAGCTTGTTCACCTCCACCTACGCCAACCTTCATACAGTCGGAGCTGCGTTCTTTGACGCTACGGGACGCTTGATCGTTGGAGAGGCCCAATTTGGCGACACGGGGGATAACCTCCCGCTCTACCAAATCGATACAGCAACAGGCGCGGATACCCTGCTCGGAGCGGTCACAATCAACGGCGACACGATTGGCGGCTGGACTGGCGTTTCGCGTCATCCCCAGACCGGCGTATTCTACGCGGTGGTCGGCCTCGACAATGTCGGAATCTCAGAGCGACGAATCATGGAGCTCGATCCAGTTGGCATGACAGGCGCGAACCTCGCCACGCTAGCGGAACCATCGGTCAGCGACATTGCCTTCGCTCCAAACGGAACGCTCTACGCGACGACTGGCGAGGATCTTTCGGATTTTCCAGACCAGCTCTGGACCATCGACAACTTGGCAACAGGAGAAATGACCAATGTTGGTAATTGTGCTCTCGGCAACAGTCGTGACGGCGCCGGCTTGGCGATCGCAAAAGCGCTTCTGACCACCACTGGTGGTCCAGAGTCACTAACAGTGACTCTGGATGCCAACGGCGAGGCTACCTTCAGCGGAGTCTCTATCGTTGCAGCGATTCCGGCAAACGGGGCAGGCTTCACGCTTCGCGTAACAGAGCCTGGAACCGAGCTCACCGCTGTTAGTGACGCCTTTGACGTCACCGTGCCCGCACCCTAGGTGGGTTCCCAATGGACACGACGGACTGTCGCGATTGGCGCATTGAACTTGCGTTGATGGGGGCCGCTTCGCTTTGGGCGTGTGTCGCTCTAGCATGCGCCGATCGCCAGGAGGCCGCGCAGGTCACGAACTACGATGCAACCACGCCGAAGAGCGACACGGTAGCATCGCTGCCGCAGGGCCCCGCGGCAGCTCTCGACGTCCGCGTCACCGACCGACGTGGTAGTCCCATCCCATCAGCGAAACTCCTCCTCAGTCGGCTAGAGGACGGCGAAGAGCTGGTGACGAACGAATCTGGAGAAGCGAGCTTTCGAGGATTGCCTTCGCAGCCTCATGCTCTAACCGTGACCGCAGACGGATACCTCTCGGCAGCAGTGGGGAGGATCGATCTGCCTGTGGGCGAGATTAGCGCGCGGGCGGTCGTACTCGATGCGTACGGGTTGATTCAGGGAAAGGTGAAGACCGCGGACGGGGCGCCCGCAGCGCTAGCGAGTATCGCAATTCTGGCCCCGGAAGGTCCCAGGCTTGCCGCAGGTCAAGCAGACGCAGCCGGCGTGTTTGGCGGGCGGCCAACCCGCGAGGGCGACGCTCTTGTGGTCGCCGAGCTGGACGGAGCTGTGGCGTACAAGAAACTCCGAGTCGTGGCTGGCAAAACCCAGGCGGTCAAGCTGCAGCTCGGCGCGGGCCTGGCACTGCAAGGGCATGTCGAAAGCGCGAACGACACTCCACTTTCAAACATAGCTGTTCGAATTCTTGGCGGCGCGACAAGAGGCAAACGAGAAACGTTGACCGACGCAGAAGGTCGCTTCGGTTTCACGGGCCTCGCCCCCTCCTCGTACGAATTAGTCGCTCGCCGCGGAAAAGGCCGACAAGCAACGAGCGCTCGATCCAATGTAGCCGTTTCAGAACATATGGGAGAGGTCACGATCACCATGCCGGCGCTCGAGGGAACAACAATCGAAGGCCGCGTCTTCGCAGACGAGCTTGCGATATCTGACGCCTTGGTCATTGCCTACCAAGGACGAACAGAAATCGATCGTTGTCAAAGCGGAGACGGGGGCGCCTTCCGCTTCGAAAGTCTGCCCATGGGCAAGTACCGGCTCTTCGTCAGCCGTGGGAACCTCCGCGGGGTGTTGCCACTTCATGTGTCAGAGGCCAGCGAGCCCTCCACAATTGAGCTTCGAGCCGCAGGCACCGTCGTAACAACCCTCCAGGGTGCTGATGGCAGCCCCGTTGCCGGGGCGCGCGTGCGGCTGCTCATTGGCTACTCGGAGCAGGAGGTTTTAGGTAGCACTGGCGAAAACGGCAAAGCGACCGTCGAATCGCTCTTTCCCGGCGAGTATCGGCTAACGATCGAATTGCCGAAGGAGACGGCTCTCAAATTCCGACCGCTGCTCTTCCCTCTCGGTGCTGGAGAAGTCGTCCACCACAGTCCCGTAGCGATCGAGGCCCGCTGAGTGACGCTCCGTACGCTCATCGTCTTCGGCCTCCTCGGTTGCCTCACTGGCTGTCCGCAGTCAGAACCGTCACGGCCAGCCGCGCCTCCATCATCATCACTCCAGGCCGCAACGCCCAGCAAGTCGAGCCCATCCGCCACTGGCAAGGGGCATCCAGCACCAGAGGAAGTCGGGCGCAAGTCGTTGGACGCCGCCGCCTCCATCATCACCTTCGTCGTCGATAGGAAAGTCGTCGCCACCTGGACACCTGACGACATGGACGGATTCCCAACTGCCAAGGCCTTCAACCGGAGGGGACACCGGCTTCAAGCTTGGGACCTGGGCGAACTAGCCCAGCGCTTCGCAGGGCCAAACGGACAACTCCTCGGCGCCGGCACGAGCCTCAACCTGCCTGCGGCTCTGTCCCCAACCTCCCTTGGTCTGCGCCCCGTCCTGTGCCGAAATCGTCGCGAGCAATACCGCCTGGGCTGGATCGACAAGACCGGCCAAAAGGCTAACGGCTCCGACTACGGAAGGGGGACCTTCCTGCACTTCGCGCGAAGCGCCTCAGCCCCGAGGTAGCATCCAATCTTGCGCACGCCTTCGCTGCGACTAGATGTCCTCGGCATAAGTGGTGATCGTCATTCTTCATGCTTTCAGAGGCTTTCCGGTGTAGGTCCATGAAAATGGTTTCGCCAGGGTGGCGTTGAAATAGTTTATGAAGCTGTTTGGCTTGCTCTTGAGATCATCAAGTGACGTAAAACTGCCGCGCTTGAGCACACGCCTAGCCAAGATACTGAACCAGATCTCAGGGCGGTCGAGTTCTAAGGAGCTAGATCATTTCGAGGAGTTAGCGAAGTGTGGGCCGTCGTCGGTGAATTTGATTGCCGTTAGCGATCGACAGGAAGACGGAAAACTGATCTGACTTGTGGATGGTCAGACTTAGCAA
>JAAEPE010000740.1 GCA_024222395.1 Myxococcales bacterium
ATTGTCACTACCGCAGAGCATCGACATCAACGCGATTACAACAACTGACCGAAGCGGATAGCGCACACCCTGCGGTCGGCGAGGGTCAGGTAGGTCGGCGAGCACGCCTTCGAAGAAATGGAGTGCCGCGTCCTCGTTTTCGATTTCGATTCTTTTCGCTTTGCTAAGTCTGACCATCCACAAGTCAGATCAGTTTTCCGTCTTCCTGTCGATCGCTAACGGCAATCAAATTCACCGACGACGGCCCACACTTCGCTAACTCCTCGAAATGATCTAGCTCCCTAGAACTCGACCGCCCTGGTGAAAGCCCGGCACGGGCTTGACCGGTCTCGCTCACTAGACATACGATCAGGGCAATGGCTAGCCTAATCGACAAGTCCAAGCGTGCCCGTCAATTGGCCCGCGCAATCGCCTCCGATTTGACTCTGTATCACGAGGCGAAGATTCTGGACGGCATCGCCAACGACACGCTTTTTGACGTCATGTCGGAGGAGATCGAGGAGGGCCGAGACCTGTTCAAGAGTCGCGTCACCCCTGAGATCTTCGCCGAGAATATCTACGATCGCGCGCTCGTGGACGTTTTGGTGAAATCCAAAGGGCACGTCAAATCCAAGATCTGCTAACTCGACACCGATACGAGGAGGGTCCGGCTTTGCGAGTGGACCACTTCCTGGTCAGTTCAGATTTGGAATTGAGTCGCTCTCAGATTAAGCGGCTCATCGACGATCGCATGGTTACTCTCGGTGGAAAGGCCGTGAAGACCAGCACAAAGCTCAAGCCGGGAGATGAGGTGGTTGTCGGGCAGCAGCCGCCGGTCGAGGCCAGAGCACTCGCACAAGACATTCCGTTAACGGTTCTCCACGAGGATGAGCATCTCATCGTCGTCGACAAGGTGGCGGGCATGGTGGTGCATCCGGCGCCTGGACATGCGGACAACACCTTGGTCAACGCACTCCTTGGCCATTGCAAGGATCTGAGCGGCATCGGCGGCGAGCTGCGGCCCGGCATCGTGCATCGAATCGACCAGGATACCTCGGGAATCCTGGTGGCGAGCAAGGACGACCACACGCACCAAGCGCTCTCCGATGGCTTTAAGAACAAGCGACATCGCCGTGAGTATGTCGCGATATCAAGCCCAGGTCCCAAGGCCTCGAAGGGAACTCTGGATACCTTCTACGGTCGCCACCCAGTTCACCGCAAGAAGTCTTCCTCCAAGCTTGAGCGTGGCAAGCGAGCGGTCACGCATTTCGAAGTACGCAAGCGCTTCGGCGAGGGTGCGGCTCTCTTGTGCTTGCGCCTCGAGACTGGGCGCACTCACCAAATCCGCGTGCACTGCGCAGACGCCGGTTTCGCTCTCTTGGGTGATGCCATGTACGGCCGTCTTCCTCGGGCCGAGCCGCTCCGCAGTCTAGCCAAAGACTTGGGGCGCCAGGCCCTGCACGCCGCGCACCTTGCCTTCGTGCATCCGCTAACGGGCAAGGAACTCAGTTTTAGTAGCCCGCTGCCCGACGATATGCAGCGGGTACTCGATGCCCTTGAACACTAATCGATGATAATGGTGTCGAGATTGAGGCCGCCCGGATACCAGTAACTGGTGTATTGCCCATAGCCATAGACGCTGATGCCAAAGGGAGCGCTTCCCGTGATGTAGTGGTTGCCGTCCCCTGAGTTGTCGAGAAGGAGTCGGGCTAGGGAGAAGCCGTCGGCCACGGGGATGAAGCCATTTACGGGAAGGCTGTCGAGCATGATGCTGGTCCCGGTGGGAACCACGTACCCCTTCGAAAAACTCGTTGACCGTACGCGCCATAAACAGCCGTTTCGCGTAGCCTTTGAGGCCTCCAGCAGTCTCTTGAAGAAAGTTATTTCGTTCGTCGTGTTCGGACATACCTACTCGAGAGCACGAGTAGGTCACCGCGGGCAACTCTTCTGACCTATTTGTTTGTGGGAAATCCCTAACAGGAGTGCCACGTACATCAGTAGTGCTTTCAAGACGGTTTACCAATTAGAGCACAGCTTGCACGCACAAACGTGACTTGGTCGGTACTCATGGGAGGGTTTGGGCGAAGAACCTGTGCTTAGGAGTCCATCAAATTTGGCTTGTGAGTTATGCCCAAGGGTTGGCTAGCATTAGGGTATGGGCGGTCTTCTACGATTCACACTCCTGATTTTCCTCTGCGGCTGTGTTGGCAAGATCAGCACCCCCAACCGTGCGGGCGACGGTGGTGACGGTGACGGTGATGGTGATGGTGGAGGGGAGCAAGGTGTGCGCGCGTTCCCCGGCGCACAAGGATTTGGTGCTCTCGCAACCGGAGGCAGAGGTGGCCGAGTAGTGAAAGTCACCACGCTCAATGCATCGGGACCTGGCAGCTTCGGCGCAGCGATTGACTTAGATGAACCCCGCATCATTGTCTTCGAGGTAAGTGGAGCCATCGAAGCTGATTTCGAGATTCCCTACGGTGACGTCACCATCGCCGGGCAAACCGCTCCTGGAGGAGGAATTACGATTCAAGGCAGACTTTTTGGCGCCTACCCTGAGGGCGAGCACAACTACGGTCTTATCAATGGCCCCGACGGTCAACGAGTGTCGCTCCATCACAACCTCTTCGCGCATCACAAGAACCGCTCGCCCGCGATCGCCAATGGCCCCGCCGAAATCCGAAACAACATCATGTTCAACGTTCGTCACGGGTTCATTCATCACAATCCCGCCTCGGGC
>JAAEPE010000741.1 GCA_024222395.1 Myxococcales bacterium
AGTCCCACGCCGTCGACCACGGGCCATACTCGCCAGGCAGGTCTCGCCACGGCGCGCCTGTACGCAAGACCCAGAAGATAGCGTTGAGAATCACGCGACGCTTGCGGGGGCGACGACCGGTCTTGAAATTGCCGGTGGAAGACAGGTCGGCGACCGTCTCCCATTGCGGGTCGGTCAGTTGGTGACCGGGCATGCGTCTTTGAGACATGCTCTCTACAGATCACTCGATCCCGATTCAGGCAAGAATTTGACCTCTAGGGATTTCCCAGAAACAAACAGGTCAGAAGAGTTGCCCCACGGTGATCACGATTTGCACTTCCAAGGTAACCAGCGACTGTATCGTGGACACGCTCGATCACTGGTGGAGTGTTAACAAAATCCGTCTTCCCAATATCGACACACTTGTTCTTCTCAAGCAAGCAATGAAGGACGTTGAGCACAGGCTAGACCGACTGTCGCAGCTACCTGCATGGTTCATCGATATCAACTGTCAACCTGCTGCATGATCCGTTTTCTGTAAATCCCCTATTTGGAAACCATACAGAGCCTAGTTTGCTGGTGCAACTGGCGTCTTGTCGATCTCCTCAACGCTACCATTTTGGGGTTGTTCTGATGCCGGCTCATTGTCGGCTTCCGACACGATGGCCGACGCGGTTGCGGGGCTCACCAGGTGTGTGGGTACGCGTCTCGCTGGCAAGACAAGCTTCGCGGGCTGAACCACACCGCCCTTTCGCGGAATCTTGTACGTTCTTCCTGCATAGATCCGGTTTGATCGCAGACGATTCGCTTTGCGCAGTGTCTTGACGTCGGTCTTGAACTTCTTTGCGATGCGATTGAGGCTATCGCCTCGCTTCACCTTGTAGTTCTTGTAGTACGTGGGGGGCTTTATCTTCTTGTGCTTGAGAAGCGCCTTGTACACACGCCGCCCGGTCTCTTGGGCGATTGGGTTGTAGTAGCGAATGTGAAAGTGGGTCTGGTGGCCCTCCTCGTGGATGACCAGCGGGCGAAGGTTGGACGTTGGCCCACCAAAGACTTGGTCGAGCCACTCTTCGCTCTCACCGAGTTCTGTCGCATAGCTTCGAAGTACAGCTTGTAGCGATCTATCGAGGAATACTGCTTCGACGTCGGTTTCTGTGACGGTGACCTTGAGAAGAGCCCAGTTGCGGGGCAGGTCGAGGTTGCGAGCGTTCGCTTTGGAGTACCAAGCGCTGCCATCGAGATAGTAGAAGCCAAGATCGACGTCGCGACCCGACTGATGGCTCAGGTGTGGCGTGAAGTGGCCGCCCTTTGGCCGACTGATGTCTCCAACGTTGATGTCGGGAGTTTCTGGGAACATCTCACCGACGCGGTGAATCGTGTGGGAGAGATAGTCGATGGTCTCTTGTGTACCGTAGGTCTCCCGAGAGTTAACGATGTGCCAGCCCTCGCCTGGTTGCATCTGCACCCCGCCGAAGAGGGCGCCCCGGTTGGTCTTTCCCAGGGATGCTGGGCCAAGGTCGGCAGCGTCTTTGAGGAGAATGGCCTCGACCTCGGCGTTGCTTAGCCCGGCAAGAGGGTGCGGCTCGCGAAGGGGAGCTGCAGGCGGCAACTCTCCTTGCATTGACTCAAGATTCACTTCGTCGGTGTGCGTATGCGGCGCTTCATACTCTCCGCTCGCTCCAGCCGAATAGCCAGGGGCCTCACGTTCTTCGTAGGCCAGGCTCTCACCGCCAGGGGCGCGTGGCGGTGCCACGTTTCGGCCGCCACAGGCCAGCAGGTTCGCGGAGAGTACAGCAAGGAAGATCGAGAATCGCACGGGGCTCCACCCTACAAAATCAGGTGCGCTGATGCGAGAAAATGCCGGTTTGCGCATTCCGCGCATCAATATTCTGCGCTCTTGCAGAGGGTGCGAATCCTGCGTACTTTGCACGAATGACAGTCGCATCCGACGCCTTCTGCGAAAGCCTTGGCATTGAGCTCCCACTGATATGCGGAGCCATGTACCCATGTTCCAATCCAGAACTGGTGGCCGCAGCCTCGGAGGCAGGTGGAATCGGCATAATTCAGCCCATTACCATTACCTACGTACACAAGCTCGGCCTACGCGAGGGCATTCGCCGCATTCGCCAGCTCACCGCAAAGCCTATCGGGTTCAATGCACTTATCGAGAAGAGCTCGAAGATCTACGAGGAGCGCATGCGCAAGTGGGTTGGTATTGCACTCGACGAGGGGATTCGCTTCTTTGTCACAGCGCTCGGAGATC
>JAAEPE010000742.1 GCA_024222395.1 Myxococcales bacterium
CCCGACCAATGGGCGAGAGATCGAGGGCTGCTTGGCGCGGCCGGTGAGCCCGATCAGTAGTGCCATCGCGGTGGACATCGGCCTCTACTCTGCAGCAAGCGGGCGTCTGCGGCTAGAGGGCGGTCGGTAAGGGGTTCACGTGAGGACTGAGTTCACGTTCGTTGACTTTCTCACCACCCCGCCCGACCCCGCCCGCGTCAGTAGTCGACTTCTCGGAGGTTTCGTGATCATAGGAATTCAGAGTCAGCGAAGCTAGTGTGTGAAGCCATCCCCTGGGTTGAAGAAGAAGATGCCTCGACACGATCTGCCACCAGCGCTCTCGCAAGGCTCGACAAATGCGAGGAGCTCCGTAGCGAGCTTGATGCTCATCAAACACCGCCTGAATTTGAGCCACCAACGCCCGACACCGTCCCCCAGTGGCAGGATAGTTGGCGCCCCTCGCGATTCGATTTTTCACCTTGGGGGTGAGCAAGAGAACGAGATTTGGCGTATTCAGAAAAGTTCAAAGAGAACCTTCTAGCCAGGGCTTTGGCCCCGAATTCCAACATCTCCGGCCTGGCACGTTAGGCGGGGGTCCCAAAGCAGACCTTGTTTGCCTGGGTGCGGCAAGCGAAGCTAGACAGCGTGTCAAAACG
>JAAEPE010000743.1 GCA_024222395.1 Myxococcales bacterium
CCCACTCCTGCGCTAAATCGTTACCGTTATCCTGGGTGCGTGGGGGGGTGTCGCGGGTAACGACCGATGCGCGCCGGAGGCACAAAACAATTATCCCGGCAAAGCAACCTAACATCGATATGTAGAAGCATAGCTGGAGGCATGCAGCAGCAGTAACAGTCGCAGTAGTAGTAGCAATAAGAGCAGGAAAAATGAAACAGTGGTAACAGTGAAGTAGTAGTTGTAGTTCGGAGTCCTGTAAAAAGGAGACACTGCTATCAACGCTGGAAATGTGTCAAAACGAGACACTGCTATGAATGGCGGCAGTCGTGTAAAAAGGAGACACTGCTATCAACGCTCGCAGTGTGTCAAAACGAAACTTTGATGTGAATTCTGGGAGTCGTGTAAAAAGGAGACACTGCTATCAACGCTGGAAGTGTGTCAAAACGAGACATTGCTATCAACAGTGGGAGTCGTGTAAAAACGAGACACTGCTATCAACGCTGGCAATGAATGATGATGATGAGTGCGATGATGAGTGCGACGATGAGATGATGACTGTCCTTTTTTTCAGAGGACCGCGCTGAGGAGCGGCGTGCGAAGCGGAGAAGCTGCAAAGCGTGCAGGCTGAAAAGCATTGCAGACACGCGCAGGCTGAAAAGCATTCCGCGACACGTGCAGGCTCACCGCGCACAGCTGCACACGAGCGCAGGCTGAGAAGCACCACGCGCATGCAGGCTGAGAAGCACCACGCGAATGCAGACGGACAGACTGAACAGCACCGCCACAACGCAACCTGCATCTCATGGCTCCTCAAGCTCGCGCAGGCCATCCCAGTTGCTGTCGGGCCTTCGCGCAAGCGATCTTCGTCGCGGCAATCTTGTCCGTGAAGAGCTCGGCGAAGGCCTTGGCGATCTGTTCCGGGGGGCCGGATTCGATGATGCTCCGGTCAGGCAAGCCGTGGCTCAAGAGTTGGTTGAAGCTTCTGGGGCGCGACAGGCTGACGTAGTAGGCAAGCCAAATGGACTCCTTCTTGAGTCCAGGCGGAAACGTCCAGTGCACGATGAAGCCTGGGTCCGTCGTCTTGCCCTGGACGCCATGCAGAGTCCCCTGCTTTTTGGGCAGCACGGTCAACTGCGTCCTGGACACCGCGATGGCCGGGCCACCTGTCTTCGCTTTGAACTTCCAGGGGCGCGCCTGCGGGGTGATCGCGAGCACTCCGCGCAGGTCGGGGCCGGCAGGCTGAGAAGCACTGCCAGCTGTCACCGGCGCGGCCTTCAAGAAAAGTTCATCGCTGTCATCGATCTTGACATAGACGGCCTTTGGCATGTAGTAGAGTACGACCACACCGTCCGAGACAATGGACGGGCGGCCCTCCACCGGAGGCTCCAGAACGTGCAGCTCTATGCCTACCACTTTGCCTGGCGCGCCACGGACATACTTCGGCGGCAAGACGGATTCTGTCAGGATGACCTCCATGCCAACGAAGAGCGGCAGCAGCCCCGGCATTTTTGCGGTAGCGCCGATGTTGGGCTCCGCGCGCATCTCGTCGAAATCAGGCTTCGCGAGGCGCGCAGCTGGTCTGTCGATTGCTGGGACGTAAAAGAGCAGCTGGCCAGCATCGTGCGCATCAAGCTTGGCCTGTGCATGCATGGCGTAAGAGACGATGCGCCACTCATAGGCCGACTCGTACCAGCCTCGTGCTGCACGCAACCGAGGGTCCCACTGAGGTGGCTGAGCGGCTTCGCTGCTGCTGGCAGCAGGCTGAGCAGCACCGCTAGAGCTAACGACCTCTGTTTTGACGATCGCCTGCCAGCTCTCGTCAGAGATCTTTTTTCCGCCTGGAGTTCTCATGGCGTGGAGAACCTCGAGTTGCAATGGGTCTGTAAAGCGCTGCATCTGCACGAAATCGATGACGTACTCGATGTCGGCGAGCAACTTCCTACCCTGTTGGCGTTCGTAGGATTGGCCCGCGTGAGGCGCCAGCAGGGAAGCGGTGGCGGGGACTGGCGGCAACTGGTAGAAGTCTCCGCACAAGATCTTCACAGGCATGCGTCCCCACGTCTCCTGCGGGCGCATGTACTTCGCGGGGTCCAGGTTGTAGCGCAACGCCCTGCCGTAGGTCGTGCGCAGTGCATCTGCATGCAGCAAAGGCCCCGGCACAGCACCCAGCTCATCGATCACGTCGACGCCGAGTGTGCCTGTGAGGCGATCCAGCTTTTTCTGCGTCTGTGGCGTCAAGCGCAGCCTGGCTGTCTGCATGGAATCCGACATGAGCAGGCCATTGGAGGAATGCATGGTCCTGCCGCGCGGGCCGAGGTTGTGTGCGGCGTGGTTGGACTGCGCTTTGCCGAGGTACCCCTGCTCGCCGAAGTAAGTGATGGCCATCGGCTCCACCACTTTGGAGAGGGTGCGCGTCTTGCCGACACCGCCTCCACCGAGCCAGATCGCTCTGTGGTTGCCTGTCGCGGACGCCACGGGGAGGAGATGCGTTGTCTTGTCTGGTCTGCCGTCAAATCGTTTCTGCAGAGACAACGCAAACAACGCCACCGCGTCAATCTGCTCCTCCGTGCAGTGGGCATCAGTGACGAGCTTCCACGCAACAGCCGCCGGGCCCTGCATGGCCAAGAGCTGCGGAACGAGTTCTGGTTGGGCGTCCTCGGCAGCAGGCTGAGGAGCACCGCTGGGGAGCCAGTCGTCCGCAGCATCGGGCAAGATCTCTCCATCCGGGCTCGCTTGCTTCTTTTGGAGCGCAATGCTTTGCCGCTGTAGGGCGAGCATGTCAGAGAAGGTCTCGTCCAGCCGCGTGCCCTGATGTTCCCGCGCGCCGCTGCTGGCTGGCAGTGCAAAGCTTGGCTGCAGCATGCCGCTGTACGCTCTGTCGAGGTTCTTCAACTGCTTATCGGCGTAGCTGAGGCGGCCCTTCTGGTCCAAGCGCTGCAGTTGGTCTTGCTGTAGGGCCAGCTCGGTTGCTCTGACGTGGTCCCGCAGCGGAAACCGGGAGATCTCGGTAATCTCGGCGTCCCCCACGTCCTCCTCTACGTCGCTGCCGCCGCCTCCACCCACGTCAACGAGCTCCAGCGGGACTCGCCCCTTGAGCCCTTCGGCATCGCTCGCGGAGTCTTCATCCGCCTCGAGGTGTGCAGTCGTTGCTGGCCGAGGCTTAACCCGCGCCTCCGCCGCGAGGTCCACGTGCGCCAGCACGTCTCGCGCCGCGTGCGCGCAGAACTCCGCCAGGGTGCACTGTTCCTCGTGCCACCGGCAGTGGTGGTCACTGAAGGCGAGGATGCGCCGTGCCGCCTCCGCTGGCATGCGCCGCGCCAGCTGGGACCTTGCGAAGTGCGCTAGGCTGAGGAGCACCAGCTCGCCCTCCTCGAGGTTCGCCCGGGGCTCTTTCAGCTCGGAGAAGAGGGTCGTGTCCGCGAGCACGAGCCTCTTGCGGGCCAGGCGGCTCCTGGAGTCTGCGCGCGCTGCCAACACGTGGATCTCCGCGCACCGAAGCCGCCACGCCCGCTCGAACGAGTATGGGCGCACGGCGGGGCAGTCGCAGTTCCTCAACATATGGCTGTACTGAGTAACGCAGCCACAAGAGAGGGGACACTCGCACGCCCAAGGCGTGAAGAGGAGGGCCTTGAAGAGCGAGTTCTGCTCGGGGTCCTGTGCCCAGGTCGGGCACTGGAAGCCATCGATGGTGGGGACGTGACTCCGCGTCAACTGGACCTCCTGCACGCACCGCTGAGCCATGACGTAGTGGTTCTCGAAGACGAAGAATCTCGGCCCAGAAGCTTTGACCCGGCTCGGCTTCAGGACTCGCCGGACGTACATCCTGTAGATGTAGTACGGCATGGTCTGCAGGCGAGGGCCCCTGTGGGCGTAGTCGTCGGCCGTGTTCGTGCTGGTGGTGCACACCTGCATGTCCTCGCTCTCCGCACCGTCAGCCTGCTCATCACCAGCAGGGGTCTCTCCAGGAGGCTGAGGAGCACCGCTGGTCCCATCTGCGGAATGCTCTTCCTCGTCCTCGGCGACTGGGATCTGGATGCGGACTGCCTGTATTGGCACCTGTTCATTCTGCTGCATCTCGCCCGCGCCTTCGTGGTTCAGCAAGCGCTTGCACTGCTGGCAGGCCCACTGCAG
>JAAEPE010000744.1 GCA_024222395.1 Myxococcales bacterium
CTCCCGCCTGACGTGCCAGGCCGGAGAAGTTGGAATTCGGGGCCAAAGCCCTGGCTAGGAGGTTCTCTTCGAACTTTTCTGAATACGCCCACTCTCGTCCTCTTGCTCACCCCCCAAGGTGAAAAATCGAATCGCGAGGGGCGCCTGTAGACGGCCACCGAAATCCGGTGAATTCTGGCCACCAGGTCGAGAATCGCCAAGAACTCGCGCCTGGCGCTGAGCCGGTGGCACGATCTTAATCGCGGGGCAACAGCTGGAGGCCCGCGCACCAACTCGGACCTCCAAAGTGCGATGGTAAAGACGTTGAAGCGCCTTTTCTCTAGATTGAACTGAAGCAGCGCACGAGTCCAGTTCTTTGCCGTCGGATTCTGCGATGGATACCGAGATTCCGCTCTATCAGCTCTCATGCAGTGCCTGCCGGGCGATTTTCTTCGTGTGCCGCCTACCGAGGCCAGGAGTATTGCTCCGCGACGTGCCGGGCCGCAGCACAGCGAGAGGACGCATCGGTGATGCTGCGAGTCGCGATGCGCTTCGCGCTGCGTCGACCGACGCATCTTCCCTCGTTCGCGCGACAGCTAAGGTGGCTATGGGCAAAGTCCGCTAACCCTTACTTAAACCATCCGTGACCGGCGGCTTGTGGAACTCAATGTCCACAAGCCGTCCTTCTATTTGTGCGTGCACCCGGTTCGGTATCTGGCAAGGAGCTGGACGTCTTTGTCTCACCGGACCTACTTACAGGGGCTTCCCATTCTCTCGCCCGGGATCGAGAGCCCGTCAACCTCGAGGCAATCGGCACATCTTGCTTTGAATTTTATCCCACCGTCTTTCGTCACTACCTTGTCGCGCATGCGCGGCCACGCTAGACTCAAGGCCACATTGCGACACGGAATCGGTATATGAGAGCTCTAATCAACTCGAAACGGTCCTGGAGGACTTCCTTTTTTGCGGTGTTCTTTGCCGTTGCTTGCCTAGCGCCCGGCGTGGCAGATGCCAAGCGCAAGAAGCGGCCTCGCAAGCCGGTTGCAGCCAAGGTCGATGTCAGCGCGTTGGGACAGCTCATGGGGCCGTTCTCCTTCGGCATGAGCAAGGACAAAATTCTCAAGCTCCTCAGTCAGCAGCTCGACGAGCGGTACGCTGACAAGATCAAAGAGACCAGCGACATCTATCAGCAGGACAAGCTGCGCCGCGAGAAGAAGGATGCGGTAAAGAAGATTGGCAGCTCTTACCAAGCCTTCAAGGGCACCAAGACTGGTTGGGATGTCTCGATTATCGATGATCAGTTTGGCCACAAGTCCGAAGAGTCGATGCTTGTGTATTGGGAGAACAACGCCGACGGAAAGGATCAGCGTCGCTTCTTCTTCTTTCACGAGGGTGGGCTCTACAAGATGTTCATCACACTCGATTCGAGCATGCTGCCAGCCGAGCAGCGCAGCTTCGACTCCTTCAAGAGCCTAATGGTCAAGCGCTACGGAGACGGCAAGGTCGTCATGGGAACCAAGCACAATGGAGATGAGTATCCCATTCTCGTCGATTGGAAGAGCTCTAAGTACCACGTCCAAGCGCTAGACAAACTGCACTTCTACGGGAGCTTCTGCCTGAGTATTGCGAGTCCTAAGGTGGAGTCGCTGGTCATGGTCGCTCGTGATGCGAACAAGGAAACCAAGAGGGGCAGCGCCGTCATCAACTCGATGCTCGAAGGCGACGATGCCCCGCCACCGAGCTTGGATGCAAACAAAGCCGGGGTTGAAGCGATAACCAATAAGAGGTAGGTTGTCGGCAGGCTTCATTCGAACCGGCGTGCTAGACCGTCGAGCGAAAAGAATGACCGAGGATGGTGAGTTCTGATTTTTCGAGTGCAAGGCGCGAATGAGGATTTTGCCGGGGCAAATGACGAAATGAGCAACGCTGCAATGGGGAAAGCAGGACCATTAGACCGATCATTGTTTACGCTCGGCGGTCTAGCCCAAGCAAGAGGCTCCGCAGATGCGGAGCCTTTCTGCGTTTGGGACGGGACTGGTCGAGTCTCGCTTGAGCCTTCGTGCGACTCCGAAAAGAACGAAGGCCCCGCTTCTAGCGGGGCCTCGCTATAATATTGGAACTTCTCTTAGAGGAAGAAGTTAAACTTGGTACTCTCGTTAGACTTCTCGTTGAGCACATCCTGAATTGTCTTGCTCGTGTCCAATAGCTGTGTGACCTTGGCTTCGATAGCATCGATACGCTTGCCATAGGCAATTTCCGCGAGGGTTGCCTGGCCGCCCGTGATGATTTGCTTGATGCTCTTGCTGGTTGGGTCGAGCATGACGAC
>JAAEPE010000745.1 GCA_024222395.1 Myxococcales bacterium
AAGTCGAGCTACTACATCTTTGTGGCAGCCAGCGTCGATAGCGCCGGTGCCAAGACCGTCGACGGTTATGCGTTTATCGGAGACCAGATGGGACAGCACCTAGCCTCCCTGATAGGAGGAAAGAGTGCAAGCGAAGAGAAGTGCTGCTCGTATATACATCCAAGCACCCCCTAACTAAGCACTCTTGATGCCACTTCGCGCTGCTTGCATGTGGGCGAAATACTGGAATGTCGATTCTAGTTTTTGTGTATGACTGGTGTATTTTCTCTCCACTGCAACTCAGAGTGTGTACCTCCCTTTTGCCATGGCTCCTCGCAGCGTCGCTCCTCAGCTCTCCGAATCGGTAGATTATGTGCGCCTGAATGACCATCTTGCCGCACCCCGAAAGCTGACCCGGGTTTATGGCAGCGGGAGAATGACCTTCTTTCGTAGAATTACTCCACTGTGAAATCGGCAAAGCCTTCATAACCGACTCCCCCTCGCTGTACCGGCCGGTATGGCTAGACGACGCTTCATCAGGACGGTCGCCGCTGCCGGCGCCGGCGGTGCCTTGGTGGCGGAAGCCAAAGTTGCTCGCGGCGATGAGTCTTGCGACCTCGAAGCAGTCGCCATCGCAGAGCTATCGGACGTCGGCCTCGGGAATGTCGTTGATTTTGAATACCCGATTGGAAGTGACTCGGCCTTCATTGCCCGTCTTGGCCGGCCGGCCCTAGGTGGCGTTGGCGAGGATGGGGACATCGTGGCGTTTCATAGGGCGTGTCCTCACATGGGATGTCGTATCGAAGAGGTCAATGTGCAAGACGGCTTCCTAGGCCCCTGTGGCTGCCATCGCAGCCAGTTTGATTTGAGTCGCGGAGGCATCCAGGTCGTGGGGCGAGCCAGCCAAAACCTCGTGCAGATCGACCTTGAGATCATTGACGGAACGATCTACGCCGTTGGCGTGCAAGGGCTGCCCTATGGCCAAGCTCTCACCCAGGGATACGCAGGGGAGCTTTAGGCGATGGGAAAAGCTCGTAAGAAGAAACTACCGATTCGCGGAGGAGACGGCCTCACGCGTCGAGCGTTTGGCTCAGCGGTGGCTGGCATTGGTGCCGCTCTTGCCGGATGCAGCACAGCCGATAGGAAGACGCTCGAATGCGAGGGCCTTCTCCTGCCTCCGCCAAATGCAAACGTGCAGAACTACCGCTTGCGCGTATTGCATCGTTGCGTGCGGCTACAAAGCCTATAGCTGGAAGGTTGGTGAGCCGAGCGGCGGCCCCGCTGCCGCAGACAATGCCTTTGGTGTCGATTTTCCCACCGAGGTTCTCTCTGGCTACTGGATCCGACAACAACAGGATTTGCGCCCGAGCACGCACTCGCGCTGTTACGTCATTACTCGCTACGAGTTCCCCAAGCTTGTGTCGATAAGCCTTGCCAAGCCGAACCGTTCCATCCTTGCGACGACGTCGAGACTTCATG
>JAAEPE010000746.1 GCA_024222395.1 Myxococcales bacterium
GGTACCATGTTCAAAAACAGAGCTGAACACTACGACGCGGAGCACGTTGAAGAACTGCTCCATCAACACGGCGCGACGCATCTTCGTGCTCGCAAGTATGGCTCGGCCGTGCTCGTCGAGTCTGGCCCCGAAGTCGAGCCAAGCAAGCACTTCCGCGTCCGTCGAGACACCGTGCACCGTTGGTGCCTCGACATGGCAGATCATCACGGTTGATGGGAGCCAACTCCTTTTCGAGAGAATCTCGATGAGTTGGTTCAAGTCGTCATCGACAATCTTTCATGGCCCCTCACACTCCGGTCGAGCAATAACCCGGAACGGACTTCCGTTCTCGAGTACAAGCCGCCACCGACAACTACCCTGGCACAGGGGGCTACACATGTTCATGCCGTGGCCGACTGTGATGCCCCAAAACTCGGTCCCTAGGCGCTCTGTATAGAGTACACCCACGAAGTGCCGCTTCCGTATGAAACCTGTTGGTGACCACCGCGCTCGGTTCCGCTGCGCCCCAATCGCACGACCATGCCCGCGCGAAGCTCGTCACCGAATAGCGCGTGTTGCGGTGAGCCTGCGCGGTTGTCTCGGAGAGAGAGCTCGTTGCTGGCCCAGAGATTGAGTAGCACACTCTCGCCGAGCCCGGATATGAGAGAAACTCGTGTCGGCACGAGAACGCCAAGGTGCTCGTGCTCGGTAACACCGTGAAGCATGAGGCCTCCTGCGACGTTGAGAATGATGCGCTGTTGCTTGTCGTAGAGAGCGATGCCGACGGGCAGTAGGGCAAAGCGGTAGGCAAAGCCCCCTTGAACCCCGCACCAAAGCGCGCGTCAAGAAATGCGGAGTGGGCGATGTTGCCGTGCCCCATGCGACCATTCGCGTCAATCGAAAGCCCCACAGTTTGTGCGTGCCGTAGCCCCGACGTGACTTGGGCGTTGGTGGTCCGCGTGACCTCGGTGTCGATTTGCAACAGCAGGCCGCCTTCTTGGGTTTGGGCGGTTTCTGGACAGAGCACTGCAGTCGTGAGCACTGCAGTGGTGAGCCACGCTAAGAGCACCCGTATTCGAGGCATGGTCGGGGCGCTCATCGGAGGCATGTCTACGCTACGCTGCCAAGCAGGCAATCTGATACGGTGCGAGAATGCTTGCTCGTATGCCCTTTGCCTCGCCGCGTGCCTTTGGTGGCCCCGTTAGCTGGCAGCTTGGTCGGGAAGACGTCGTTGGAAGCGACCAATACCACTACTCCGTTGGCGTTGGTGGCACGTATCGAGTTCCTGGGGCGTTGGATGTCTTCGCAGAGGTACTTGCCCTCGGTGAGCGAAGTATGAGTATTGGTGGCAGCGTGGCGTTCTAGGGACACCCCCTAGCCCCCAGGGCTTCTCTCAGTGCGTATCGCCAGCAAACTCGTTTAGGGCTTCACGGACTCGAGCTAAGAGTCGGTGCGAACTAAAGGGCTTAGCGAGAAAGGGAAGACTCGGTCCACCGGCGGGCCTGGATGGAGCAGCGTAGGCCGACATGCAGAGAACCTTGATCTTGTGGGAGTTGCTCAGCCGATTTGCGAGCTCGTGACCTTGCATCTTGGGTAGCCCCTCGTCGGTGAGAAGCATGTCGAAGCAAGGTTCGCTCTCGACCAGCGCTAGCGCAGCTTCGCTGTCTGGGGCGCATGAAACAGTATATCCCGCCCGACGTAGGGCGCGCTCTACGAAGGTTCGCACTTGCTCGTGATCCTCTACAACGAGAATGTGTGCGCCGACTCGATCCTGATACGGCATGCTGGTTGTCTCGGGGAAGTCCTCTTCCTCCTCTTCCTCCTCTTCCTCCTCAAATTCCGAACACGGAAACGTGATTTCGAAGGTGGTGCCAACGCCAACCGATGACTCAACGTGGATTTCACCACCGTTTGATCTGACAATGCTGTAGACCGTCGCAAGGCCGATTCCCGTTCCTTGGTCGGGACCTTTGGTGGTGAAGAAGGGATCGAAGATACGCTCTGCTGTTGCCTCATCCATCCCAGTACCGGTGTCGGTGATGCGAAGGGTGATAGATGCTTGCCCGGACTCTTGGGGCGTGGTCTTTGCGGAAATGAGCAGCCGTCCCCCCTCGGGCATGGCGTCTCGGGCATTGAGCGCGAGGTTTGTGAGTACTTGCTCGAGCTGTCCACGATCCATGAGTAGCGGCGGCAGATTCTTCGGAACGTCAATCTCTACTTGGATACGCTCGGTAAGGGTTCGACTCAGAAGGTGAGCAACTTGGTCGATCTCTCGACGCATATCGAGCATTTGGCGGGACTGTACTTGGCGTCGGCCAAATCCTAGTAGCTGTCGCGTCAGGCTTCTACTGCTCTTCGTCGCCTGCCAGAGTTCGTTGGATGCGTGGCGAAGGTCATCGTTGGCATGCTCGGGATGATCCGAAATCCAATCCGTAATCTCGCCAGAGGCGCCCATGAAGACGACAAGCAGGTTGTTAAAGTCGTGGGCAATTCCCGCTGCCAGCTGCCCCAGAGCCTGCATTTTCTCTGATGCTCGCAAACGTTTGGCTGTGCTCTCCCGCTCCTCCTGCATGCGGATGCGATCCGACATATCGCGTAGCACCTCGACGAAGGCGCTCTGTCCCTCAATTTCTGTTTTGCCGCGAGAGACTTCGACGGGAAACTCACTTCCATCGCGGCGCATCGCGCTCAGGACTCTGGCCTGGGGGCTCTCCGCCTCGACTATGAGTTCTCTGGTGGGTTCGTGCAGAAGAGCGACGCGCGAGAGGCCGGTCAAGTCACAGGCTGCGTATCCGAAGAGTCGAGCAGCGGCGCTGTTGGCGGCGGTCACATCTCCGCTGGCAGCGTCGAACATGAGGATTGCGTCGGATGAAGCTTCAAAGAGTGCTCGGTGTCGCTCCTCGCTTGCCTTGAGCTGAGCGACGAGCGATCGTTCGTGGCGGTTTTGCCGAGTCTTGGCAACCGCATTGCGTGCTTTGAACAGCAGCGTGCCAAGTTGAAACGGCTTTGGCAGGTAGTCAAAGGCACCTGCCTCCACCGCCTCGATGGCAGAGTCCATCGAGGGATAGCCGGTTATGAGTATGAATTCTTGATCGGGCCACTGCGCCCGTAGGCCGCGGATGGTGTCTAGCCCCGACCCATCCGGGAGATTCTTGTCCACGATGACTAGGTCAAAGGGACCATTGGATGTGCATTGCTCGATACCGTCGGCCACTGTTCCTGCGCGATCGACGGTTGCCTCGAGGATCGCCTCGATGGCATCGATAATTGCGGGTTCGTCGTCAATAACCAGGACACGCGCGTCGGCCAAGTAGACCAAGCGCTGTTCGAGAATTGTCGGCGCATCGTATGGAGAGTTTTTTGACATGCATCCAACAGTGGATTCGGACACTCTCGACAGAGCTGTAGCCAGTGTCGATGCTCTGCGAGTGCTCCCAGCGTATGAATACGGCGGCCTAGACCGATGTTCGACGCAGTTTGTCAATGAGATAGGCAACTCTTGTCGAACACTGGGCCCAGCCGAGGGGGAGTACGATGCAAGTGGAGACGCCCAGCTCGACCAACCTCATGATGAGTTCGAGGCCCAACTGCTGCCCGAATACGGCTACCGGGAGGCTTTCGAACTCTGCTCTCAGCGTACCGATGGCATAGGTCAAGTGGGCGACACCTTCATCGACCAAGACGAGCGAGTGAGGCTTCTCCGACAAGTACGGCCTGGCTACCGCCCAACTGGGACAGATTATGGTGCTATCCACCTTGCCTGCCAACTCGGTTGCGATGAAGGTAGATTGGCTCGGGGCCGCGCACAGCACTAAGACATCAAACGGCTCCCGGGGCGTACTGCCCTCAATCAGGCCACTACTGCGCTGTTGCCTTCGGCGCCGGAGAGTTGCTTCGGCCCGCGCTGCTAGGCGAATTAGATCCCGCACCGGTTTTTCTATGTAGGAGTCGGTGCCCGCATTTAGTGTGTCCACTGCGCTTGAGGCGGAACCAAAGCCTGTGAGCATCATGATTGTCACGGCGGAATCCTGCATGCGCATCTGTGTGACGACTTCGATACCGCTTATGCCGGGAAGGTTCTTATCTGTGATGACAAGATCAAACCGGCCCGCAGCGAAACGCTCCATAGCTTCTTCACCACTGCCAGCGGTCGATACCTCCCAGCCGGCGTCGCCGAAGGTGAGCTCAAAACTCTCAAGAATGGAGGGCTAGTCGTCGATAAGGAAGAGTCGTAGTTCGGGCTTAGTCATTGTCTATTTGGGAATGTGTTGACACGTCTCCCAAGAGAGCTCATCGGTCAGAGCTTAGGCAGCGCTAGAATCTCGAGGGCACTCCAAGGTAGCCAATGGCGCTGTCTACTAGGACCACCGTGATTGCCGAGGGTGAAGCCACCCCCTCCGCGTTTTCGGTTCTCAGAAGCACCGAGTAGTGCCCATCGGGAACAACTCGCCCGCTTGAGTCCCTACCGTCCCATCTGAGTAGGTAGGTTCCGGCTCCGTCAACAGTCTCAAGCAGTGTACGCACCACGGTGTCTCCTCGTTGGATCTTGGCCACGATTGCGGTAGCCGCTGCATCGGCCACAAGCGAAATGACGATCTCTTCACCGTCTCCATCTCCGTCAGGAGAAAACGGGCTCGCAGTCAGAGTCACGCTCGATGGGGCCGGCGAGGAGAGCGGGGTGGGACGATCCTCAAGCACAACGCAGTGGGAAATGGGCACGGAAAGAGGATTGCTGTTGGTAGAGCTATCGGTTGCACCCACGGTGACTGTGGTACGTACCGAATACGTCGCAGTTGCTTGAACCTCCGGTACAACTCGAAGGCTTCTCGAAGACTCATCGTAGCTAAGCGACGAGGCGGCCGTGATGTCTACGAAACTGCTGCCGGAGCAATCGGTGGCCAACGAGGTCTCGATTTTCGTGCTGGCAATGATCGTGCTTTCGTCCATCGGTTCGCTGAACTTGAAGACAAGCCGATGCCCCTGGCCAAAGCATGGTCCCGTACAGCTCGCGCCCGGTGAAGTGCTATCGACTGTCGGGGCAATTGAATCACCGACCATCTCGAACTCGACGAAGCCAGATGCGGTTATGGTATCCGTCGCTTGTTCGCGCACCTCCGCGTAAACCATTGCTCGGCCCTCGAGCCCCTGGGGGTCATTGTCCAGCTTCACGTTGTCAAAGTGGTCGCAGTTGTGAAGCTGTACCTGGATTCCCGGTAGGTCGAGACGCGTATCGCGTGAGAGGTCCAGCGTCCCCCGATCGACGAAGAGTGTTACGAAACACTGCCCATCGGTGTCAGGCGTTGTGCCGTCGCATTGCGTCATCCTCTGCGATCCTCCCTGATCGACCAAGTGCGAATCTGGCAAGGTTGCCATGTCGATGAGCTGCCCCGAGGTCGGATCGTCAAATTCGATGACTCCGGTTATGTACTGATCCTCAACTGTGGACTCTGCCGTGCCAACGTAGATGGGGGTGTCGGAGAATCGAATGGATTGGGAGACGTCGTCGGTAACGGTTAGGGAATAGGGAAAGCTCCCGACGCTCGAGTAGGTGACGTTCGCCGGCTGGTTGCTCGTGCTGGTCCCGGGCGTACCGCCTGCGAGGTTCCAGAGAAACGAGAGGCTTCCCGAGCCCGCGGAACCGAGACTGTCAAATGTAACGGCATCTCCAACGCAGATCCGATTATCTGGCGCGACGGGGCTAGATATTTGCGCAGCCACTGGGGTGCTCGATGATATGACCCAGGAGCCCAAGAAGGAGGCTCGCTCAAGGTAGCCGAAAGAGGGGACAAAGCCCTCTGCGTTGGCCGTAATGCCAATTGTGCCCAGGGTGGCTGCCGAATCGATGGAAACAGCGAAGACCAATTCTTCGGTGGTAGCTGGGGCTATCGTAATTTCGTTCTCCGTTGATGAAACTGCGACATATTCTGATGTGACATCGCCGCCAGCATCAAAGGTGAACCAAATGCCGGTGATGAGAACCTCCTCCGAAAAGAGATGGCGAACCTGAATTGCCATGGGCACACCGTCGCTGTACGCGCTGGCCGCTGGTGGGTGTACCATTGAGATGATTTCGAGCCCGCCGTGCACTCGGACTTCTCCTGAGTCATCGCTTGGACCATGGGAGCTTGTGGCCGTCACGAATCCCAGCCCGGGGCTACTTGGCGTGAATAAGCCGGTGACGCCATCGATGGCTGTAACCGAATTGGAAGTCCATGCGACCGTCCCGAGGTCGGATGTGACATTGCCGTCGCTGTCGGTGCCGCTTGCCGAAAACGCCGTATCGGAGTCACCGATAGTGGTAGATAGCGTATCCGGTGTCACTTGTATGGCGACGGCTTGCCCCGGCTCGACCGTAACCGTTCCTGTTGTCGCGCCCGCGCCCAAGTTGCTCGTCACTTTGATGGTACCGCTCCCCGCTGCAGTGGGCGCGAAACTGCCGGTAAGCGGGTCTATGGCAGTGATGCCACCGCTGGCGATGGACCAACTCAGGACGCCAAGACTGCTCGTAGCGTTGCCATCCGCGTCCGTTCCCGCGGCACTGAAGGTGGTGGCACTGGCATCCGCGCTGATGGTGAGCACGTTGGGAGTGATGACCATGGAGGAGGCTATGCCCGGTTGCACTGCGATGGTCCCTGAGTCATGCACTGGGCCGTATGAGCTGGTGGCGCGCACAGTTCCACTGCCGGCAGCTGTTGGGGCGAAGACTCCTGTCGTTGCGTTGATCGTGGAAATCGGGCCACTGCCAATAGACCATGAGATCACACCCAGATCGGAGGTGGGGTTTCCATCCGCATCCACAGCCAATGCGGAAAAACTCGTAGGAGCATCGTCGGCGCTTGCCGTAAGTATGTTCGGTGCGATCGCAAGGGCCGCCGCACGCCCCGCAACTACCGCGAGCGTGCCGGTCGTGTCCATTTCGAGGGACTCGTGAAGGATGCGCAGCGTTCCCACACCCGGTGTTGTGAATTCCATCGTGGTACTCGGGCGGAGTCCATCGGCGACACTCTCGAGGGTGCCTGTGGTCTCCCAGGTCACGTCGGGAAACTCGGTTACGTTGTCAAACGCGTCTCTGCCGACTGCGAAGAAGACCAGGCTATCGTCGGTTGTTAGGCCCAGGATATCTGCCACCTCGGTGCCCGTGCCGTTGGCCGTGTCCTCAATTGAGAGACGCTCCGTTGGGCCTGGGCGAATCTCTACAGGACCCGTGCGTCCCTTCGCTGCAACAGAGTGCACAGCTTCGATGAATCCGATGCCGACACGCTGCCCCAGCAGGATTGCACCGCTTGCTGGGCCAGCTTCGATAGTTCCAATGGGCGCGTCTATCGACCACGTGACGTCGATGCTCTGGAGAAATGCGTCATTGGTATCGCGCACCACGGCGTAGACGGGGAGTTCGCTGCCGGCTTCGATCTCGCGATTTCCGATAGGCTGCCCCGAGCCATCTGGAGCCGTTTCAATGGAAATAGACAAACCGATCGGCGCCGCGACAACCGATAGCGCGTTTGGCAGGCGCGTGATTTGGCCGCTTGGCCCATGGGCGGATACATCGTAGATGCCCGGTTCGACGCCAGCGGGAATCGTGACCTGAAGTTGCGTTGTCTCTGTGAGCGTCGCAGGTAGCGCTGGCAATGTTCCAATGCTCACCGTCCACGACGCGTTGACAGCTGGTGCATCGTCATTGTCGAAGCTTGCGCTCGCATGCCCTAGGAAGTTCTCTCCCTCGATTCTGAGGGTTGTTCCTACCAGCGAGGAGACGATCGGAGGGCTGATGCCTGTAATCGAGGGCGCCCCGGCGCTTTGCTCGGCGCATCCCGCGAGGAAGAGGAATACGGCAGCGATGCTGCCAATGAGGCAGGATAGAGAGCGGTTAGAGATCAAAGCCATATCCTCCTGTGATGCGAAGGCCCCCGATGTTGCCCGCGAGGCCCTCTTCGTCAAACCTGCAGTGCCAATAGGCCGCTTCGAACACAATATGTCCGCGGCCGAGGCGCCGCCGGGCCCCAACGAATCCTGATAGCGCCAGAGATGTCGCATTCTCGCTGCGCATGCCTGTGCGCCCAGATGCGATGCTCGCACGGGCGAAGAGCATGCCAACGCCACCTCCAGCATAGATAGGGCCAGGCACTGTGCCCAAGTCAAAGAGGACGCGCGCCACGAGAGGCACGGCGGCGAGCTCTAGATCAAACTCTTCTAGCCCATCTTCTCCCATTCTCCTCTCGCTGCTAGAGAGGTATCCAGACTCAAGGCCGATGGCCATTGCCCGTGAGCCAATCGGCAGTCGGTACATGGCATCCACCGCGAATGCCATCGTTGAGATGGTGCCAAAGTTTGTTGCGTAGCCAAGACGCGCATTGGTGAGCAAGGGCCTCGGCATTGGATCGAGTTGCAGCGAGATGGACGCCTGCGCTCCGCTCTCAGCGCGTGCGGTGATTGTGTCTTGCGACGGCGAGTGTCGCAGAGGAGGGCGGTAGCGGGCAGTGGTGCGATGCGCTTGGGTCTGAGGCGGTCCAACTCTGCCGGCGCTGGCCGTTAGGTGCACGGTGTCTGTGGCAACGGGGTTTTCGAAGTCGTCAAATGCCGCAATCACAATACTTGCAGAGCGATCGGGATTGGCGACTAGGCGTGACCCATCCCCGCTCATTGCTACGCGAGCTATCGGCGCGGCAACCAACATGAGTGTGGAGTCGCCTCGCACTCCGAGATCCTCGAGCACGGCATGGAATTTCGCTTGGGACCTGCCCGCGAAGTGGTTTGGCAGTGTCCACTGGACCCAGTAGAGGCTGGGCGAGACTTGTTTGAGTCTTGATAGCTCTCCAGTATCCACGGATAGGATGGGCCTAGCGCCGCGAGGTGGGCTCTTGCCTGCATACGCTAGCTTGATAAGAACCTCGACTGGGGCGTCGCTGCCGGCGAGGAAGCGATCGCGGGCCGTCGTGATTTCAAGTCCAGATGGGTCTTCACGGGGGACCTGCGCCCGGCAGTGAACGGTCGAGGCTGGCCCTGCACTGGGCAAGCTCGCGGTGAGCAATACATCGCCTACTGATGTGGCATCATCGGCCACGGTGAAGTTCGCAAGATAGACACCTGGTGTTTTCATGCGAATTGCCGAGAGCATCCCGAATTCGGCCTCTAGCTCAACGTTCGCATTGCGCAGAGCCCGGCCTCGAGCATCGGTGGCGATCACGAGAAACGTCTCCCCGCCTTCCGGGCACAGAGCCAACAGTTGTTGAAACGGAGGGATACCCAGCTCGTGTGGCTCCTGGCTCTCGTTGCCAAGGTGGTCTGCCGAGTAGATGGTCGCCGAGTCGACGCCGGGAGGAACGATGACCTGTATCGTACCCAGACCCTTGCGGTTGAGCTCTAGTGGGCCGAACTTCTCGTCACCGACACCGACGTGCACAACTGCCCTCGGCTCTGAGGCGATGCGTATGGTCGGTTGCCCAATGAGTGCAATTGTTATGAAATCGACTTGGGAGCGATCGCTCGTTGCCGCCGCGATGATCGCAACCTGAGGGAAACGAGTCGTAGGTGGCGTGTAGGTAGCCGTGAGCCGCCCATGGGACGAGACTGGATCGGAGATGGTCCCGACACTGGCGTACAAGGTCATCGCCTCGCCTGTTGCGCGCAGCGAAATGGGCGCAGAGACGTCCTTGCCCAGTATCAGAGATTCCGGACCTCGCAGGTCAGGCTTCGATTGAGTGTGTGCGCTCGTGGTTGCTTGATCGGCACGTGCTACTCCGACTGCGCTGATTAGAAATGGGAAGGCTCCGGCAACGCGGATCAACGCAGCGAGCGTCAACATCGCCAGTCGAGGCCGCCCACCAAGTGTAGCGGCTCTATGCTTCTCAAGCATCGTTGCGCGCCCTACCATTCGACTCCGGTTTTCGTATTCGGGGGCTTGGAATCGACGACAAAGGAAGGCAGGTCTCGTCCAAGCCGGCGCCCCATGGCGTCTTCCACGATGAGCTTGAGCCGATTGTGTCCCTCCTTGAGAGCCACCTTAGTTCGGAACTCTCCGTTGCTATCGGCTTGCACTCGCACACCGCCGACGCTCACAATCGCACCAGGGGTTGTAGTGCCTCGCACGACGGTCTCGCGCATGCGTAGCACTCTCGCCGTCTTGCCAACCTTGAGCAGCAGTGAGGCCGGAAGCTTCTCCGGTGGAGACGGCGGTCCTTTGCCCGATACCAGCGTCTGACTACCAGCGCCAACGAGCACGGTCTCTCCGGCTGCGGACACCGCAACGCGGCCCCTGCGAGATGCGACCGCAACCTTTCCAGTGCCAGTGCTCAGCATCGAGAAGTCGCCGTCTTTGGTTTCGGCGACCGCATCGGAACCTCGGGCAGCGACGCGCAGGGTGGAGTCACCGTCGCTAGGAACGTGTGCTGCCACGGAGCCGTCAACCACTTCGACGGTAGAGAGTTCGGTCGTTATGGTTGGGACTGTGAGTTCACCCTTGAGTTCTATGGTCGTCCCGTTGCTGCCAAGATGCAGGGTCGCGGGTGCATTGTCACCAGTGGTGCGAAGTACGTCGTTGGGATTCACCGCATCGCCAACCGCAAGCGGTTGCCACGTGCCATCGTTTGCTTGGCGTTCGAGGGTACCGGCAATGGCACCAACTATGGCTCGGGGGGCGGCGACACTGGCATCGGGAACCATGGGCATTGGAGCGGCCGCATCCGTGCTGGCTCCGAGAGCCTTTGCCGCTTGGGACGGGCGCTGTGCCGAAAAGAGCTTTGCGTAGAGAAGAAAGCCAACACCAAAGACGGCGGCGAGCAGCACCAAGGCCAGGCCAAGTCGTTTCCCCACGCTTAGCGTCCTTCCTCTACTGAAGTGAGGGGAAGAACGACTTCAAAGCGAGCGCCCCCAAGTGCGCTCTCCCCTACGGAAATACTGCCACCGTGCTTCTTCACCAAGTCGCGCGTAATGGCGAGGCCGAGGCCCGTACCGGCTTGCTTGGTCGTGTACATGGTTTCAAAGATCCGGACTCGATCTTCGATTGGGATCCCTGGCCCTGAATCCTCGATTGCGATTCGTACAAGCGCTTCGGATTGCGTAGAGACGCACAGTCGAACACGGCCCGCCTCGGGGGTGGCCTGCATGGCATTGATGAGCAGATTGAGGAGTATCTGGTTGAGAAATGCGTGCGGGCAGCGGACTACGAGTTTATCCGACGTCTTTGGGGACTCGAGGGCAATGTGTTTCATACTCATCTGGTGCTCTACCAGCTGAACGACCGAGGCAATGGCGCTCGAGAGCAGTGCGCGACTGGGCGAGTCGGCGCATGCAGTGTCGGACCGGGCACGGTCGTCGGAGACGTAGTCGAGTACGGAACTCTGAAGTTCGATGCATCGCAGCGTTTCCTGCTCGATACGAGCGAGAATCTCGGCCATCTTCTTTGGGTCGCTTAGTCGTCGTTGGCCGACCTGGGCGAAGGCGAGGATGCCGGTGAGCAGGTTTCGGGACTCGTGACTGATGCCAGCGAGCAGTTGCCCAATGGCGGTAAATCGCGTCTCCCGTAGCCTAGCTTCCTCGGCATCGACTTCCTCTTCTTGGTGGAGCTTGGTGACGTCTTTCATACGCGTCTCAGACGAGATGTGTTCGTTCCGTGGCAACAGGCATTAGAATGGTCATAGTCGTGCCCTCACCCACTGTGCTGCGGACTTTCACGGTTCCGTGATTTGCCGCAATGATCTGTCGTGTCTCCGCAAGGCCAAGGCCCTGACCTCGCCACTCTTCCTTGAGAGTGTAGAAGGGGTCAAAGATCTTCTTGAGCGAGGCTTCTGGAATGCCCCGACCCGTGTCTGTGATCTCGAACTGCAGTAGGTCATCGCCCATTCGTTTCGTCGAAATCGTGATTCTCCGAATGTCGCCGTCGATGGCTTTGATCGAATTGCTTAGAATCTGTTCCAGGGCGTGCTGGAACTGAGACCGGTGCACATAGATTCGAGGCAGGTTGGGCTCCTCCTCAATGGTGAGGTCTATGCCCGCCGCAGCGAGTTGGTCGCGAACGGCGATCTTGGCAGCCTCCGTTACATCTGCGGGGCGAGTGTCGAGTTTGCCAGAGCTTGAGTCTTCTGCCAGGCGTTGCATTCGCCTCACGATGTCGTGAATGCGAAGAGCGTTCTCACTGAGCTTGCCCAGGGTAGTGGCATCCTGGCGCCTCTTCGGATCTCGTTTCGCTCGCGATTCGAGTACCTGAGCGAAGCTAATGACTGCGGTCAGAGGATTGTTGATCTCGTGAGCGATTCCGGCGCTCATGGAAATCACTGCTGCCGACTTCTTCGATTCCAGTAGCTGCTCTTGTGCTTCACTCAGCGCTCTCGTGCGCTCGTCAACGCGCTTTGTCAATTCGGTATTCCACGATTGGATCTCGGCGCACATCACATTGAAAGCGTGGGAGAGTTGGGCGAATTCGTCCCGTCCTTCTTCCGCCAGCTTGAGATCGTAGTGGCCGGCTGCGATTTGCCGAGTCGCTTGCGAGAGGGTCGCGATGGGGCTTGTGATCTCTCGTGCTAGAAAGAAACCGGCTACAAGGGCACCGAGCACACCAAAGCCTATCCAGAACATCAGCTGTTGCCGAATCCGGCGTCCTGGCGCAAACGCGGTCGAGGCCGCTTGAGTTGCTACGACAGTCCAGTCGGCTCCGCCCGGTGCAGCTGCCGCCAAGAGACGACGCCCATTGTGCGCCTGATAGCGCAGCGTTGAGGGTTGTTGAGCGGGAAGAATTGCCGCCAAGCTCGAGGCGACCTGAGCTTTGGGTTGTGCGCTAGGACAGAGGTGCATCGCCCGCGAATCGAGTAGTTCGAGCCGCGTATCCGGTGGTGCATCGTTGGCAAGTCGCTCGCAAACTCGGGTGAGGGAGAGCCCAATTCCGAGGACCCAGCGTGCCCCATTTGGCCCAGCCACTGAGAACGCCAAGGGGATGATGGCGCCGCGCTTGCCCTTGGGCGCCAGCGCCGTGCCAAGCGCTTGCCCGCGTTCGAGCGCCTGGGCGTGGGGAAGGGAGCGAGCATATCCCTTGAGATAGTCTTCAGAGACGATGGGCCTCGCGCGCAAGGATTGTGCGGTGAGAGAGGCGTCCCGATACACGCTTGGCCCGATCCCGAGGCCCTCTTCGTCGAGCAGCGAGACAACGACAACTCCCTCGAGTTGCTCGTAAATGAGCCACAACACCTGTGGCCTCTCACTCTCGGTTAGCGATGCCCAGTCAATACGATCTCGAACGAGGCTGCCCAGAACCCTAGTCGCGTTGCCAAGGTAGCCTTGCGAGCGAGCCGCCCCGAGTTCCGCCGTCTTCTGATGCAGGTCGGAAACACGTCGATTTGCGGACTCTTGATGGACGCTGAGCATGGTGTAGGCGGATATTGAGACGGGCAGCAGGGCCACGAAAAGGATAATGGTTATGAGCTTTAGGCGAACGCTCATGGCTCTGCGGCGGTGTGTTGGGCGGGCTGCGCAGCAGTCGATGCATCGCAGGATTGGCATAGGCCAGTCCTGGGGTGGGCGCTTTGCATGAATGGAACAACGGACAAGTCCCTCGTGAGTTCGACCGGTTGGGGGGAACCCTTGAGGGGGCTCGCGGAGAATTCAGGTGCCTCGCACGGGGTATAACCTGTTGACTCAGGACCGCGCTTGTGAAGGGCAGGCTGTGGATCCGTGTGCCTTCCATGCGATTGGCATAGGAATTTCTCGTACTACTGAGATTCGCGTGATTCTCGATACCTGCGATTTCTCTACAACAAACGGGCGTGGTTCGTCGTGAATTGCGATCCGCTGCAACCAGCGACATAGATGGGGACTGGTTTGAGTTCGGACGAGAAAAGGACGCTCATAGGTACTGCGGTTGTTCCGGACCCGACTGGGTCCTCCACTGGGTCCTCCACTGGGGCGGCCGGGCAGGGGCAAGGCGCGCCCGTCTTGCCGGTGGCGCCAAGCTACGCGGGCGAGGATCCATCTGGCGCAGCACCGACGCCGGCGCGACAACCTCTGCCCACCACGACCATTCCCATCGAGACTCTCTCTGGGCGCTTCATTTGGATCTCACTGTGGCGGGCCTTTCGCCTGCAGATTCAAAGTCACGAGGTCCTTCGCAGCAAGCGAAAAACGCTCGTCGCGGATGCGGAACACATTGTCGATCCTGAGCAACAGGCATTTCTTGCCTGGCGCCGCTCTGTTCTCTTGCTCGTTGCGATCGCCTTTGTGCCTCTGACGCTCCTGCGCCCTATTGAGGGGTTTCCGGGGCCGCCCGTGCCCATTGTTGCCCGCATGTTCTTGTTACTTCCTGCGGTGGCAGAAGCTCTCTTCCGCGCTATCGCATTCGACCAACTTCGCAATTGGACGAAGTGGAAAAAGCAGAGGCGTGTTATCTTCATGGCGTGGGCGCTCTGCATATTTGCCCCCTTCCTCGTGTATTTGTACCCGTTTCACAGCGACCTCGAAGGCTCGATTGGGTTGGCTCCCAAAGCGACCGAGAGCGTCGGCGTCGGTCTTCCCTTCAAGTAGACCAGGGAGACGCTTCACAAGGCTGTTGGGCTCGCCTTAGGCATATCCTTCGCCGGGTCACTCACGCATTGTACATCCAAATCTTGGCAAAGCGCAGGCGAGTCACGAGGTCGTATGGACGTATACTCCGGCCATGGCTCGCAATCCGAGATCGCGATACGAGCGAACCGAGGTGCAGGCTCCATGCGTGGCGCAGGAATTCTTCTAACAGCACGTCGCCCGGGGTTGCTAGAGTCAAGGTGAATCCTGCTGGTAAGTAGCTCACAGGCACGTTCGTCGGGAATTTGCCGTGCTCACCACCGATTGCGGTGTGCCAAGGGCGGTATTCCGAAGCCAGAACGGCCCTATGTGCCGAATTCACGCCTCTGCGGCCAGATCGAAATTATTGAGGATTTCCTTAACCGATTGCGCATGGCTAGCAACGGTATTGCCCTGGAGCCGACCAATGCGCTAAAGCGTGGTGGAATATCCTCGGCGAACCCGACTTCGTGAGTAGCTTTCGGAAACGAAGTCGGCTTCCATTAGAAGAGCCTAGGGTGAATCAGTCCGCTCCTAATCGCGTGGCAAATTCTGCCAAAGACCCCGGTAATCAACGGAAAACGACGGAAACGAAAGGGATGCCAGCTTCCAGCTAAGAACGCAAAATCAATGCAAACCTACGAAGCGCCTGGGTTTTATTCCTAGCTGTAAGTCGGGTTCGAGTCCCGTCCGCTCCGCCAACTTTAACCCCTGAAGTGCTTGTTACTTCGGGGGCTTTTTGTGCGTCTGAGCTACGGGAGAAAGACGGGAGAAAACCTCCGTCCGCTCCTGAGACATTCTGCGCCCCTAGGCGAGACGACTGATATGGCCTTTTGCGTGTACTCAATCGTCCCGCCTTCCCCGTCCTGGCCGCTCCCAGATTCTCAATGACTACTGTGCTGGTGCCGCTCTTGCTGTTTACGATCTTCGACTTGAACTTGGCACCGAAGTCGGAGCGACCGAGATCACAACGTTGCCCCTCTTGTGCCCTAGCTCCACATATCCATGGGCCTGGACCATCTCGTCCAACGCAAAACTCCTATCGATGATGGGCATGAGTTTGCCTTGCTCAGCCAACCGCGTCCAGGACAAGATCGTAGGCTTCCAATTTCGTTGCCGCACAGTCGCGCGTGTAGTCGATCACCTTGTCTGCACCTAGTGACTCGACCATCTTGAAGTTATTGCCACTGCAGACTGCAGTGACGGTTGCGCCGGCGTTCTTGGCCATCTGCAAGGCCATGGTACCGATGCTCCCAGAGGCGCCGTAGATGAGGACTTGTTGTCCCGATTGGATGTTTGCCTTCTTGATGAAATGCCAAGCCAGCAGTCCACCGTAGGGAAGGGCGGCCGCTTGCTCGAACGACAGGCAGTCGGGCTTGCGCGCGATGTTCCAGTCCTCGGGCAAGGAGATGTACTCGGCGTACGAACCAAAGCGCAGTTTGGTTGGGGAGATCGCGCCATAGGCAAAGACAGGATCACCGACTCCGTATCGCGTCACGTTCTTGCCGATGCGTTCCACGATGCCTGAGGAGGTCATCCCCAGGATCGGGTTTCGAGGCTTTCCAAATCCCATCATTAGTTGAACGACAAACTTGAACAGAAAGGGTGCATTCAGCCCACGAATGAGACAGTCGCTGGCGGTAACCGATGTCGCACGTATCTTGATGAGCACTTCGTCATCCTTTGGTACAGGCGTGTCGATTTCTCGCAGGACCAGGACTTCTGGCGATCCATACTTGGTGCAGATGATGGCTTTCATGATTCGAATGACCTAGCCATCCATACGCACGATCAACGTGCCCCGCTTGTGTCCACTGTCGACAAGGGCATGGGCCTCAATCAGCCTGTCGAGAGGATAGATCCTCTCAACGACCGAGCGAAGTTTGCCAGAGCGAACCATGTCGAGCAGTTCGGTCAGAAAGCCACGAAGCTCATCGGCCTTGCGAAGACCTGTGGCATCGAACTTGGCCGACTTGTTGCCGAACTTGCTGGCGAGCATCTGAAAGAGCAGCGGAATGCTAAGTACTGGAGACAGGTACGCCCCCCCAGGAGCAAGTGCTCTCTTGCTTCTTCGGTAGGAACTCTTGCCCACGCTGTCGTAGATGACGTCGTAGCGGTTGTGTTCTTGAGTGAAATCCCGAGATGTGTAGTCAATCACTTCGTCGGCACCGAGATCGCTCACGAACTCCAGGTTCTTGCTGCTGCATACACCTGTGACCGTCGCACCAAAGGCCTTGGCAAGCTGCACTGCGGCGCTGCCGAGGGCACCCGAGGCTCCGTTGATCAGGACTCGTTGCCCTGGTTGAATGTCAGCCATACGTCGTAAGAAATTGAACGACGTCAACGGTCCGTCACAGATGGCCGCGGCGTCATCAAAGCTCAAGAACGCAGGCTTGGGAAGAAGCACGCCGTCTTCTGGGACACAGACATATTCGGCGTGGGCGCCAAAGCTGGTGCCAGACTCGCCGAAGACCTCGTCTCCGATTTGAAAGCGTGCGACCGCTGATCCTGTTGCTTCTACGACGCCGGCCAGTCCCGTGCCCGGGATGGGCGCCTTGGGTTTCGTGAGTCCAAGAAAGAGTCTGGCATAGGCTGGGTCACCACGACGCATCATGCTGTCTGCTGCTGTCACGTTGGAAGCCACAACTCGGATCAACACGTCGGATTCTCCTGGGGTAGGAATCTCTCGCTTCGTCAGCTTGAGCACCTCGGGTGTGCCGTAGCCAGTTGCGACAATCGCCCTCATCGTTGTTTGCGTCGAATATGGGATTGGTTCTTTCATTGCTTACGCTGTAAGTTATGCTTACGATGTAAGTTAGTCAAGACAGAAACTTGCGCTGTATGGTAAAAAGAGATCCCAGGAGCGGTAAGTCGTGGAAAAGAAAGTCAAAAAGAAGAGATCTAAGATTCCATTGAGCCGTGAGCGCGTCCTGCAGAAGGCTCAACAGATCGCGGACAAGCAGGGCATCGAGGCTCTTTCCATGCGCAAGATCGCCCAGGTGCTCAAGGTCGAGGCCATGTCCCTCTACAACCATGTAAAGAACAAGGACGAGATTCTCGATGGCATGGTCGAACTTGTCATGGAGGAGATCGCAGTGCCCAAGGTTGGAGCCGACTGGAAGGAACAGATGCGAGCGCGAGCGTCGTCTGCCCATGCTGCTCTTATGAAGCACTCGTGGGCGGCCATGCTCCTAATGTCGCGGGTCAACATCGGTCCTCTAATGTTGCGCTACGTCGACGCCACATTGGGCTGCTTGCTTGCGGCTGGCTTCACCTATGAGCAGGCCGACCATATCTGGAACACCCTGGACAGCTATGTCTATGGTTTCACTCTACAGAAACTCAATTTCCCCTTTGCACCGGAAGAGTACAAGGATGCCGCAGAAGAGTTCATGCCTCAGCTGCCGATGGAAGAGTACCCGCATCTGGCAGCGCTTTCTCTGGAAGTCATGGAGGGGCGACATGACGGCATGCACGAACTTTCCTTCGGGCTTGAGAAACTTCTGGACGGCTTCGAGAGCATCCTGGGAACGTAGCCGCCTGTTGTCTGGTGATAGCGAGAGTGCCCCTCGTCAGGTAGGCTCCGCGCATGCCATGGATTTTGGGAGTGATGTTTCTGTTTCTCACTGGAGCTTGCGCGCCGACAGCGGTGTCGCATGCTACTGCTGTACCGGCTGTACCGGGGGCATCCTCGAGCAGCCTGCCCGCTGACACGGATGCACTCTTCGAACTTGAGCACCTGGTAGCCGTAGAACTCACCATCGCCCCCGAAGAATGGGACAAGTTGCGGAAGCAACAACACGACCGAGAGAAGGTCTTTGGTGCTAGCTGCTTAGATGGCCCGATCGAGCGCCCCTACGACTACGTGCCAGCAACGATTTCTATTGATGGAGGTGAACCTGTGGCCGCGGAGGTGCGCAAGAAGGGCTATGTCGGTTCTATTAGCAATACGCGACCATCCCTTAAGGTGCGCTTGGCTGAACCATACATGGGGGTGATGAGGTTGACGCTCAACAACAATCAGCAGGACGCCTCACAGACACATCAGTGCGTTGGCTACCGTGCATTCTCCAGAGCCGGAGTACCTGCGCCACGATGCAACCTCGCCAGGGTCTCTGTGAATGGAACTGCCCTTGGAGTGTATTCAAACGTCGAGCCGATCAAGAAGGCCTTTCTGCGGCGCGCCTTTGGACGTGACGATGGTCGTCTCTACGAGGGAAGCATTACCGACTTCCGGGCGAAATGGATCAATACCATGCAGCTCAAGTCCGGCAACTCCGACGGTGGGCGTACTCATCTGCAGGCTCTTGTTTCGGCATTGACCGAGCCAGATGAATCGCTGATGAGCACACTCGAAACGATCCTCGATCTGGATGCCTTCATCACATTTTGGGCCATGGAGCGCCTCGTCGGCCACTGGGATGGCTACACCAACAATCAGAACAACTACTACGTATACCACCAGCCCGATGACCATAGATTTCAGTTCATCCCTTGGGGCGCAGACTCGTTGCTCGGCGATCCGGACTTGCTAAGTCGCTTCCAGGCCCCCGAGTCGGTGTACGCAACCAGCCTCTTGCCGCGCAGGTTATATGCGATTCCCGAGATTCGCGAGCGCTATCTCGGCAAGCTCCACGAGCTACTCAGCGTGTGGGATGCAGAAGCGATGCTCAGTGAAATTGCGACCCTTGAGGCGCTGGCCAAGCCCCACTTGCACGTGTCAGCAGGGGCCTTCGACAAAGGCCTCGCCAAAGTCAGAGACTTCGTCCGAGGACGTCGCAAGACGATTGAATACGCTGTAGGTAGTGGAGCACAGCCGTGGAACGGTGCGCTTCGCTCTTCTCCATGCTCTGTTGTCGGAGGCAAGGTGTCCGCGACATTCGATACCAAGTGGCTGAGCGCGCAACCCGCAAATCCACTCATCGCTGGCAGAGTCGATTTGGAAATCGAGATGGGCGGCACCGTCATGAAGTTCAGTGCAAGCGGCGTGACCGCAACTGCGCTGGAAGAGTCGCATCACAAACCGACGGTCGGTTTCTTCTCCATGCAGGCTGACGGCGTGCTTGTGATGCTGTTCGTCACGATTGACACCGAACAATTTCGTCCCGGAACGAAGCTTGATTTCAATGCTGATGCTTCTGCAATGAGCGGACTCTTGATGAACTTGGACATGAAGAGCGGTTCGATGAAGATAGGTGGCGTCCTCGGGAACGGAACCCTAGAGCTCTCAAAGGCAAGCGTAGACGAAGGCGAGGTGGTCGCCGGGGTGCTGAACGCGGAGCTCCTGCTTCCAGCCTATTGGCTTGATAGACAGCCGCCCCTGAAGAAATAGCTGTCTTGGGTTTCCGAGGTGTGAAGCGAATTACGTAACTCTCGTTGTCGCGAGACTTCCGTATCCCGTCGATCCAGCCGTAGCACAGTGCTTCATCGACCGTGTCCTCCCAGGTCATGGAAGGCTTGTTCGTCGCCTTCTTCTAGTAGCCCACCCAGAGGTGGTCGATCGTCGCGTGGTGCTCTTCGAGTCGCGCTCGGAAGTCGGCGGCTGTGGGGAAGAAGGTTGGTGTGTTCTCGGGCATGACGTGGTCAGGCATAACTGACCGACACATGGACCGGTCACCTTACGCGATCGCCGCAACTTCGATGCCGCGCACCGAACGCGATCCATCGTGGTTCTTTCGCCCGACGACGATACCGCGGATTGTGCGCTCGGTCGCGTTGTTGTCAAGCGGCACAAACGGAGCTACGTAGAATACCGAAGACGAGGCTTAGTGCCCTCTCAAACGCGGCGATGTCGACGGTCGACAGACCAACGACGACGGTGCCTGATGGCGAACGCACCGACGGCTGGCACGTCGGTGTTTGCGCTGGTTCCGATTCAATCTTGACCGGACGGATTCGGGCGGAAGCTTGTTTCTTGTTCTCAGACACCCCCTTGCTCGAGGCGGACTTCGCCCTCGCTTCTGATAGCTCGCTCATTCGAACGAGTGTTCCCTCAGCCGAAATCTGCCGGGACGTGAGTTGGTGAGTGCACACCATCATTGTTCTCAATGGCCGGCATTTGCTTCGAGTCTTGCGGAAGTACGTCGACTACCACCACTCCCCGTGCACCCACCAGTCGCTCAACGATGACTGCCCGTTCCCACCCCCCGTTGAATCTCCTGAGATGGGCAAGGTCATTGCCCTACATGAGGTCGGTGGCCTCCATCATCGATACTGTCGGAGCATGGCTGGAGGGGGGCAATAGCGCACAAATGGGCTTTGAACACGCACTGCGAGAGCCCCTAGGGAGCGCAGCGGACGCCGACTTCGAGATTGTCGAATCGCGTGGTGTAGATGTCGTCGCACAGGCCGCTGCAGCCAGTTTGAAAGTAGGGGCAGCTCTTTGTCATGACCTTGCCGTACTCGCGAGGCATGTGGGCTGAGTTCGTCTTCGACCTTTCCGTGCACTCACTCCTTCGCTCTCTCGCACGCGCCAGCGAGTACTTTGGAGGTAGCTGCAGACAGTGGCTTTTCGACAA